>CAJUHM010000080.1 GCA_910586475.1 uncultured Muribaculaceae bacterium | reverse complement strand
TCCTCGACCTTCACTCCCCCGACGAAGAAACCGCCGCGCCGTCACAGGAAACCGCCATCATTATCCCCGCAGCCCAACAATATATATTGCCACACGCCGGCCATCCGCCCCTACTTCCCCTCTTCGCGCCACCCCGACGCGCCATTCCCTCCTGAGCGCCGCCGTATGCGCACAAAGGCCCGACACCCACAACAGGTGCGGACCCAAATACGGCAAAGAGTTCATTGACATATTGTCTTCCCCCTCTCTTTATGCTGCTGTTTTTTCTAAACATTCGTTTAATGCGTGTTAAATTAAAATAACATATAAACTTTAGAGGGCATCGGTTCGGATTTTATGACGAAGTTTTACTAACTTTGCACAAAATCCGGTAAATCTCAATTACTTCAACATGAAACATCTCGACACCCTTCTTGCAGAAAAACTTCTTAAAATCAGCGCAATCAAGCTACAACCCGAACATCCTTTCACCTGGGCATCGGGATGGAACTCTCCGATTTACACTGACAACCGAAAAACGCTCTCTTATCCCGACGTACGCAGCTTCATCAAAGTTGAAATGTGTCGTGTGATCATGGAGAATTTCGACGCTCCTGACGCAATTGCCGGTGTCGCTACCGGTGCGATCGCTATGGGGGCTCTTGTTGCCGACACAATGGGACTTCCTTATGTCTATGTGCGCTCGACTCCGAAAGATCATGGTCTGGAAAATCTTATCGAAGGTAATCTGAAGCCGGGGCAGCGGGTTGTCGTGATCGAAGACCTCATCTCAACTGGCGGTAGCTCTCTCAAGGCTGTTGAAGCTATCCGTGCTGCCGGTTGCGAAGTCGTCGGAATGGCGGCAATCTTCACATATGAATTCCCCATTGCCGTAAAACGTTTCAAAGATGCCAACGTTGAAGTCTGCGCATTGTCAAACTATAACTCAATGCTTGAAGCGGCTCTTAAGGCGGACTATATCCAGTCCGACGACCTTGAAACCCTTCGCGAATGGCGTCGTGATCCCGCGAACTGGACTGCAAAGAAATAACAGTTCCAACTATCTGATTAGATCCCTAAACATATTCTAAATAATGGCTAAATATTCAGGAAAAGCGGTGGTGGTCAACCATCCCGCCCACGAAGTATACTCTAAAATTTCCGATCTCAGCTCATTTCAGCAGCGCCTTGAGGCCCTTCCGGAAGCGGCCCGCAACGCTCTCGGAGACGTCAGATTCACTTCCGACTCGATTGTCATCACAGCTCCGGCTGTCGGTGAAATGACTTTCAACGTAGTTGAACGTCAGCCCGATTCTCACATGCGTCTGGAGGCGGCTAATTCACCTGTCCCTTTCGCGATTGCAATAAATCTGGCTGCTGAATCCGAAACTTCGACTAAGGTCGAGACCGTTCTTGACGTCGAAATTCCCGCTATGCTGCGTCCGATGATCGGAGGTAAGATGCAGGAAGCCGCCGACAAATTCAGCGAAATGTTCTCGACGCTCTTCGCCTGATCATGTTTAATCCTTTTTGAATGAAGAAGATCGCTCTCCTCTTTTTGATTGTTTCATCTTATTGGTTGACCGGATGCAACACTGTCGATTCCGACAGGATTCCTCCGGTCAACGTCAATCTTATCTTCACGACAATTGGCGAATGGGAACTCTACGGAGTCTCTGGTGCTGGTTCATATCAGCGCTTCATTGCCCCATTGCGCCAGCCCGTCGGGTTTCCCTACAAAGGACTTGAAGGAACCGGTTTCGGTGGACTATTGCTTGTGGCCGACCCGATGGGCGACTATCAGGTGTTCGATCTCGCTTGTCCGGTGTGCGTGCCTGAGGTCAGTCGGATCGTGCTTGAGGGCGATGCCGATGTAGCCGGCATTTTCCGTTGCAATAAATGCGGGAGCACCTACGATGTTTTTGCCTGTGGAACTCCACGCTCTGGGCCTGCTTTGTCCGACAAATATGGACTCCAGAGATATCGCATTACATTCACCGGATCATCTCCATATGCAATAATTTCAAGATGATGTTGGCTTCTCTCCCTCCTCAAAATTTTGCATATTGGCATTTTTTCATTAACTTTGCCAAACAAATCGGTCCTTAACCGCCGAACCATTCGCTCGAATGGTGGAATGGTAGACACGAAGGACTTAAAATCCTTTGGCCATTGCGGCCATGCGGGTTCGAGTCCCGCTTCGAGCACAAACTGAGAGGCTGTCCATGCGGATAGCCTCTCAGTTTATAGCAATGGCGTTTAGAGTAATGGGATCCGTTATTTCCGGAGCTTGTCGGCAAGCTCTTCAGCCTTGATCGCTGCTTTTTCAAGAACATCCGACATCTTCGATTTAGCCTTGTCAGTGAATGATTCGGCCGCATCGCCGACCTTATCCTTGATATTGGCAGTCGCGCCGCTGACCTGTTCCTTCATCGAAGCTATCTTCTCTGCAATCTCTGTTTTGGCAACCTCTTTTTCCGCTTCGACTGCCTGTTTTTCTGCTGAAGCACTGACCTCTGCAGCTGCTTCTGAAACAATCTTCGCCGCCTGGGCTTTTTTCATTTCATCTTGTAGATCCATAGTGTTTATCATAATTTGGTTAGACAGATGACTTATTAACGCCTCGCTCTCCTAAACTGTTCAATCCGGAAAACACCGGAGCCGCCCTGCGGTCAGGACGGCTCCCGCATCACAATATGTATTTATCCATTTTCTGCATTATAACTGCTCTGTAATTTGTCGCTGAATGATTCCCTAAGTGCTATCCGCAATCCATTCAAAAAAGATTCATGGATATATATTGAAGAAGTCGGACAGTTGTCAGCGCAAAGCCGGCACTGGATGCAATTTTTCTCATCAGTAGGTAAAACCGTATCTTTTAATGCGAATATGTGCATCGGACAAACCTTGATACATTTCCCACACTTTATACAGGTCAAGGTATTTAGGAACACCACCTTGTTTCCCGCTATTATATCTGAACCTTTGCGGCGTATCGTAATGCCCTCCGAATATCCGGTAACCGAGTCTTTATAGATAAGAGCCAATGGATGCAATTTCCATCGAAGTTTTTCCGCAAACAGCCTTGCCTTGAACATATCCCGCTCATTCGGTCTGGCTTTATTGTAGCCATCCATCAGAACCCACGGCCCGGTGCGGTCAAATCCTCGGCAGGAAAACTCTCCGGCTATAATTCCACCTTTCCCTTCTATGATTTTCTTGAGGGGATTATGATATGCTCCCAGGAAAGGTCTGCAACGGGAGGAGAATATGAATACACTTTTACCTTTAAGATTTTGACTTGAAACAAATCTTTGAAGTCGTATATCGTGAGCGGCAAAGTTAATCGCGGAGCC
>CAJUHM010000079.1 GCA_910586475.1 uncultured Muribaculaceae bacterium | reverse complement strand
ACTTTATGCCTTAAAAAGTTTTCATGTTGTAAAAAATTAAGATGCGTCAGCCCTGCTTTCCCGACAGCCGGAAGCCCTGTCTTCGAAGGGATTCAGCAGGTGCATGCGCCTCTGTGAGATGATGTATGTTCTAAAAAACAATGTTTTACAACATGTGAAATAATTGTGAGCGAATGGAAATTATTTACTATTTTGCGGTCGATTTCCGGTAGCGATCAGTGTCCGGAGTCTCAATGAACTCTAATATTCACTTGTAAAAATTTGATAGCATGAAAGTTTATCAAACCAACGAGATTAAAAACATTGCCCTGCTCGGAAGCAAGGGATCTGGTAAAACCACACTCGCCGAGGCTATGCTTTTCGAGTGTGGAGTTATAAAACGTCGTGGTACCGTCGAGGCAAAAAATACTGTCAGTGACTATTTCCCTGTTGAAAAAGAATATGGTTATTCGGTTTTTTCAACGGTATTTTATGCTGAATTCCTTAATAAAAAACTCAATGTAATTGACTGTCCGGGCGGAGATGACTTTGTCGGAAGCGCAATCACAGCTCTTAATGTAACAGATACGGCAGTGATTGTCATCAATTCCCAGTATGGGGTTGAGGTTGGAACGCATAATATTTTCCGCACCGTCGGTAAGGTTAAGAAACCTGTCATTTTCGCACTGAACCAACTTGACGGCGAAAAGGCTGATTTTGAAAATGTGGTGGAGCAGATGAAGGAGGTTTATGGCAATAAGATTGTCCTTGTCCAGTATCCTCTCGCTACAGGAGCCGGCTTTAATTCAATGATCGACGTGCTTCTGATGAAAAAGTATTCATGGGGACCCGATGGCGGAGTGCCTGTGATCGAAGATATTCCAGCAGAAGAAATGGATCGGGCTCAGGAACTCCATCAGGCTCTTGTCGAGGCTGCTGCCGAAAACGACGAGACTCTCATGGAAAAATTCTTTGATCAGGGCCATCTCTCGGAAGATGAAATGCGCGAAGGAATCCGTAAGGGTTTGGTCGACAGATCGCTCTATCCGGTGTTCTGTGTCAGCGCGGAAAAAGACATGGGAGTGCGTCGCATGATGGAATTCCTTGGCAATGTCGTTCCGTTTGTTGAGGATATGCCGGCGCCGACAGATGTCGAAGGACGCGAAGTCAAGCCCGACAGCAATGGTCCACTCTCGCTCTTTATGTTTAAGACGACTGTTGAGCCTCATATCGGAGAAGTCAGCTATTTCAAAGTAATGTCAGGTACGCTGACCCCCGGCGTCGATCTTGATAATGTGAGCCGCGATTCAAAAGAGCGCATTGCCCAGCTGTATTGTGTATGTGGCCAGATCAAGACTCCGGTTGACAAGCTGTCTGCCGGTGATATCGGTGCGACTGTTAAACTGAAAGATGCGCGTACGGGTAACACGCTCGATGCCAAAGGATGCGACTACCGTTTTGACTTCGTGAAATATCCAGCCCCGAAATATCAGCGTGCCATCCGTCCGGTAACTGAAAGCGATGCCGAAAAACTCTCGACGATCCTTACACGGATGCATGAAGAAGATCCGACATGGGAAGTGGTTCAGTCCAAAGAGCTTAAACAGACAATTCTCTCCGGACAGGGTGAATTCCACCTCAGAACACTCAAATGGCGTGTAGAAAACAATGATAAGCTTCCTATTGTGTTTGAAGAACCGAAAATTCCCTATCGTGAAACAATAACCAAAGCTGCACGCGCGGACTATCGTCACAAGAAACAGTCCGGAGGCGCCGGTCAGTTCGGTGAGGTGCATCTTGTAGTTGAACCGTACTATGAAGGAATGCCTGCACCCGACAGCTATCGTTTCGGAAACCAGGAGTTCAAGATGAATGTCCGCGACACTCAGGAGATCCCCTTGCAGTGGGGTGGTAAGCTTGTTGTCTGCAACTGTATCGTCGGTGGTGCGATCGACGCGCGCTTTATCCCGGCTATTGTCAAGGGTCTCATGGACCGCATGGAGCAAGGCCCGCTGACCGGATCTTATGCACGCGACGTCAGAGTATGCATCTACGATGGAAAGATGCATCCGGTTGACTCAAACGAGATCTCGTTCCGTCTTGCCGGCCGCAATGCATTCAGTGAGGCTTTCCGCAATGCCAATCCGAAGGTGCTTGAACCCGTCTATGATGTTGAGGTGATGGTTCCCGGCGATGTGATGGGTGATGTCATGAGCGATCTTCAGGGACGTCGTGCGATCATCATGGGAATGTCGAGCGAGGATGGTTTCGAGAAGATCTCCGCTAAGGTGCCCCTGAAAGAGATGTCGAGCTATTCAACTGCTCTTAGCTCAATAACCGGTGGACGCTCATCGTTCACAATGAAATTCGCCTCCTATGAGCTTGTCCCCGGAGATGTCCAGGAAAAGCTGCTTAAGGAATATGAGGAAAAGAACTCAGATGAATAATAGAAATATCGATTGATACTTTGTATATTAGCACAATCCGAAATGGGGCCATATCAAAAAGTTTGATATGGCCCCATTAAATTTCGTTATAGTAATTTTACGCTCTTTTCTTGTCGTTGCGATAGATTGGATGTGCGCTCAATAGTTAGTTATAGTGGCTGTGTTGTATCGCAATGATACAACAAAATAATCGGATGGGTTCGATGGTCGATGGAAATTCTGATAAGCAGAATGTGTGGGGTTGTCGGTGTCTACCCGTGGAAATGTGGTGGAAATTGATTACTTTTGTGCTTGAAACAGTTCGCCGAATTAACCAAATATTGAGTTGAAGTTTTTAGAAAATAGATCACGAAGGTATAAAAAGAAAAAAAATTACTTGTCTCACGACAAATAATCTTCTTACCTTAAATCTAATACCATGAAAAACTGGTGCAAAGTTATAGCGATTTTTTTGAACGACCAAATATCTCAGATATAAAATAACATATTTTAACTAAATATAGCATGTCAAAAGAAAATGAATGGTGGACATCACCGCAGGAGTCTGAGTCAGGAAAGCTGATTCTCGTGACCGGAAGAAAAGATATTGACAGATTCCGCAAGAATCCGAAATTTTCTATCAGAGTTGAAATCTCATGGAAGTACGACGGGCAGGAGGACGGAATGCCGGATCTGGCCACGTCTAAACAGATGGAGGAGGTCACTGAGCGTCTGCAGGACGTTTTTACAAAGGATCCTGTCGCAGTCATGACCGGGATATTTACCGGCGACGGAATCCGCGAGTGGGTATTCTATACGTTAAGTACCAATATCTTTGGGCGAAAACTTAATGAATCGCTCTCGGATCTGCCGGTTCTTCCTCTGGAGATCACCTGTGAGAATGATTCTGCGTGGGAGGCCTATGATGAGATGGCTGAGGCTGAGGCTGAGGTCTGGGCCGATGACTGAGTAGGGCTGTCGAATCCGGACACCGCAGTGAAGCGGTGCGAGAAGCAACCATGAGGCTTACAAATGCGCTTTTTTCGGTGAGTCTATGACTCCAACGAGAAAAAAGATGTGGATGTCGGCAATGTCGATGTGTAAATCAAGCACGGCTTGACCGACGGCAACAGCTACCGTCTCCATCTCGGAAGCAGCAGAGTGTTCAAATGGTTCAAAGAAAAATGGCAGTCACTGAAACAGACCGTCAAGAACAGCTTCCGAATAAGAAGATAGAAAGGGGGCCACAGGCGATTAGCTTGTGGCTCCCTCATTTAATTTGTGTATAGGTTCCATTCTGACATCCGATGTCATATTTCCCCGCACATCGGGATAGTCCGTTGTCTCAGGAGTAGAGGCGTTGTTTTGCCAATTGGGGAAAATAAAGACACTCAGCGTATCTGATGATAAACTGAGTGTCTTAATTTGAAGTTGAAGAGCCGCGAGTGGGACTCGAACCCACGACCTTTTCGTTACGAATGAAATGCTCT
>CAJUHM010000078.1 GCA_910586475.1 uncultured Muribaculaceae bacterium | reverse complement strand
TCAATTCTATCACTATATCTTTCCGCATTTCACTTTTTTGTAGTAACTTTGCAAATTAAAAATTTAAAATGAATATGAAAAGAACCATCCAATCCCTGTTGTTTATTATTTTGCTTGGTTGTGCGGCTACTGTAGCGGCTCAGAATCCATTCACATGGAGGGCTAATGTCAAGATGAAGAACGCTACTGAAGGCGAGGTTATCATGAAAGTAGGAGTGGCAGACGGGTGGCATCTCTACGGCACAAGCTTGCCCAAGGGAGGTCCGAGGGCAACTGTTTTTGATCTGACAAAAAGCACCGGAGTAAAGTTTGTCGGGACAATGACTCCTTCTGTTGCTCCTGTAGAGAAACAGGATAAGATGTTCAATCTGAAACTCTCTTATTGGGTCTCGGATGTGACTTTCCGTCAGCGTTTTAAAGTTGTCGACAAGGCTAAGGCAAAAATTGTCGGCACTGTCAGCTATATGGGTTGCAACGATGTCACCTGTTCAGCGCCTAATACATATAATTTCACTAAGAATGTTGTTGTAAAATGAAAGTATTGTCACGATTCATTCTCCTGATCTCTTTTCTTGTTTGCGGATCGCTTTGCGGATATGCAGAGATTGTCAATCCCGTTAGTTGGACTCAGAAAATTGAGAAAGATGAAAGCGGAAAAGAAGGTGTCATGTCGTTCACGGCGACGATTCAGAAAAACTGGCATATCTATGGCCTTAATCTCCCCGAGGGAGGGCCAAATGCGACAACATTTGATTTCAGTGAGATCGTCGGCGGAGAACTTGTCGGCGATATAGTTCCTTCGACTCCCGCAACCGAAGAGTTTGATTCGACGTTTAATCTTCCCTTAAGCTGGTGGGAAACGACTGTCACATTCCGCCAGAAGTTCCGGCTGTCAGAAGGCAGCGAGGGATTCAAAGCTGTGGGGTCGATCCGCTATCAGGCCTGCAGTCTTGTCGACGGATCTTGTATTCCTCCTCAGAAGGAGCCTGTCGAACTGACCGTAGGCACACCTGTCGCATCGCCGGCTGCAGTGTCAGCGAATGAGGCAGCTTCCCGGAGTCTCACATCTGGACCGGATTCTCCGCTTTGGGCACCTGCCGATTTTTCAAAAGTCGGAGCTTCTGCAGCGGATAATGTTTCTGGCGCTTCGTGGCTTTATATCTTTGTATGGGGCTTTGTCGGGGGGCTTCTCGCGCTTCTGACGCCGTGCGTTTGGCCGATGATACCACTGACAGTCAGCTTCTTCCTGAAGAAAAGTTCATCGCGCAGCCGTTCCATTCGGGATGCTCTGACATACGGCGTTGCTATCGTGGTCATCTTCCTTGTTCTCGGCCTTGCGGTAACTGTGCTTTTCGGCGCAAGCAAGCTCAACGATCTCGCGACTAACGCTGTCTTCAATCTGATATTCTTTGCATTGCTTGTGGTGTTTGCCATATCATTCTTTGGCGCGTTCGAGATCAAACTTCCTGCATCGTGGAGCAACCGCATGGATAGCCGTGCTGACCGCACAACGGGTATTCTCAGTATATTCTTCATGGCATTTACTCTTGTGCTTGTTTCGTTTTCATGCACAGGCCCGATCATCGGCACACTTCTTGTTGAAGCCGCATCACAGGGCAGTTATGTCGGTCCTGCGGTCGGAATGGGTGCGTTTGCGCTTGCTCTTGCCATCCCATTCACCCTCTGCGCGATCTTCCCGTCGCTTCTCAAAGAGCTGCCCCGTTCAGGCGGCTGGCTCAACTCTGTCAAGGTTATCCTCGGATTCCTTGAACTGGCCTTGTCTCTGAAGTTCCTCTCTGTTGCGGACCTTGCATATGGATGGGGAATTCTCGATCGCGAAGTTTTCATCTCGCTCTGGGTTGCGATTTTCGTATTGTTGTCGCTTTATCTGCTTGGTAAGTTCCGGTTCAGTCATGATTCTCCGACCGAACATGTCGGGATCCTTCGCTTCTTTCTCTCGCTCTTTTCGTTTAGTTTTGCGATCTACCTTGTGCCCGGCCTGTGGGGCGCGCCTCTCAAGGGCGTCAGCGCGTTTGTGCCCCCGTTGTTCACTCAGGATTTTAACCTCTATGGATCAGAAGGGTTCAAGTCTTTCGACGACTATGATGAAGGAATGAAATATGCTGCCGACAACAAACTTCCTGTTCTGATCGATTTTTCCGGCTACGGTTGTGTCAACTGCCGGAAAATGGAAGGAGCGGTTTTCGATACTGAAGAGGTCAGCGGTCTGATAAAAGATAAATTTGTCCTGATCACTCTTATGGTCGACGACAAACATCAGCTGCCTGCATCAATCGATGTTGTCGAAAACGGAAAGAATATCCGGCTCGAGACCGTAGGGGAGAAGTGGAGCTATCTGCAGCGCTCTAAATTCAATGCAAGTACTCAGCCATATTATGTTGTGCTCGATGGCAACGGCCAGCCGCTGGTTTCGTCCTATTCCTATGATGAGAACGTTGCGCGCTTCGTCGAATGGCTTCAGACTGCTCTCACAAACTTTAAAGTACAGTAACTTAGATCAATAACGTGATGCGACACACCAGAGAAGATAAAATCGAAGCTTTAGGCAAAGTTATCGACACGCTCGACATCCTTAGGGCTCAGTGCCCCTGGGACAGAAAGCAGACCAATGCGTCGTTGCGTCCCAACACGATAGAGGAAGTCTATGAACTTGCCGAGGCTCTTCTGAACGAAGACAGGCCCAATATCAAAAAGGAGCTTGGAGATGTTCTCCTTCATATTCTGTTTTACAGCAAGATCGGCGAGGAGACTGGAGAGTTCGACATCTGTGATGTGGCGACAGCTCTCAATGATAAGCTGATATTCCGACATCCCCATGTGTTCGGAGAGGTCAAAGCCGACAATGCCCATCAGGTTGAGCAGAATTGGGAGCAGATCAAACTTAAGGAGAAGGACGGGAACCGTTCGGTGCTTTCAGGTGTTCCATCTACATTACCGTCCCTTATAAAGGCCTACCGCGTCCAGGAGAAGGCGGCTAATGTCGGTTTTGACTGGGATGAACGCGAGCAGGTCTGGGAAAAGTTTCAGGAAGAGGCGTCGGAGTTCCGGGCAGAGGCCAGAAGCGGTGATAAGGAGAAGATGAAACAGGAAATGGGAGATCTTCTTTTCAGTCTTGTCAATGTAGCGCGACTCTACGGAATTCATCCGGATGAAGCTCTTGAGTTGACTAACAAGAAATTTATCGCTCGCTTCGGTTATGTTGAATCTCAGGCTAAAGCATCGGGTCGCAAGCTGAAAGATATGACTCTTGCCGAGATGGACGCACTCTGGAACGAAGCCAAGGAGACGGAGTAGAACATCGTTATTCCCACCCCTAAGCAAGAATTATCAGACAATGAAGAAAATCTGCTGTTTACTCATTTTAGTGGCGTCGCTGGGTTGTGGCCTGTTGCGTGCCGAAAAGGTTTCGGGTTTCACTACTTCAAAGAATGAAAACTCCGGTTTTATAACCTTTAGGATCGAGGCAATCGACTATAGGCCGGATCTGATCAGAGTCTATGGATCGTTGGTCGGACGGCCTCATACAGCTGAGCGGATAGACAACCTTGTCCTTGTGACAGCGGATGGGAGACAATTTGTGGCCACAGACATCGAGGGAGTCGACTTCAAAAGATGGTTTCAATGGGAGGATGACGGATCTATCCCTGTTGAGATCGACTTTCCACCCATGAAAGCCCTTAAAAGCTTCACGCTCAAATCTTCAGGGCCAAAAGGCGAAAGTTCTTCGAAAATATCCAAGAGACGATAGTCTGAGAATATTAGACACGCCGTCGCGTCTTGTGATCGCCGGATCGGCAGTAGAATGCTGTCGGAGGTGGCCTGTTGCGCGTCAGTCATCTCGCTTAAAACCAATCGTTAAGTATGTTTTATTAAAAAGTTAATGTAATGAAATCCATTTTCAGACGTTATTG
>CAJUHM010000077.1 GCA_910586475.1 uncultured Muribaculaceae bacterium | reverse complement strand
TTTGCGAGTTGAGTTATTGAGCGGACATCGGCGACGTCTCCTTCCATTGAGAATACGCTGTCGGTTACGATCAGTTTGACTTTGTCTGGGTCGCAACGCTGGAGCTGCTTCTCGAGCGAGGCCATGTCGTTGTGTTTGTACTTGAGCGACTGGGAGAATGACAGACGTCGTCCTTCGATGATTGATGCGTGGTCCTGTTCATCCCAGAGGATGTAGTCTTCGCGGCCTGTCAGGGTCGAGACGACACCGAGGTTCACGCCGAATCCGGTCGAGTAGACCATTGCGTCTTCTTTGCCCATGTAGGCGGCGATACGTGCTTCGAGCTGTTTGTGGAGGTCGAGGGTTCCGTTGAGGAACGGCGAGCCGGCGCATCCGGTCCCGTATTTGCGTGTCGCTTCGATTGCGGCTTCATGGATACGGGGGTCGTTGACGAGTCCTGTGTAGCAGTTTGATCCGAACATCAGGACTTTCTTGCCGTTCATTTTTACTTCGGAATCCTGTTCGCTTTCAATAGCGCGGAAGTAGGGGTAGATGCCGGCAGCCATAGCCTTCTGGGGCTCGGTGTAGGCCGACAGCTTTTGTTGGAGTAGCTTCATAGTTACGCGTTGGATAAATAATCTATAACTATCCGCATGGCCACGCCAAATCGATTGCTCATGGCAATGCAGGCTGCAAAATTAGCAATTTTTTTGGAGAAAAGTTTACTGATCGGGAATAAATTTGCACAAAAAAGCGGTTTTGTGCAGTCGGGATGGCATATTGACAGTATCTGGCGGTGAAGAGTGGCTATTTATTGCGAACTGAATTCTTTCTTATGTCCATTGCCATTTCCAGGATGCTGTCGGGTCTGTGGGCGATGTGGTCTGCGAAGTGTTCGTTGAGTTCGTAGACCGGACGGAATCCCCATGTCACTCCGACGGATGTCACTCCGGCGCGGTGGGCGGTGTCCATGTCGACTCCGGAGTCTCCGACGTAGAGCACGTTGGCTTTCGGGGTCGGGCATTTCGACAGGATTTCGAAGACGATGGATGGGTCTGGCTTTACGGGGACACCCTCTTTCTGACCTTCGATTGCGGCCCATTCGACGGATGGGAAGAAGTGGTGGATCAGGCGTTCGACGGCGAGCTGGTATTTGTTGGAGGCCACGGCAATGCTGATTTCGTTTTCGCGCAGGCTGTGGAGGAGGTCTACGATTCCGGGATAGGGAACTGTCAGGTCGGCCATGTGGGATTCGTAGTAGGCGCGGAAGTGGGCCATCATTGTGTCGATGTTGGTTTCGGTGCGTGCATCCTCCGGGAGCACTCGTTCGAGCAGACGGCGCACGCCGTTGCCGACGAAGTATGGGTAAGCTTCCGGGGCGTGTGTGGGGAGTCCGGTCTTTTCGAGGGCGTAGTTGGTTGCGGCCGCGAGGTCTGCGATTGTGTTCAGCAGGGTTCCGTCTAAGTCAAATATTACGAGCATATCGGTTGGTGATGTTGTTGTTTTGTCAATGGGATCAGAATGGGTAGCCTACGGCGAAGTGGAATGCGGTGTCGCGTTTCCAGTCTGGATGCAGCAGCGGCCATCGCTGCTGGTTCATCGCCGGGTTGTAGGCTTTGACGCCGAGGTCGAATCGGAGGAGGAAGTAGGTGAAGTCCATGCGGAGTCCGACTCCGTAGGCGAGTGCGATCTGTTTCCAGAAGGTCGAGAAGCGGAACATTCCTCCGGGCTGGTTCTCATAGGCGTGGATTGTCCAGATGTTTCCGGCGTCGAGAAATGCGGCTCCTTCGAACACCCAGAAGAGTTTTGCCCGGTATTCGAGCGACAGGTCGAGCCTTATGTCGCCGCACTGGTTGATGAAGTCGGTCACGGAGTTGCGTGAGTCGAAGGCTCCGGGTCCGAGGGTTCGGACGCTCCAGCCCCGAACGCTGTTTGCTCCTCCGGCATAGAAGCGTTTTTCGAATGGGAGTGCGCGGGAGTTTCCGTAGGGGACTCCGATTCCGGCTCCGACATGGAAGGCGAGAGAGTGGCGCGGGGTGAATGAGTGGGATTCGGAGTAGTCGAATTCGGCTTTGGCATACTGGGAGTAGGCGATTCCGAAGATTTTGTAGACGCCGTCGCTCCGGCGCTGTCCGTCGATGGATGAGATTGCGTAGAGCAGGTTGCCGGCGGTCTCGACTGATGCGCGCATGTTGTAGATCCGTCTTTGGACTGGCGCGTTGCCGATTGTCGGGTTGAGAATGCGTCGGTTGGTCCGCTGGTAGGAATATCCGATGCGCATGATGAAGTGGTCTTCATAGCTGTAGCGCAAAAGCGGGTTGGAGGGCGCTATCTGGTGTATGAAGTCGATGGTGCTTTCCGGAAGGTAGACGTAGTTGATGTCGATCAGGTCGAATGTGCGCCGCACGCGGTTGTCGCGGCTTCCCCATTTGTATTTCCAGGCTCCTCCGGCGATTATGCGGGTGTATTCGGGGCGTTGCTGATAGTTGAACGACAGGGCGAATTCGGTCGATGCTTTCTGGCGTAGCTTGAAGGAGCGGGAGAGGAAGGGAAACATGAATTTGGGGAAGGTTATGCCGACTTCGGAGGCATATTCCGTGTAGCGGTCGTTGATCAGGCCGGACAGGTTGCCGGAGAGGCTTTCGTAGTTGATCCTGAACTTGGTCGAGAGCAGGTTGCTTAAGTTGCCGAGGTTGCGGTGCTGGTAGTTGAGTCCTATTCCAAAGCCGAGATCGCCGGCGGAGTTTGTTCCTTCGAGTTCGAGGCTGGCGTTCTGTTTCTTGTTTCGGGTCAGATAGATGATTGCGTTCAGCCGGCGGGTGCCGTCGATTTCGGGGAGTTGCTCGAATTCGATGTTTATACTTTTGATGATTCCGAGCTGCGCGAGGGCTTCGTAGGTCCGGTCGACGGCTGCCGCGCGGTAGGTGGCGCCGGGCAGGAGGAAGCATTTCTCGCTGAGGATGGAGGGCTTGATGTAGCGGTCGCCGTTGGCGTAGATGACGCGAATGTCCTGATAGTCGATTGTGTCGCATGGGGCTGTCAGGTCGGCGAGCGGGACCGCTCCGGCGCCTGTGCCTTCGGCGACAAAGGTCACGGCGTTGATGATGTAGCGCTGGTGGGTTGCGATGGAGTCTGTTGGTTCGTGATGTGTCTGTGTTCCGGAGTGGGGCGGGTTGACACACATTGTCAGGTCGACGTCGAGGGAGTTTTCGGCGGTGTCGGCAAGGAATGTTATGTAGTCTTTCGAGAAGGCGAAGTAGCCGTGGTTGCGCAGGCGGTCGGCGATCATGGCCCGTTCGGCGTCGAGGAGGTTGCGGTCGAAGTTGTTGCCTGGCCGGATTGTCAGTCGGGCAGAGTCGGCCATTATGAACCGGCGTATGGTCGTGTCCGGAATCTCATAGGTCATGGAGGCGACGCGGTGGGGCGAGCGGGTTGTCACGTTGTATGTGACATTGATCTTCTTCCTGTCGGGCCGTGCAGCTGTGTCGACTTCGACCGAGGCGTCCATGTAGCCTTTGTTTATCAGGGCGAGGCGGAGCTGGCGTGAAGAGGCGTCGGTCAGCTCCTCGCTGAAAATCACCGGGGGCTGTCCCATGCGTCGCAGCCATCGGTTGTACCATTTTGTGGAGTCTTTTCCGGAGAGGTTGTAGGTTCCGAGCTGAAGTCTTGCGAATCCGAGAACCTTATGGTTTGGCGTCTGCCGGAGGTAGTTGACGAGGTCGGCCGAACGTATTTCGGAGGAGTCGATGATGTTTATCCTGACGTCGTCGAGCAGGTAGCTGCCGTCCGGGACATGACGCGTCGAACTGCATCCCCACGTAACGATGAGGACTACCAATGCCGACAGTATGCGCATGGCCGCAGTTTTCATATCAAGAGGCTGTCTGATGACAAAAATCCATCCATGCGGCTTTCGGAAATATTTATTTAACATTAAACATATATTTCAAGTCACTTTTCGAGGTTGAAAAAAATGCTTTTTCGCATCCATTCTCCTGAGGCGGTTTTCTCATTTGATTTTAAACAACCTCTAATCCGGTGCAAAGATAGTTCCGAAAAGCCGAATATCAAAGCTTGTCGGGGGGTAATTGCAGGGCTGACGCATCTTAATTTTTTACAACATCAAAACTTTTTAAGGCATAA
>CAJUHM010000076.1 GCA_910586475.1 uncultured Muribaculaceae bacterium | reverse complement strand
ATGACGATGCTGAGGATTGCTTTGCTGCCAGTTGTCGCAGGAAGGCTTCCGGAATCTTGTGGTCGGAGGGGTATGTATGAGGGTATTGGCCAGTCTACATCTGCTTCATAATAGCTCTGCGCGACCTCGGTCATAAGCTCGGCAGTCATCTTCGGAACGATGGCATGGAAGAGTGGATCAAGCAGCTTTGAATCATCGATTCCTCCATAATCACGCTGTTCTCCAATGCCCTCTTTCATTATGACCGGCCGGTACATTTTGATTGAAAAGTCAAAATCCGAGGTGTCATCGGTGGATATAGCAACAATGTAGGATCTGACAACCAAAAATGATGAACGTCAAGATTTATCCGGAGACCGGCAACTCACAGACGGCCATCTGAAAAGCAAATACTGCCATCTGTCATGGTTTGCCTTTAAGTGATTTTTACTACCTTTGCATAAAAATTCTACTATATAATATAATGGTATCAGTTGATGCTCTTTCAGTTGAATTCGGTGGCACCACCTTATTCAAGGACATTTCATTCGTAATCAATCCTAAAGACCGCATAGCCCTTATGGGCAAGAACGGGGCCGGAAAAAGTACGCTGCTGAAGATTTTGGCGGGAGTGCGACAACCCAGCCGAGGCAATGTGTCGGTGCCCAAAGACTGCACGATCTGCTATCTGCCGCAACATATGATGACAGATGATCACCGCACAGTTTTCGAAGAGGCTTCGCAGGCTTTCGCGCATCTTAAGGAAATGGAAGCTGAAATAGACGCGCTGAATCAGGAATTGGCTACACGCACCGATTACGAAAGCGACTCATATATGTCACTGATTGAGAAGGTGGCTACAGTGAGTGAGAAATTCTATGCCATCGACATGACCCACTTCGAGGAAGATGTAGAGAAAGCTCTGCTCGGCCTTGGATTCAAACGCAGCGATTTCTCTCGTCCGACTTCCGAGTTCTCGGGTGGCTGGCGCATGCGTATTGAACTGGCCAAGCTGCTGTTGCAGAATCCAGATGTGCTGCTGCTCGATGAGCCTACCAACCATCTTGACATCGAGTCTGTGGGCTGGCTCGAGGATTTTATCACGAACAGTCCGATGGCTGTCGTTGTGATCAGCCATGACCGGCGGTTTATCGATAATATCACGACCCGCACAATTGAAGTGACTATGGGTCGAATCTATGACTACAAGGCCAACTACAGTCACTATCTTGAGTTGCGCCGCGAACGCCGCCAGCAACAGCAAAAGCAGTTCGACGACCAACAGAAACAGATTGCCGAGGCTCGCGAATTTATCGAACGATTCAAAGGCACATACTCCAAGACCTACCAGGTGCAGAGCAAGGTAAAGTGGCTCGAAAAGCTCGATATCGTAGAGGTTGATGAGGAAGACACGTCTGCTTTACGTCTTAAATTCCCACCTTGTCCGCGCAGTGGCAGCTACCCGGTCATAGCCGACGGGGTCGGCAAGAGCTACGATGGGAAGCCTGTGTTCGCCGGGGCGACATTTATGATTGAGCGCGGCGACAAAGTGGCTTTCGCTGGCCGCAACGGCGAAGGAAAATCCACTATGGTCAAAGCTATTATGCGAGAGATTGATTTCAACGGATCGCTTGCACTGGGCCACAACGTCAAGATTGGTTACTTTGCCCAGAACAGCGCCTCGCTGCTCGACGGCGAGCTGACGGTGTTCCAGACTATCGACGATATAGCCGTGGGCGACGTACGCCTGAAGATTCGCGACCTTTTAGGTGCTTTTATGTTTGGCGGAGAAGAAAACCAGAAAAAGGTAAAGGTACTGTCCGGCGGCGAACGCGTGCGCCTATGTCTGATAAAGCTGCTGCTTGAACCGGTCAATCTGCTGATTCTCGATGAGCCGACGAATCATCTCGACCTTAAGACAAAGGATATTCTGAAACAGGCTCTGCGCGACTTCGACGGCACTCTTATACTTGTGAGCCACGACCGCGACTTCCTCGATGGTATCGTTACGAAAGTATATGAATTCGGCGACGGCCGTGTGCGCGAGCATCTATGCGGCATCAACGAATTTCTCGAAAATGTAAGAAAACGGGCTGAAGCCGAAGAATAATAACAAAGACCGTTTTCCTCATCCGACGGACCGCCGACGAAACCTGATCTTCCGGAATTATGGCAGAACCTAAGACGATCCTCAACATTACCCGTCGCAATGAATTTCGCGAATGGCTCACAAGATTCAGCACTGTCGAAAAGGAGTGCTGGATAGCTGTGAAGCGTGGCAAGACTCCGCCAGACGACAGACTGTGGTATCTCGATGCCGTTGAGGAAGCCCTCTGCTTCGGGTGGATCGACTCGACGGTCAAGAATGTCGATGGCGTCACGCTCCAGCATTTCAGCCCGCGGAGCAGATCCGGAAAGTGGACAGAGCTCAACAAGGAGCGATGCCGGCGGCTTGAACGCCTCGGACTGATGACAGAGAAAGGCCGTGCTGTCTGTCCGGATCTTGACGCTGAATTTGTGATTATTCCGGAAATACTCTCGACATTCAAGGCTCATCCGATTGCCTGGAAGAATTTTCGTAGCCTTCCGCCATTATATCAGAGAGTGAGAATCGACAACGTCCATAGAGTCATTTCCAAGCCCGATCTTTTTGAGAGCCGGCTGACAAAACTCATCAATGCAAGCGAGCGAGGCGAAATGATCGGCGACTGGCACGATTGCGGCAGATTATTAAAGGATTGAAAAGTCTCTTTACTCTCGGCTGAGTCTCTTCAGTCGGCTTGACGCGATTCATATTCGCAGCGGTGGGCCATGACGCGCTTCATATTGGCCTGCGCCCATTCGGTCAGCTGCATGATCAGAGGAATGAGCGACCGCCCCGTATCGGTCAGACGATATTCCACCTTCGGCGGGATCTGCACATATACCCGACGGTCGATCAGTCCGTCGGCCTCAAGCGTTTTGAGGGTCGTCGAGAGGACTCTGGTTGAAATATCGGGGATCAGCCGGTTCAGTTCGTTGAACCTCACCACGCGTTCGCCATCAATGACAAGCAACACAAGCAGCGACCATTTATCGCCGAACCGTGCCACCACATTGCGCACGGGACATATCTCGATAATCGAATTTGCTTCCTTATTTCTCTTCATAAGTAAGTCGTGAAAATTATTTTATACTTTCAGAGTATGGATTTTTAGGCGGTATTTTTTTCGAATATGAAGGAGTGTCGTGTTCCACACGACTGAATATTCGGAGAAATAACGTCAGAAAGACACCGCTAAAAGTGTAAAGCCGAATAAATAAGATAATGCGTAATAATTTCCATGACTTTCTTATCAACATCGCTTTACATCACAAATGTACTGACAATTCCGCACATATACAAGGCCATCATTTTTTTGTAAAAAAATGATCTGTGTAATTCACTGCTTCCCAACAAAAGTAATAAACAGGTTACTATATGAGCAAAACGTAACCTCTTGACAAAGCCCATTTTAGTCCCTAATTTTGCACCGCTAAAGAATTTTTCCGCAGGAAATTCAGAGTCTGTTTTTCCTGCAGCTCTACTGCAATCTGACGCAATCATAAATCATTAATCAATAAATCAACCACGCTATTATGAAAAAGATTCAGATAATCAGAAACGGCGCAAATTTCTGCGCGGCAGACTTCGGCAGCCTCGCTGACATTAAGGATTATGTTCTTGAACTTGGACCGGAAATCAAAATCCCCGACAAGGTGTTCGGCGGACAGGCTGTTGAAACGACAGGCGCAGAATTCTCCTTCCAGATATTCGCGCCGGGCCAGGAAACAGGTTTTCTTCACACCCACAAAAACCATGAAGAACTATATTTCTTCCTTCGCGGCAAAGGCGAATTTCAGGCAGACGGCAATATCTTCCCGATCGGGGAAGGCTCGGTTGTCAGGGTTGCGCCTGAGGGGAAACGTTCTGTCCGAAACAGCGGTGTCGAACCTTTGGTAATGCTTTGCATACAGTATCGCGGCAACACATTTTCCGCTGAAGATGCAACCGACGGCAATATACTGAACGAGCCGGTAAAATGGTAGGCGACCGGTAAAAATACGGATATCCAGGATGGCGCTGTGTCAGAATTCAAAATTTTGACCGGCGCCCGACCTTCTCAGACGGTTCTGCCATAGATCAGTTCTGCAATATCGCCATACTGACTGATCTTAGTTAATGAGAATTCCGACCGTGGCAACCCCTCATTGAAAAAGCGCAGGCCACGGCCGAGCGCGACAGGACGCACCGTAAGATGCAGAACATCAATCAGGCCCTCCGCCATAAGCTGACCCGCGACACATTGTCTCGCCCTGAAAAAAGTTGACTCCTAACGAGTCAAAAAGATGATAAAATTT
>CAJUHM010000075.1 GCA_910586475.1 uncultured Muribaculaceae bacterium | reverse complement strand
ATTCCACAGACCGGTTTTCCGTTGATAACAGGCAACTTGCATATATTTCAAAAAATAATCAGACCAGAAACTTGCAACATTTAATAATATTCCGTAAATTGCCACACGAATCTATGCCAATCACTATAACGCCAGCGCAGAATGATGTATGTTTTGCTATTTCAGTTTTTGGCCGCTCTTTCGGCCATAATAGTCCCCACAGAAGGAACAATACTCCGCGGCCATGCTTCATCAACCGAATTCGACGCCACTTGCGACAGCATCACAGTCGATCTATCCTGGGTATCAGCAGAGGGATTCGATACACAATGGAGATACTTGGCCAGTGACACAACTATCATTGAAGACCGCGGGTGGCAATGGAGAGGCTACCATATAGTATCCGACTCCCTGATCCTCAATCACATCGAGACATCGCACGAACGTTCCGACTTCGCAATTGCCATTCCCCCCGGACTTGTACCCGCCACGGCTTCGCCGTTTTATGCACACGGACGGCGAGACATGGCATTCGTCTATTCCGACACCGGCATCGTGGCAACAGCTTCGTTTTCGCCCCGGACTTTGATTCTATCTGTGGCCGACACCCTGCGCGGCTGTCGCCTTGACAGCGTAGGGCGTGTTTATCGCAGAACCCTTGCCCCGGCAGATACATCTATCGCAACAATCACAGAGACCGAACTCACATGGCGCGATAGGACCAACCTCGCTCCTCTGGCCACAACTACCATCCGGACCACACACGCCGATGGCCGTCAGCCTGTGACTGAATTCCATACAGCGGTATTCCCTCCCTCTCTCAACTTCGAAAACACAACAGAACACGACACGCCACAGACTCCACTCAGGCCAGCCAGCTCTTACGGTTACCCTCAACTCAACGCATCTCACTCCCCCAATAACAATGTCGACCCGCGAGCGCCGGGCAGCGATCCTGAATTCGCTGTCGAAGGACGCCGGCTGACCGCCTCGGCTTCAGGCCCGGTCTCCGTATCTGTCTGCGATATCGCAGGACGCACATGGATCGCCGAACATGACGCCGACAACATTTCTGCAGATCTGTCCGACCTGCCCGCAGGCGAATACGTCATCACTGTGACATGCGGCGAAAAACAAGTATCCAGAACCATAATGTTTGGCCTATGAAAAACGTGCTTACACTCCTTCCTGCCCTGCTGCTATCGGTTGGTTTCGTCAACGCAATGCCTGCCGATACGCTGACAACCGCGCCAGCCGACACCACAGCCACAGATTCTACAGCCGTTGTAAGTCGCGCAAGTTCATCAATAGGAAGCGACAACAGTTCATTCAGTCCGGCTCCGACTCTCGACGCAATCGTCACCGCTCCTTCGCCGGAAGCAGCAGCCATGACACGGCATGTTGACGAAGACGTGGATTTCGCATCCGGCACAGCCGGCCTTCATATCCCACTTTTCGAATGGCAATCAGGCGATCTTGCAGTATCGCTCTCCCTGTCTCATGCAATCGGCCCGCACAAGGTCGACGAACAGCCCGGATCGCTCGGCTTGGGATGGAGCATGTCCGGAGCAGGATGTGTCACGCGACATATCGTCGGATTTCCAGACGAAGCCAAACCCCTCGACATCCGTTCCACTGCCGCAATCACCGCCGACCCCGACGGATGGAAATACCTTATTGACATTGACGAATACCGAAAAGAAGCCTCTCTCGACCGCTACAGCTACAGTTGTCCCGGCGGCAGCGGCAGTTTCGTCGTGATCGGAGAAAAAATCATCCAGACTCCACAGTCTGACATCAACATCGCTTTCACAGGCAACCTGCGCGACGGCGTACGCGATTTCATAGTCTCCACACCCGACAGGACGCGCTACTTTTTCACCGAGCGCGAACACATCGACTACCACTACAAACCAGCCACAATCACTGTTACCGAATTGCCCAACTACAACAATGCCGTAAGCACGTGGCATCTCACCAGCATAATATCCCCCGAAGGGGCCGACACCGTCTCATACGTCTATGAACCCCTTCCTCAATGGACGCGTGATAAAGTACACAAAAGCAACACCTACTCGTTCTACCGCTACAACTGGTCGGGCATCGAAAAATCCGTCTGGTCGGGCAATTCGTCAGTTCATGACCATGCCGTCACCACATTTCGCGATCAGAAATTGCTGCAATCGATCATCAGCCGCGCTGCCACAGCCACATTTGTCCACGAGCACGCCTCGGCTGGATCCGGGCATTCAACCCCCGCCATACTGAAGACAATAACCATAACCTCCCCGGAAGGTCGCAGTGTGCGCGACATATCCCTCGACTATGCATCATCCGACAAAATCAGAACCCTTCGTCACATTGAAATCCGAAGCGAAGGCAAACTGCTTGACGCCCACAACTTCGCCTATGGAGGTTGGACCACCGATTCTCAAAAAGATTTTTTCGGTTACCCGAATCCTCTGATCGGCAACGACGCATCGCAGTCCATTATTGACCCTTTCACAGGAGAGTTCAACGAAGACCGGCGTTATTACCCCCACAGTCTCTCGCCGAAAGAAGAGCTACATTTTCAACCCTACCTCTCTCCGCAGAAAGGCGAGTTGCGCGAACACTCAACTGCCGCCGGCCTCCTGACCCGCTACTCCTATGAACCGAGTGCGATGACCTACATCCGGCGCAACTTCTCTGGCACTCCGCTCGACACTTTCAATCTCGCCATCGGCTCACGACTGCGCAGCATCGAGACCATTGACTCCGTGACCTTGCGGCGACGCATACGCGAGTTCAGCTACTCCGACCCGATGTGTACGATCGATTTCGACAATGTCAGTTTCGGTGACTTCGTCAGCATCAGTGGCACCGCGAAAGTGATCGATAGACCCGGAGATCCGCTACAAGAAATCATTGTCTACTCCAACTCCGTAACATTCCACGACTCCTCGCTTGCACCGGGACACTCACCCCATAACGCGCGTATCTATTATGGCACTGTCGAAGAGCGCATTTCCGGATCGGATGTCGACAATCCGGTGATGACACGCCGCTGCTATGACACATCACCGTGCCGCCTCGATTTTGTCAGTGCCTGCAATGGCTCATTTGATCACTTTTCGGAAATTGCTCTTCGCGACGAACGATACCCCGCGCTTGCAAGTCCTCCCTTCAACGCTCCTGAGGGCGTCTTCAAAGCTATGGGCAGAAACGCCGCTCTTGGTGGCTCTTTCACAGAAAAACCGGGCGCAGCCCCGCTACTCATCTCGGCCACATCATTCTCCGGCACTGAAGGCTCTTACTCTCCTTTGGCTGAAAGCGTCTTCACCTACAGTTCTCATGATGAGAACTCGACTCTGACATCCGTCTACCAGCACAAGAACGTGCGCGATCTCATTCCGGCCAGCCTCATTCCGCAACACGGTTGCAAAAAACTGTCCGACCTAGACTTCTGCGTTGCCTCCCTCACAAGCTCACGCTTCCAATGTGACTCCGTCGTCTCAACACGCTATTTCCCCGACGGATCAAAACGTGTCTCGACAACCAGTAACATCTATACGACGAGCGATTTCTGGGGCTTCACTCCTCTTTCAACAGCGCGGCGCGACACATTCCAAATCATCGGCCCGATAACCCTCAGTCCGTTTCCCGGCGACAGCATCCGGCTCTCCGCATCCTACCGCATGCACTTCGGCACTCGCACAACCGAAGGCGGACACACGATGGAACACTATATCGCACGCGCCGACAACGTCAGCTCCTCATTCTTTTCCCGTGCAGCCAATCGCGGACGCCATTCACTGCCCGTAAGGGAAATGTGGGTTGTCGACGGACGCGACACCATCACTCGCTCATGGGAATACGGCATTTTCAACGGCGTCGCGCGCCCTACAGCCATCACTCTGACCGGCGCCGACGGCACTGTGATCGCCCGACAGAACATCACCGGCTACAACAGCCGCGGACTCCCCACAGGGCTGCGGGAGCTTGGTGCTCCCGAACGTACATTCTCTTGGGATCGCTACAACATGCTTGCGTCCATCACCGAAGGGACTCCCGACGGACCTCGGCTCGTCAGCTCATTCACCAACAGCCCCCTCGTCGGATGCACTGCCGCGACAGCCCCCGACGGTTCGGTGACAAAATTCACCTATCAGGGCGGGCGACTTATAAGAGTCACTGGACCTGACGGCTTCACAACAACCGAATATGCCTACGGACTCCGTAACGACGGATCAGACACTCCCGGCCGAAATTTCGTGATGACAAAAACCTACATAAAAGACCGCGCGACTCTCCTGACCGATCCCGCAATAACCGAGACCATCTATGACGGATTCGGTCTCTCCGTTGCCGAAATCGCCAGAGGCTTCGGTTCAGGCAACACCGACGTGGTCACAATGACTCGCTACGACGCGCTCCACCGCCCGACAGCCGGCTGGCGTCCTCTCCCCCTGACCGATATCGAAGCCGCACTCGCCTCCGACTCTCCGCTCGAAGCTGCCTCGGCCGCACTTTTCGGAGGCGACACAGATGCCGTATCACGGTACACCTATCCACGTTCAGCCCTCACGCAGCCAGCCTCTGTCTCAATGCCCGGAAAAGATTTTGCCGGAGCCGCTTCGCGCTTCGAAACGCAATGCTCGACGACACAGATGCGCGACTTATCGCGTGCCGTCGTC
>CAJUHM010000074.1 GCA_910586475.1 uncultured Muribaculaceae bacterium | reverse complement strand
ACACCAATCATCAACGCCGGCGACGGTGCAAACCAGCACCCCCTCGCAGACTATGCTCGACCTCTATTCGATCTACAAAACACAGGGATCGCTCGAAAACCTGACAATAACAATGGTCGGCGACCTCAAATACGGCCGGACCGTCCACTCTCTCCTGATGGCCATGCGCTACTTCAACCCAACATTCCGTTTCGTCGCATGCGAAGAGCTGCGGATGCCGAAAGAATACCGCGACTTCTGCGACGCAAACGGCATCCCCTACACCGAACACTCCGAATTCGACTCTGACGTTCTCGCCGCAACAGACATCCTCTACATGACTCGCGTACAGCGCGAACGATTTTCCGACATCATGGAATATGAGCGAGTCAAAAACCTCTACACTCTCCGCAACGACATGCTCCTCGAAACAAAACCGAACCTGCGCGTGCTCCATCCGCTACCAAGAGTCAACGAAATCGACCGGGACGTCGACGACAACCCGAAAGCCTACTATTTCGAACAGGCCCGCAACGGGCTTTTTGCCCGACAGGCTATCATTTGCAAAGCTTTGGACATTGACATTTATAAAGAGGCCGCACTATGACACAGAACAAAAAAGAACTCGCCGTTGCCGCCCTCAGAGCCGGCACTGTCATCGACCGCGTTCCTTGCGAAGCGCTTTTCAAAGCGGTCAGAATCCTCGGGATCGAAAAGATGACCAACAACGTGACGATCGGAAACAACCTTTCCTCTCGCCGTCTCGGAACCAAAGGAATCATAAAGGTTGCCGACGTGGAGTTTCCCGAAAACGTCCTAAACCGCATTGCCCTGATTGCCCCGAACGCCAAAATAAACATAATCCGCGACTACGAAGTCGTTGAAAAACGCCGGGTCGTCCTCCCCGACCATATCGTCGGGATTGTCAAATGCGGCAACCCGAAATGCATCAGCAACAACGAACCGATGCGATCACGATTCTCCGTGATCGACCGCGACGACGTGACGATTCGCTGCCACTACTGCGGACACTCCGTCAAAGCCCACGAAGCCATAATCGACTGATCTCAGAGACTGTTTGAATTTAGTTGTGGGATTTTCATGAAGCGTCTCTGCGAGTTGACACAAGCGCATAGCGGCCCATCTGACCGTTCAGACCCGGCGGAAACAACCGTAAAAGACCTCAATCGACCGACCGGAACGCCCCCCTTTGGCACTCTTCCCATAGTGTGAATTTCAGACATTTTCTCAAACCCAGACAAAACCGACACATGAAACAACAGTGGAAACCGGGAACTATGATCTACCCCCTTCCCGCAGCACTAATCAGCTGCGGGACGCCCGACAGCTCTAATCTGATCACCGTCGGTTGGACCGGGACCGTATGCACCGACCCTGCCATGTGCTACATATCCCTTCGGCCCGAACGCCACTCCTACGCAATCGTCGCAGACCGGATGGAATTCACCATCAATCTGACAACCGAAGAGATCGCACGCGCAACCGACTGGTGCGGCGTCAGATCCGGACGGGACTTCGACAAATGGGCCGAAAACGGACTCACACCCGAACCCGGACGAATGGTCTCATGCCCCTCTGTTGCCGAATCTCCCGTTAGCATCGAATGCCGTGTCAGGGAAATCATTCGCCTCGGATCTCACGACATGTTTCTCGCCGAAGTCCTTTGCGTTCTCGCCGACGAAGGCCTGATCGACCCCGGTTCCGGAGCCTTCCGACTCGACAAAAGCGGACTCATCAGCTACTCCCACGGACAATACTTCGCACAGGGACAGCCGATCGGACGATTCGGATGGAGCGTCATGAAAAAGAAAAAATCAAAGAACTCAAAATAAATCACCTTTAGGTACTTAAACTCAATCAACTCTCGACATGCAACACGACAAACAAATCTTCGACCTGATCGACCTCGAGTATCAGCGTCAGAAAAAAGGCATCGAACTTATCGCATCTGAAAACTTCGTCTCCGACGACGTCATGCGCGCTATGGGATCTTGCCTGACCAACAAATACGCCGAAGGATACCCCGGCCACCGCTACTATGGCGGATGTCAGGTAGTGGATCAGGTTGAACAACTGGCAATCGACCGTGTGAAACAACTCTTCGGAGCCGAATATGCCAACGTACAGCCCCACTCCGGAGCACAGGCAAACATGGCCGTGTTCATGGCCTGTCTTAATCCCGGCGACAAATTCCTCGGACTGAACCTCTCTCATGGCGGACACCTCTCCCACGGAAGCCCTGTCAACTTCTCCGGTCTCGTTTATAAAGCGCTCGAATACAACGTCGACGCTGAAACCGGGCTCGTCGACTACGAACAGATGGAAGAAGTCGCTCGTCGCGAACGTCCGCGACTGATCATCGGTGGTGCCAGCGCATACTCTCGCGAATGGGACTACGCACGAATGCGCCGTCTCGCCGACGAAATCGGAGCCATCTTCATGGTCGACATGGCACACCCCGCCGGACTCATCGCCGCCGGACTCCTCGACAACCCCGTTAAACACGCCCACATCGTGACCTCGACAACCCACAAGACCCTTCGCGGACCGCGTGGCGGAATCATCCTAATGGGCAAAGACTTCCCCAACCCCTGGGGAAAGACCACTCCAAAAGGCGAAATTCGCATGATGTCCGCACTGCTGAACTCAGCAGTATTCCCCGGAGCTCAGGGTGGACCTCTCGAACATGTGATCGCTGCAAAAGCCGTCGCTTTCGGCGAAGCGCTCCAGCCCGAATTCCGAACATATCAGGAACAGGTCAAGAAAAACGCAGCAATCATGGCGGAAGCCATGATCGAACGAGGCTATAAGATCATATCCAACGGAACCGACAACCACTGCATCCTCGTCGACCTCCGGACCAAATTCCCCGATCTGACAGGTAAGGTTGCCGAAAAAGTCCTCGTCGAAGCCGACATCACTGCCAACAAAAACATGGTGCCCTTCGACAGCCGCTCCCCCTTCCAGACATCCGGAATCCGTCTCGGAACTCCCGCAATCACAACCCGCGGAGCTAAAGAAGACCTCATGCATCAGATCGTCGAACTGATCGACACCGTCCTCTCTTCGCCCGAAGACCCCGCTGTCATCGAAAAAGTCCGTGCAAAAGTCAACGCGACAATGGAAGCCTACCCCATGTTCGCATTCTGATAAGAAAAAAACAATATCCCTCTATGGCGCCGGTCAGAATTTCAAAATTCTGACCGGCGTCTGATCTTTTTCAGCCCTCCCCGACAGCCCCGCAAAAAGAAAATCCATCCGGATTCCGCCAGTTTCTCAGAGATTGTGTAATTTTGCATATGAATTGGTTTGAAAGTCTCTTTTGGGAGCAATCCGCCCTGCAGGCCCTCTGCGTGATCTCAGTCATAATTGCCATCGGACTGGGACTCGGAAAACTGCGCATATGCGGAATCTCGCTGGGCATCACATTCGTTTTTTTCACCGGCATCCTCGCAGGCCACATCGGACTGGCCATCGATCCCGAAATCCTTAAATACGCCGAAGACTTCGGTCTCATGCTTTTTGTCTACGAACTCGGACTGAAAGTCGGACCCGGATTTTTCAGCTCGTTCCGCTCCGGAGGCATCAGACTCAACCTTCTCGGACTCGGACTCGTCCTGGCCGGATCAGCCGTTGCCGTAGCCCTCAGCTATCTGATGGCGATCCCGATGACTGACATGGTCGGCATTCTGAGCGGCGCCACGACAAACACTCCCTCTCTCGGAGCTGCACAGCAAGCCATAAGCCAGCTCGGACTCTCGACCGAAGGAGCGGCCCTGAGCTGCGCCGTGACCTATCCCCTCGGAGCCGTAGGAGTGATTCTCGCATTCATCATCATAAAAAAATTCATCGCCCGGAAATCCGACTACGAACAGAGGCGCAACAACGACTCCGACCACACCTATGTGGCCGAATTCCGAGTCACAAACCCCGGAATCTTCGGGATGTCCCTAAAGGAAATCAACGCCCTCGGCGAAATCCACTTCGTCGTCTCACGCCTCTGGCACGGCGACAGCGTCTCCATACCCGGTCCTGACGACATCCTGTCCGACGGAGACCGCATCCTCGCGATCACCAACGAAGACGAAGTCGCCAGACTGACCGTACTCTTCGGCGAAAAAAGCGATCGCGACTGGAACAAACCCGACATCAACTGGGACTCCCTCGACAAAAACCTCCTCTCCCGAACAATCACGATCAGCAAGCCTCAGCTCAACGGACGCCGGCTCGGATCTCTGCGGCTTCGCAGAATCTACGGCGTCAACATCTCCCGAGTGTCACGCTCCGGAGTGCGACTCCTCGCCCGCCCTGACCTCATCCTGCAGCTCGGCGACCGCCTGACAATCGTCGGCACAGCCGATGCAATCAACAAAGTCGGAGCAATGGTCGGCAACTCCGTAACCGACCTCAAAGACCCGAACCTCGCAGCCATCTTCATCGGAATCGTACTCTCGCTCATCGTCGGATCAATCCCAATCTCGATCCCGGGGATCTCCGTACCGATCAAACTCGGACTCGCAGGCGGACCGATCGTCGTCGGCATCCTGATCGGACGCTTCGGACCCCACTTCCACCTCGTCACCTACACAACCCGAAGCGCCAACCTCATGCTGCGCGGCATCGGACTATCCCTATTCCTCGCATGCCTCGGACTCGACGCCGGGGCACAGTTCATCGACACCATCCTCCGTGGCAACGGCTTGACGTGGGTCGCCGCAGGATTCATCATCACGATCCTACCCTCACTCCTGATGACCATAGCCGCAATGCGTTGGTGGCACTACGACTTCGGAACAGCCGCCGGAATGGTCAGCGGAGCAATGGCCAACCCGATGTCAATGACCTACGCCGGCGAAATCACCCCCGGCGACAACGCCGCCGTTGCCTATGCAACCACCTACCCCCTCTCAATGTTCGCCCGCGTCGTCATAGCCCAGCTCCTCGTCCTCTGCTTCATCTGATCCCCCTAAGAGAGAGTGCGGCCGCTCAAAATCAGAGATGCCCCACACACATTCATGTGGAGCGTCCCTGCCATCCGCATAATCATTATTTCTTCTATCTCTACACCTGTTTTATCAGAATGCTCTAATCTTTACCGAACAAGTGTTATCACGTTTTCGATCTTTCTCTTTAAAAAACAGGCCGTTCCCATAAATGGCACCGAAATTCAAGGCATACTTTAGCCGCAACGGACCTGTCTCCCGCTCAATATAATAGCCGCCTGACGCTGGGTCTTCGTAATATTTACACAGCAAACTATACGAATACATTCTCTGAACCATAGGCATATCGAACAGAATTATTGGATATGAGGTTTTCGGATAAGCCCCGTCATAACAATGATTCGGTAAAAATTACCGAAGTAGTTGAAAGTTAAGTTAATATATC
>CAJUHM010000073.1 GCA_910586475.1 uncultured Muribaculaceae bacterium | reverse complement strand
CTTGACCTTGCAACCCATAAGATGTGCGGCACGCAATGTTGCCATTGCGCCCGGTGAGCTCTTACCTCACCTTTTCACCCTTACCTCCACAAGTGGAGGCGGTAATTTTCTGTCACATTACTCTACCGTTGCCGATAGCTTCCCGTTAGGAAATATGGTGCTCTGCGTTGCCCGGACTTTCCTCACGCCGCATGAGACGGCGAGCGACGAAATGTCCGGCTGTCGCTGCAAAGGTACTTATTTTTTAGTTATTCTGCAATACTCGCACGAGCTTACAATCTCTGCAAATGTGACCGATCAGCGCTCGCCCCAGCGGGAACGCAGCGGCCAGCGGGATGTGTGGAGCAACAGTCGAAGCGAAGTTCCATAACTGAAATAGGCCCATACCCAATCGATCAGAACGCTGATTTTATTCCTCATGCCGAGAATCGAGATCAGATGGATGAACATCCAGAGTATCCATGCGAAGAATCCCGAGAAATGAGTCTTGCCGAGATCCGCTACGGCCATATCGCGCCCGACAGTGGCCATGGTGCCTTTATCTTTATATTGAAACGGGGTGTCGAAGCGTCCGGAGTTCAGTTGAGCCGCAAGATTGCGCCCCTGCTGAATTGCCACCTGCGCGAGCTGGGGATGGCCTTTCGGATATCCATCATTGACCATCAGCGACATGTCGCCGATCGCAAAGATGTCATCGTGGCCTTCAACCCGACTGAACTGATCTACCTTCACACGATAGCCGCGTCCCATGATGTCACCGGCATTCTCCATTTCGATTGGCTGCCCGGAAACTCCGGCGGTCCAGATGACCATTCCGGAGTAAATGCCGGAGCCATCCGAGAGTGTCACGACATTCTCAGAATAGGATTTCATCAGACAGTTGAGACGCACATCCACCATAAGGCGTTGCAGATATTTCCGAGCGTCGGCCTGCGATTTCTCACTCATCGCTCCGAGCAGCGAGCCGGAACCTTCCAGAAGAATAATGCTCACCTCGTCCTGGGAAATCGACGGATACTCCCGCGGAACAATAAAACGTTTCATTTCACCTAAGGCGCCTGCGATCTCAACCCCTGCAGGACCTCCGCCGATCACAACGAAACTCAACAGCCGACGGCGCTCTTCGGACGATGCGGCAATAGATGCACGTTCGAGCCGGTCAAGGACTTCATCGCGCATTCTCATTGCCTGAGCGGTGCTTTTAAGCGTGTAGACATACTTTACCAGATCGTCATCGCCAAAGAAATTATTCGTCGTTCCCGCAGCAATAACGAGGCGGTCAAAGCTGATTGTCTCATATTGCGTTGTGATTGTTTTCTCCCGGTAGTCAATCGATTTGACTTCTCCAAGCCGGAAGTTGACGCCTTTTGCTTTTCCGCGACGAATCTCACGCCGGAAGGGAAAGCAAATGCTTCCGGGCTCAACGCCACTGGAGGCAATCTGATAGAACAATGGAGGAAAACTATGGAAATTATTACGATCGACCAGTGTCACATCGAACCGGTCCTTATCAATATGCTTTATTAAACTCAGTCCGGCAAAACCGCCGCCGATCACTACTATTTTTTCTTTATCTACCATAGTGCAAAGATACAATTTTTTTTGCGAAACGGCTCGCGATGGGTCAAGCAAACTTCAAGGTGATCGCGGGAACAATCCCACAGAGGCACATCAGTCACATAGCCTGCATAACTCTTTCTCCGGCTCGGAAAATCCATCGAAAACCCCTGTTCAAGTGAATGAAAGTTAAAACTAAACATAGTCTCAGCGTAAAATTATGACAGGTCTGCGATAATTCGCTAAATTTGTTCTTTATTTAGAAAGGAATCAGACTTAATGAACCGCCATCTCATAACTCTCCTTCTCATCATTGCAGGTATCATGGGCTCAAAAGCTCAGATCAACACCGATCAGGTCATGCAGATCGGTCGCAACGCGCTTTATTTTGAGGACTATGTTGTATCAATACAATATTTCAATCAGGTAATCTCGGCAAAACCATATCTGGCCCAGCCCTATTTTTTCCGTGCACTTGCGAAATTCAACCTCGACGACCTCAGGGGTGCAGATCAGGATGTCACGATGGCAATCGAACGGAATCCGTTTATTACCGACGCCTATGAACTGCGCGGAGTAATACGCCAGAACCTTGGTCAGGATTCGCTCGCAATCGCTGACTATGCGCATGCGCTGACTCTTCTTCCGGAAAACAAGGGTATCCTTTACAACATGGCTCTCGCCCAGGAATCCTCCAAAGATTACGATAATGCCGAGAAAAGTTTCGCACAGCTGCTCAAAGCCCATCCCGGCTTTGACGGAGGTTATCTCGGACGGGCAAAAATGAGATTGGAGAAGGCTGATACGATCGGCGCTATTGAAGATATTGAAAAAGCTCTTTCGATCAACAAGAACAGCGTCAACGGCTATCTAATGAGAGCTGATATTGCCATCCACCGCAACGAAGATTATTCCCAGGCCCTGGCCGACATGAATGATGCGATCAGACTTCAGCCACGATTTGCCGGCTACTATATCAACCGTGCTTTCATCCGCTACCGTCTCGATGACTACATCGGAGCTATGAGCGACTATGACTATGCGCTGCAACTCGAACCGACAAATTTCGTTGCGGTCTATAACCGCGCGCTGCTTCGAATGGAAGTTCATGACTACAACCGGGCAATTGATGACCTCTCGCAAGTTCTCCTGCTTCGTCCCAAAGAGTATCGCGCGCTGTTCAATCGCGCCATGCTATATCGGGAGATCGGGGATCTCAAACTGGCTCTCGATGACATAAACCGCGTCATTGACGAGATTCCGAACTTCGCGCTGGCCTATTTTCTGCGCTATGACGTAAAGAAGAGCATGGGCATGAAAGCTTCTCAGTCCGACCTTGACAAGTCGATCGCTCTCGCAAAACGGCAGAAGGCCAGGGAAGGATTGCAGAATCTTATCGATCCAAGCCGTATTCTTGACCGCGCTTCCTCTGCTGACGATGCCTTCGATCCAGATTCTGAAGATGCTGTCGCCAGCCAGTTTTCGACATTGCTGACTGTTTCAGACAATGCTACTGTCGATCGTGAATTCAACAACAAGAATATCCGCGGGAAAGTACAGGATCAGAGCGTCACAATCGAGCTCGAGCCTATGTTTACGATTACTTACTACACTTCTCCTACCGAGCTAAAACCGACCGGCGACTATCTGAAGGAGGTCGATGAGCTGAACCGCACCCATGCACTGAGATATCTGCTGCAGGTGACGAATCACGAATACAGCCTGACAGATCCAGACGAGATCAACCGCCACTTCCAGTCGATCGAATATTACAACTCATATCTTGCAACCCACAATCCACGCGCAATCGACTATTTCGGTCGAGCTATGGATCAGATCACCGTCAGAAACTTCCAGGCAGCCATGACTGATCTTAACCGTGCGATAGAGGCTGCGCCGGATTTCACCGCTGCCTATCTGATGCGCGCCAATGTCCGCGACCGCATTGCAAAAAGCACGAGTGTGCCGGCCGACAATAACCGGAACATGACGCCACCGTCGCTCCGCTCCGAAGTTCAGGAAATTCTGAATGACCTTGATACTGTCATCAGGCTTTCGCCCAATATGGCGGTGGCTCACTTTAACAAAGGAGTAGTTCTCGCAGAAACCGGCGACTATGCTTCAGCACTTGATGAATTCAACAAGGCCCTTAAACTGAAACCGGATTTCGGTGAGGCCTTCTATAATCGGGGATACACTTATTTCCAGCTCGGCAACCGTGCCGCCGGATCGTCCGACCTAAGTAAAGCCGGCGAACTCGGAATTGTTCCCTCCTACAATTTATTGAAACGCATGAACCGCAAATAAGCTGGAACAGCGTTTTATGATGTCTGATTGTTTTTTCTCGGTCTCGCGTCGGATTTTTTTCTGCAATGACGGATGAGCCCGCACTCGCTGCATGGATCATCTGAATCTGTAGAACATGAAGAACTGTTTTTACGGAGACAACGACGCACTATCCACCAGAGGCAAGCCCCAAGGACGATGACCACGCCTCCGATCTGAAGTATGTCGTTTATTAACTGGCTGTTCATAACAGTCAAACAGATTTAATAGCCTATCTGTTCTGAGAGTGCCGTACGAATCCCTCAGAGAATATACTTTCTGTATTCAAGAGCAAAATTTGGAGTCACGTCTCCGCGCTCTATCATCTCTTCGATCTGATCTGCGGTGAAAAACCGAAGTTCATCAATGTCTGACACTTCACGCTGCGGAAGAAAATCCGAAGAAACGACTGTGCGGAATGAATTGACAAGCTCCCGTTCGACCGGACTCTCAAAAAGATAGCACACTATTGGATCCGGAATGAATCCTTTGAGTCCGATTTCTTCTCCGGCCTCCCGTCGGAGGGCTTCGTCTACAGATTCGCCATAATCGACATGGCCGCCGACAGCCGTATCCCATTTTCCAGGCTGGATTTTCTTGGACATTGACCGACGCTGGAGAAGCAGCTCTCCAGAACGATTGAAAACATGCAGATGGACAACAGGATGAAGCAATCGTTCCGGTCCGTGACAGCGGGAGCGTTCTGCCGCCATCACGACATTGCCGTTCTCGTCAACAACCGGAAGCATTTCAACTTTTTCCATAATTCTTCTGTATCATTTTATTAAGTTTTGCCGGTGTCAGATCTGCCGGATAGGACTCGAACGGCAGAATCATGCCGCAACCCTCTTTATAGTAAGAACATCCGAATGCCGTCCGCCCCTTAATGATATGACCTTTTCCACAAAGCGGACAGACAACCTGATCGAATTTTCTTATCGGCTTTGCTCTCGGCTTGGTTTCACGGGCTTTTTTCGGTTCTTTTACGGCTGTTGGTCCGGAATCGCTTTTCTGATCAGTGATGATCCTATGGTTAGAATTGTCGCTGAGAACACGTACGACAATCTCACTGATCATCTGCTTCAGCTCGCCGATGAACTCACGTGAGTCGTAGCTGCCTTTCTCAATGCGCCGCAACTTATTTTCCCAGATTCCGGTCAGTTTCGCGCTCTTGAGAAGTTCTACGCTAATGAGTGAGATCAGATCGACTCCAGCAGGCGTAGCCTTGATGTTTTTCTTGTCGCGACAGATGTAATGGCGCCGATGAAGCGTCTCGATTATTGTTGCTCTTGTCGAAGGCCGTCCTATGCCGTTTTCCTTCATAGCGTCCCTGAGTTCTTCATCATCTATGGTTTTGCCAGCCGTTTCCATCGCACGCAAGAGCGTACCCTCAGTGTAGAATTTCGGCGGCTGGGTCGCTTTTTTCAATAGCTCAGGCTTATGCGGGCCAGACTCACCGACCGTGAAGACCGGCAGAATTGAATCGGCCTCCTTGTCCTTCTCTTCTTTTTTATCTTTCAGATAGATTTCTCTCCAGCCGGGCGACAGAATGGTTTTACCGGTTGCCTTGAACCCGGAATCTCCAACCAAGGCCAAAACCGTCGTTGAGCTGAAAATGCAATCGGGATAGAATGCCGCGATAAATCGTCTGGCGATCAGATGATACATTAGTTTTTCATTCCCGGCAAGATAGTCCGGAGACTCCCCTGTCGGAATGATAGCATGGTGGTCTGTCACCTTGGAATTGTCAAAAACCTTTTTGCTTTTCGGCAGTTTCGGCAGAGCCAGAACCGGAGCCGTCAGATTCTCATAGGGCCGCATGCGGCGGAGGATATCGGGAACTTTTCCATAGACATCGTCGGGAAGGAATGTCGTGTCGACACGCGGATACGTTGTCACTTTCTTTTCATAAAGCGACTGGATCAGTTTCAGCGTCTCATCGGCTGTCCATCCCCAGCGTTTGTTGCATTCAACCTGAAGCGATGTCAGATCGAACAGGCGCGGAGGAGCCTCTTTGCCTTTCTTCTCCTGAACATCAGTTATTGTCATACTCCGTGTGGCGATAACTTCCATGACGGCCCGCGCCTCCTCTTCCGATGAATATCGTCCTTTGACCGAGGAGAAAGCCGCACCACGATAATCGGTCTTAATCTCCCAATAGTCTTCCGGCTTGAAATTGTCGATCTCCAGCTGACGGCCGACCACAAGAGCAAGTGTGGGTGTCTGCACACGCCCGATTGAAAGCACATTACCCGGCTGGCCATACTTAAGCGTAAAGAGGCGCGTCGAATTCAGCCCAAGCAGCCAGTCACCTACGGCGCGCGAAAGACCAGCGAGATACAGATTGTCATAGCTCTGCTGAGGCTGCAGATTTTTGAATCCCTCCCGGATCGACTCGTCTGTCAGGGACGAAATCCACAGACGATAGACAGGACATTTTACTCCGGCCTTCTGCATGACCCACCGCTGAATCAACTCACCTTCCTGACCGGCGTCGCCACAATTGATCACCTCGGCAGCATTACCGATAAGTGTCTCAATCGTCTTGAACTGACGCTTGATTCCCGCGTCATCAATCAGTTTGATTCCGAAGCGTTCCGGGATCATCGGCAACGATCCGAGCGACCAGATTTTCCACAGGTTTGTGTAGTCGGCCGGTTCCTTTAGCGTACAGAGATGTCCGAAAGTCCATGTGACGGCATAACCGTTACCTTCATAGTAGCCTTCGCATTTCTTCTCCGCACCAAGTATTTTCGCAATGTCGCGGGCAACGCTCGGTTTTTCTGTGATGCAAACCTTCACTTTTCTTATTAAATTGACGTTGTTAAGTATCTCGTATAAATAAATTAATGTATTGACATGTTAAGCCGCAGGTC
>CAJUHM010000072.1 GCA_910586475.1 uncultured Muribaculaceae bacterium | reverse complement strand
ATCCTCCCCCTCTTCGCGCCACCCCAATGCGCCATTCCCTCCTGAGCGCCGCCGTATGCGCACAAAGGCCCGCCCCCAACCGGCGCGGACCCAAATACGGCAAAGAGTTCATTGACTTTTTGATTTCTTTTATATATCTTTGCATATACATTAAGCGAACGTTTGTAATCATGAACCGATATTTGAAATCTGACATTGATGCAGCGGTGGAAACCCTGAAAAAAGGCGGCGTAATCCTCTATCCGACCGACACCGTCTGGGGAATCGGATGCAATGCCGCCGACGAAAAAGCCATACGCCGTATTTTTGAAATAAAACGCCGGGCTGAAGCCAAGTCAATGATTTCGCTCGTTGCCGACTCTGGCCAGCTCGAGCGTTTCACCGACGGACTTCCGGAAATAGCCTTCCAGCTCATCGAAGAAGCCGTCAGCCCGATCACCGTCATTGTCGACCATCCCATCGGACTCGCAACCCCGCTGCTTGCCCCTGACGGCAGTGCCGGTTTCAGGATCCCGGCCGAGCCTTTCTGTCAGGAACTCTGCCGCCGGCTTCGCAGCCCGCTGGTAAGCACCTCCGCAAACATAAGCGGCAAACCGACACCGCGCTTCTTCGGCGAAATATCCGACGAGATAATCCGCGCGGTCGATTACGTCGCTATCTATCGTCGCGACGACACTCAGCCACGCCGCCCATCATCCATCATCAAGATTTCCGATGACTCATCCTTTAAAATAATACGTCCATGAACCTGCATGCCCGCAAAGTGACTTCCTATGTCGTAGCCGACTGGCTATCGACATCTCTTGCGGTGCTCTTTTTCAACATGGTCCGCTACTCGCTGCTCCCGAGCGCGAGCATCTACTATTCGCTCTCCGACTTTCTGAGATCTCCGATGGTAATTGCCGGACAGATCCTGTTTCCACTCGGAATGATCGTCGTCTACTACATGTCGGGATTCTACTCCAACATATTCGCAAAATCCCGCGTCGTCGAATTCACCACAACTGTCGCTACCGCTCTGGTCGGAACGCTCGTCATCATTTTCGTCGCCCTTATCAACGACCTGACAAACGACCGCGGACAGGACTACCGTGTCTTTCTTGCCGTTTTCGGATTCCTCTTCCTCCTCGTCTACATACCCCGCGTAATAATCACCTCGCTCACTAAGAAAAGCATCTCCGACGGACGGATCTCCTTCCCGACAGCAATCGTCGGACCGGGAAGAATGCCGGAGACATTCCGTGAGTTTGCAGCCTCGCGCATGCCGCACCTCGGATTCCGCCCCGCATTGAGAATCTATGCCGACAACATATGTCCCGAATGCAGCGAATCCGACGGTGTCCCGATCAGCGACATGGAACATGCCATAACGGCCGGCGAGATCTCCCGTTTCATCGTCCTGCCAGACCCCGACGGATGGGAAGCGACTCTCGAGACGATCAACAGGCTCTACGCTTTTCAGCTTCCGATCTTCGTCGACGCGCGGCGGCTCCCTCCGTATCTTCTCAACCAGCGCCTTGTCAGCTTCACTGCCGATCCGCTGATCGACGTTTCTCACGCCCATCTCCCCCCATCCACGCTCTGCTCCAAAAGAGCGCTCGACTTCTCGATCGGCCTGACGATGCTGCTCCTGACAGCCATACCTGTCGGAATCCTCGCGCTGGCCGTCAGAATCGACTCGCCCGGACCTGCTTTTTTCCGACAGAAAAGAGTCGGACGCCACAGACGCCACTTCACCATCTTCAAGCTCCGGACAATGGTTTGCGATGCCGAATCCGACGGAAAGCCCCGCCTGTCTTCACCCGGCGACGCCAGAATAACTCCTCTCGGCAGGATTCTGCGGAAATACCGCCTCGACGAACTGCCACAGTTTCTCAACGTTGTCCGGGGTGAAATGTCGCTTGTCGGACCGAGGCCCGAACGCCCGGAATTCGTCGAACAGATCGAAAAACGGGCACCGGCCCACGCTCTGCTCCACCGCATGCGCCCCGGAATCACATCCCTCGCAATGGTCAAATATGGCTATGCATCATCTGTCGACGAGATGATCGAACGAATGAAATTCGATCTGATCTATCTTCAGAACGTCTCAATTCTCTCTGACCTCAAAATATTGCTCTACACCTTCCGAACCGTCTTCTCCGGTAAAGGAATCTGATCAGACAATCCAGTTCTTTTTAAACAAATCTGCTCTTTTACAGAATGGCTAAAACATCCACAATAAACCACCCCTCGGGACGATTCAGCGACACCATGCTCCGCATTTCCAAATGGCGCGAACGCCACATCAAGGAAAAGACTTTCGTCGTTGTGCTCGCTCTCATTGTCGGTATAATAGGCGGCTTTGCCGCGCTCGCTCTGAAAGGACTTATCTTTTTGATATCCTCTACCCTGACCGGCAACTTAAACGTAACGAGCGGACAGCTCCTCTACATCGTCTACCCGGCCGTCGGAGTGCTGATCACCCTTCTCTATGTCCGCTTCGTAGTCCGCGACAACATATCTCATGGTGTGACACGGGTCCTCTATGCGATCTCCCAGAACAAAAGCCGGCTCAAACGCCACAACATGTTCACATCTCTCTGTGCAAGTTCCGTGACAATCGGATTCGGAGGTTCTGTCGGAGCTGAAGGCCCAATCGTTTTCACCGGAGCCGCAATCGGATCTCAGGTCGGACAATGGTTCAGAATGTCGCCGCGCGTACTGATGATTCTTGTCGGATGCGGAGCCGCGGCCGGTATCGCAGGAATCTTCAAGGCTCCGATCGCAGGAATGCTTTTCACCCTCGAAGTCCTGATGATCGACCTGACGACTGTCTCTGTTATGCCACTGCTCGTTGCCTCGATCACTGGTGCAGTAACCGCTTATGTTTTTACTGGATATAACGCCGAATTCTACTTCGTTCAGACCGAACCATTCCTGACATCCAGAATCCCCTACACCATACTCCTCGGAATCTTCTGCGGTCTGACATCGCTCTATTTCACACGCGTCATGAACATGATGGAAAACATGTTCCGCAGCGTAACAAACATCTGGCTCCGTTTTGCGATCGGCGCAGTCATCCTTTCAGGACTCGTCTACCTGTTCCCACCCCTCTACGGTGAAGGCTACGACGCGATCATATCTCTGCTCTCCGGAAACACCGAAGACATTTTCGACGGTTCGATATTCTATTCCGAACGCTCTTCAGCCCTATTCATAATCCTCTTCATACTTGCTGTCACCGTGACCAAAGCATTTGCGACTTCAGCCACAAACGGCGCCGGAGGTGTCGGCGGAACGTTCGCCCCATCGCTGTTTGTCGGATGCATGGCCGGATTCTTCTTCGCCTACTCTCTCAACACCATCTTCGGACTCGACCTATCCGTCAAGAACTTCGCGCTAATGGGCATGGCCGGTGTAATGTCCGGTGTAATGCACGCTCCGCTGATGGGCATCTTCCTGACGGCCGAACTGACCGGCGGCTACACCCTGTTCCTGCCGCTGCTGATCGTCTCTGCCCTCTCATATCTGACAATCAAATTCTTCGAGCCCTACAGCATCTACGCGATGCGTCTCGCTCAGCGCGGCGAACTGATCACCCACCACAAAGACAAAGCCGTCCTCACTCTACTCAAGATCGACAACGTCATCGAAACAGACTTCCTTTCCGTCAGACCTCACATGGACCTCCGCGAGATGGTCAGCGTCATTTCCCGGTCGAGCCGAAACCTCTTCCCGGTCCTCGACGATAACGGCAAACTGCTCGGAGTGGTCATTCTCGACGAAATTCGCAACATAATGTTCCGCACCGACCTCTACCGGCGCATAAACGTAGAAACATTCATGAGCTCTCCACCCGCAGAGATCGACGTCAAATCGACAATGGAACACGTCATGAAAGTGTTCGACGACACAGGAGCTTGGAATCTCCCGGTCGTCGACAACGGTGTTTACATCGGATTCGTCTCGAAATCGAAAATATTCAATTCCTACCGACGGGTGCTGCGCCACTATTCGGAAGACTGATCCCCGGAAGCGCGATTGAGACATGACGAAGAGACTGACTCAGCTCGCAGCCTGCTCCCGGATTATAGTCTGGACCTCTTCCGGCTCTATCACAAGCGCCGAACTGTCGCCCGACGGCATGCCGATATAGACATACTTGAAGCCTCGGCCCGCATTGCCGACCTCCTCGAAAAACTCTTTCGATCCAGGAGTGTCGCGCAGCGTGCGCAGGCTCGTCTGTTTGACCTTCTCAGCCCCGTATCTCTTCATATTGGCAAGAGGATCATAAAGCGAATCGGCATAGACATAGCGGTAGACAACATAAGACCCGTCATCCTTGATACTCTCCATTACGAAATCCTTTGCGATCTCGGAGGGACACGCATTGGCACTCGCCTCAATAATTGCTTTAAGCTTCGCATCACTGCTGCATGAACTCAAACCGGCGCACATGCAGAGCGCTGCGACACCGAACGGATATAACAGTTTCTTCATACTCTCAAACTGATTGATTGATTTTCCACAAAGGTCGGGCATTTTTTTTGCATAACAAAGTTTTTGAGTAAATTTGACAACAGAAACCAAACAGACTGCAATGACCCGTAAAGATTACGCTTTTCAACTCCCGATGAGAGTCCGCGACTACGAAGTGGACTGCCAGGGAATTGTCAATAACGCAAACTATCTCCACTACATGGAGCATACGCGTCACGAATTCTGCCGTGCGGCCGGATTTTCTTTTGCCGAAATGCACCTCAAGGGTATCGATCCCGTTTTGCGCTCCGTCACAATCGAATACCGACAGCCGCTCGGACTCGGACAGGAATTCCTCAGCTGCATCAACATCCGACGCGAAGGAGCAAAATTCATCTTCGAACAGGACATCTATGCCCTCCCCGGCCTTGAACTTGCCACGACAGCAAGCGTCGCAGTCGTATGCACGGAAAACGGACGCCTCACTCGCGGCGAAGTTCTTGCTGAAGCCTTCGCCGCATATCTCAGCTGATAACGTCAACATCCCGCCAGAATGACTCAGACCAGTTCCGACATAATCCATCAGATCGCATTCGCATCGCTAAGGGGCATTAACCCGACTCTTGCGCGCGAACTGCTCTCACGCATCGGATCCGAGAAGGCTTTCTTCAGCGCGACCGAACGCCAGCTCAGCTCACTGATGGGCTTCGCAAACCGCATATTCGACCGTAGCTACCGAGACTCCCTGATTGAAAAATCCAGACGTGAGGCCGACTTCATCTCGGCCAGCTCTGTCCGTCCGGTCTACTTTACAGATGCCGACTATCCCAGACGGCTACTGGAAGCCGAAGATGCCCCTCTGTTGTTGTATACCCTCGGAAACGCACCGCTCGACAAAGGACGCATGCTATCGATTGTCGGCACACGCCACGCCACAAGCTACGGAATCAGCTTTGTCGACTCTCTTCTGCGCGACCTCAAGGATATGATGGCCGACCCGATCACGATAGTATCTGGGCTCGCTCTCGGCATTGATGCCGCAGCTCACAAAGCATCTCTCCGCAACTCTATCCCGACCGCGGCAGTTCTGGCTCACGGACTGAACATGATCTATCCGGCGCAACACCGATCTCTCGCGGCAGAAATCGTCCGCTCCGACGGCGTACTCATAACTGAATATTCAAGTGCCGACCCTGTCCACAAAGGCAACTTCATTGCGCGCAACCGAATCGTTGCTGCACTATCTGACGCCACTCTCGTTGTCGAATCAGCTCAGAAAGGAGGAGCTCTCATTACAGCCCGCCTTGCCGCCGGCTACCACCGCGACGTTTTCGCCCTTCCCGGCCGAACATCCGACCGCTTCTCGCAGGGGTGCAACCGTCTTATTGCCGACAACAGTGCCGCTCTGATCCAATCGGCCGACGACCTTATCGAGGCAATGATCTGGAATCGGACCACAGGACCATCGAACATATCGCAGCCGCTACTCTTCCCGGACCTATCTGAAGATGAAGAATCGGTCATGGCATGTCTGCGTGACAGTGGCGAAGCTCACATCACTCAGATCAGCCTCGCACTCAACCGCCCGGTCTCAAAAGTCATGGCGCTGCTGATCGACATGGAGTTCAAAAATCTGATCATGACATTTCCCGGTGGCAAATACAGGCTGAAATAACCGGCCTGCTAACTTTAACACCGCTTCAATTGTTTTCATAAAGAAAAAATATCCCATAAAATTTACACCATTGACATATGAAACCAAAAGTAATTGCACCCAGCGAGCTAATCATAAACCCTGACGGCTCCGTCTTCCACCTCCATCTTCTACCCGAACAGCTGACCGACCGTATCATCCTCGTCGGCGACCCGTCACGCGTCGACATGGTGGCATCCTTCTTCGACACACGCGACTTTGAAGTATCAAGCCGCGAATTCCACACCATCGGCGGAACCTACCAGGGAAAACCGATCATGTGCCTGTCCCACGGCATCGGACCCGACAATATAGACATCGTTGTCAACGAACTTGACGCACTCGCAAACATCGACTTCGCAACACGAGAAGTCAACCCCGATCACCGCACACTCCACATGGTCCGCATCGGAACCTCAGGCGCCCTCCAGCCCGAACTCAAACTCGGCACGCCAGTCATTGCGGAAAAAGCAATCGGTTTCGACGGCGTCCTAAATTACTATGCAGGCCGAAACGACATAGCGGACCTCGAATTCGAAAAAGCGTTCTGCGATGACGTAAACTGGAATCCTCTCTGGGCAAAGCCCTACGTAGTAGACGCCGATCCGCATCTTGTTGACATGATCGGACGCGACGATATGGTCAGAGGAAACACAATTTCTGCAGTAGGCTTCTACGGGCCTCAGGGCCGCGAACTGCGCCTCCCTCTTGCCAACCCTGACCTGAACCGCAAGATCGAAGAATTCCGCTACGCAGACCGCAAAGTGACAAACTATGAAATGGAAAGTGCCCCGCTCCAGGGACTGTCGCTCCTGATGGGCCACAAAGCGATGACCGTCTGCTCTATCATAGCCAACCGCATGCGCCACGACGCAACACCCAACTACAAAACCGCTATCCACGATCTGATCGGCACAGTCCTCGATCGCATCTGATCACATCAACCAAACAAAAACTCAGAGCCCGCAGCAGCTTCGCAAGCTACTGCGGGCGCGTCTGCCATCCGACCGGATCTTGCCGGAAGATGCCTGAGGATATGGGCTAAAAATAGAAACGGCCCTGGTCGTTATGATCAGGGCCGTTTCGTCGGTTAAGGGGG
>CAJUHM010000071.1 GCA_910586475.1 uncultured Muribaculaceae bacterium | reverse complement strand
CAGTGACTGGAGTTCAGACGTGTGCTCTTCCGATCTCCCCTCTGACTTTTTCATCCCCCCGCCGCCCCACACATTGTCATATGGCATCGCCCCCAGACCATGACCGCCATGGCCACATCTTTTTTTTAACTCTTTTTCTTTGGGCATCATAAACTAATTTCGTAACTTTGCAGCGATAAGAATAGTTTTTACAGAACCTTGACCCCGCAAGGTTAAAGGTCAGGCGTTGGAATCTCAGCCCAGTCAAGGCTTTGGGATTCCTAAATTTTTTCGCATTCTCATAGAGTATGTTTGGGTTGAAAACAACCGGAAACAACCTCACTGAAGCCACAGGAAACCACCGCACAGCATCTTACTTTCGTCGCAGACTCAGGTTTCCGGAGCATCCGGGGATATCCGGTCCCACTCTCTCCTGACCAGATTTAAACAAACAAAAAAACATAAATAAAAAAACTCACCGTTATGCCAATTACCTACATGACCAAGGAAGGCTACAAGAAAAAAATGGAAGAAATAGCCTACCTGGAATCCGTTAAGCGTCCGGAAATCTCGCGTGCAATCGCTGAAGCCCGCGACAAAGGCGACCTCTCTGAAAACTCCGAATACGATGCCGCTAAAGAAGCCCAGGGAATGCTCGAAATGAAAATTTCCAACCTCAAGGACATTCTTGCAAGCTGCCGAATCATCGACGACAGCAACCTCAACAACGAGGAAGTTCAGATCCTCAACAACGTGACAATCAAAAATGTCGCAAACGGCATGGAAATGACCTATACTATCGTGGCCGACTCCGAAGCAAACCTCAAGGAAAAGAAAATCGGATCGAGCACACCTATCGCCCAGGGCCTCATCGGCCACAAACTCGGCGAAATCGTCGAAATACGTGTTCCCGCCGGACTCATGAAGTTCGAAATCGTTAAAATTGACTTCTGACAGAATCCAAGCCATGGCATCCGTTTTCTCACTGATCGCAAAAGGCGAGATCCCCTGCTACAAAGTAGCTGAATCTGAAAACTGTCTCGCTTTTCTCGACATCAACCCCATCGCTCCGGGCCACACGCTCGTCATTCCCAAACGCGAAGTAGACTACCTGTTCGATCTTCCGGACAGCGAATACACCGAGCTGATGCTCTTCGCAAAAAAGGTTGCTATCGCCGCCGGCAAAGCAATCCCATGCCAGCGCGTAGCCGAAGCCGTCATCGGCCTGGAAGTGCCCCACGCCCACATCCACCTCGTGCCAATCAACCGCGAGTCTGATCTGGACTTCCGCAACAAAGTGGAACTCCAGGGCGACGAGATGAAATCGATCGCTGCAAGAATCGCAGCTGAATTCACATCGCTGGACTGACACCTCTCTGACTGCAACGATCCGACGACTGACAGATGAAGTCACTCCTGTGGTTCAATCCCGAAAATGATCTCGCGCTCGCAGTCGGTGACAGACCGTACACCCCTCCCCGCGCAGCCATTGCGCTCCGAAAGGCCGGAGCACTGCTGCCGAGTCTGTGGGCCGACGAATCCGACATCATACTGACCGAAGTTCCGACGCCGGTCGACCCGACACTCCATCCCCGCCCCTGGGGATGGAGTTCTTTCACCCGTTCGGCTCTTCTCCGATGCGGAATCGCCGAAGAAAACCTCCCCTCCGCCGACCGCATCCGCCGCATGCGCCAGCTGAGCCACCGGCGTTCAGCCTCACACCTTCTGCGACTGATCGGCTACCCCGACCGCCTGATCCCCGTCGAAACCTTCTCCGTCGACCAGGCAGTCAGGACAATCGCCGGATTCGGCGGAAAAGCATTCATAAAACTACCCTGGTCATGCAGCGGCCGCGGCGTCATAGACTCCAGGACCATCCCGACGCAACGTCTGCCAGAAATCATCAATGGCATGATTTCCCGACAGAGATCAGTCATGGTCGAGCCATGCTACAACCGCCTTCAAGACTTCGCCGCACTGTTCCACTGCCGCCAAGGCCAAGTCACCTTCCGCGGACTGTCACTATTCTCAACCGACGCCACCGGCCACTATTCGGGCAACATCGTAGCCCCGCAGAACAGGATCGAAGCCGCCATAGCCGCCGACATCTCCCCACTGCTCCCCGGACTTGAAAAGGCCCTTGAGCAGATCTATGCCGACGACTATGAAGGATGGCTCGGCATCGACATGCTGCTCCACTCCGACAGCGACGGCCACAGACACATCGCCCCGTGCATCGAGATCAACATGCGTATGACAATGGGCGTTGCCGCACTTCTCGCCGCCCAGTCGCCGCTCAACCCCTGGGAGGAAGCCACTCTACGCGTAGCCATGCCCGGTGAAACCCTCCACCGCAACGCCATCACCTTCTCCGCCATTCCGCCATTGCCCGGAACTCCCCTATCTGATCCGGTCATCACACTTTCGCCAGACGCCGACTGACCACACGACTCAACAAAACAAGCAAGCGCTGCCCCGATGCCTTTGCAGGCCGGCGCAGCGCCACTATATATTATAGAACCTATTTAAAACGGTTCAGAAATCCGTAAAAGCCAACGGAAGCAACGATGCGACCGAAGGCAACTGATAGACCTTGCCGCGTCCGACAAGCCACACCGTCACACCATTTCCGGACAGCATCTCATACTCCAGCAATGCCTGACGGCATGCCCCGCAAGGCGAAATCGGATCCTCGACAAACTCTCCGTCGATGCCGCGCGCAGCAACAGCGATTTCGACGAACTTTGCCTCAGGATAGCGCGCATGAGCATAGAAACACGCCGAACGCTCCGCACAAGTCCCTGAAGGATAGGCGACATTCTCCTGATTCGAACCGACAACAATCTCACCGTTGTCGAGACGGATAGCCGCTCCGACACAGAAATGACTGTAGGGAGCATAACTGCGTTCGGTGGCCGATCGGGCTTCCTCAACCAGCAGGCGCACCTCTTCCGGCAGTTCAGCCGGCTCAAACACATTTATCTTACAGATGATCTCTTTCGCTTTCATTTCGCCGGAGTGTCTGACTGTGGAACTTCAATGACCCTAAGGCGCTCACCGCCCTCGGGATCAGCAACAATCGAACGGTAATAGCGTTCGTCATATCCGCCGAACTCGGGAGAAGTGGGCATTCCTTCCGGAGTGCGGGCGAAATTGCCCTTTTCATCCTCCTTCTTTATGTTGCCGTCCAGATATTTGACAAGCAGCCGTTCGCCAAGAGCGCGATAAGCGTCCGTACACTTCTTCGACCAGTCGGCACTGCGTTCACGCAGCAGCTTACGCCCGGCCTCCGCTTCGAGATAGGGCACCTCACGATAGAGAATTGCCACCTCCTGCTCGATCGAATCCTCAAGCGCCGTCTGCACGCGACGTATGTCGGGAATCATCTGCGAATAGCGGTTGTAAGCCTGATTGGCGACAAAATTTGTCACCCAGAACGCAGCGTCCCAGCTCAGATTGAGCAGATCGCCGTTACCCTCGCGATACTCATAGGGAGCTTCGGTCAGACAGCAGTACATCGGGACATAGACACTCGTATTAGCATCGTCGACCCCGAACCAGAGGATCCCCTTCATCGACTCGGGCGCCTTCGCCTGCAGCTGAGCCACGAGCGAGAACCCGGTCTGCTGGGTAGCGATCGCACGCTCGTGGGTATATTCCGCGCCAGCGACCTTATAGGTCAGCGGACGCCAGCGATACGGCACCTTATAGGCTCCCGCTCCGGCATCCTTGGTCATATCGAGAGGAGTTCCCTCGAAATGGTCTCGCATCATCCATTTCATATCATTGGCTGTCAGCTTCTTCGTCGGCTTGACCCAGAGAGGCAGAGGTTCGCCCTCCCCCTTCAGGATCCACGGAAGATAGCGGTCCATATCCGGAACGAAACGGTTATAGAACGACCAGACACGGCCGTCGCACCCGCGAAGAGCCCCCATGTCATATTCGGCATAGGCCCGTGAGAACGAGAAATCCTCATCCTTACCATCGAAATAGCCCTTCTTACGCGCGAACTTGATCACGTCGGGCGAATAGATCGTCTCCTTCTTCTTGTCCTTTAGCGGGAACTTATGGATGCGGCTGTGGTTGGCGTGGCCGGCTATATAACCGTCAGGCACACGGCGTGCCACCCAGACTGCACCCTTGTCATCCTTTCCCTTTCCGATCATCTCCATGATCCAGACCTCATTCGGATCAGCGATTGTAAACGTCTCACCCTCGCTCGCATAACCATAGTCACGGACCAGACCGGTCATGACATCAAGAGCCTCACGGGCATTGCGCGCTCGCTCAAGAGTTATGTAGATCAGCGAACCATAATCGATCAGACCACTGCCGGCCAGTTCATGACGGCCACCCCATGTGCTTTCCGTAATGGCGAGCCCATGTTCATTCATATTGCCGATACGGGTATAAGTTTCCGCCACCTCGGGAATTTCGCCCAGGCGCTTGCCTGTATCCCATTCGACAACCTCTCTCATCGATCCTTTTTCATGCTTCCCGCCGGGTTTGTGATACAACTCGCCATAAAGCGTATGGGAATCCGCCGCATAAGTGACCAGAGCCGAACTGTCGGCCGAAGCGCCGGGCGTCGCGATAAGCCCGGTGCAGGCCAGCGCTGCCGCCGGACATCCCGACAATAGCGCCGCTGTAAATATCGTCTTCAGTTTCATATAGTTTGATTTTTTTATAATGATTCGGTTAACTGTCAGAACCGGAAACCTGCGGCCGGGACAACTCCCGACGGCCACAGAGTCACGTCTGATTGCAAAGGTACATAAAAAAGCGCTTTTTTATGTACCTTTGCATAAAAAACCCCCTTTCCGAATGAACCTCCGCATCCCGACCTCACTCATTCTCCTGCTGACCGCTCTCCTTGCCGGTGCTGCAAACGATCCTGCGCTCACTGCTCTGATGGACCGCAACATCCCCGGACTCTCATCCCGGCTGACAGTGGAACTCAGACCGGATTCAACAGACTTTTTCACTATCGACGCCGACAACGGCCGCCCACGCATAACTGCCAACAACCGCATCAGCGCGGCCGTCGGCATCCACCACTACCTCAACCGCTTCGCAGGTATTCAGCTCACATGGGACTGCATGAATCCAACGCTGCCGGACTCCATACCGCTTCCGACCGAAACAATCCACGCTTCGACTCGCCAGCATCTGCGCTACTATCTCAACTACTGCACCCATTCCTATTCAATAGCCTTTTGGGACAAAGAACGTTGGCAGCGCGAAATCGACTGGATGGCATTCCACGGAATCAACCTTCCGCTCGCAATAACCGGAACTGACGCCGTCTGGGACGCGACCCTGCGCCGGCTCGGCTATCCGCCCGAAAAAATCGGCGGTTTCATAGCCGCACCTGCCTATCAGGCATGGTGGCTTATGAACAATCTTCAGGGCGAAGGCACTCCGATGACCCGCGCCATGCTCGACCGGAGCATTGACCTGCAGCGCCACATCCTTAAAGAAATGCGCCGGCTCGACATGAATCCGGTTCTCCCGGGCTACTCGGGAATGATGCCTGCCGATGCACGCGAGACACTCGGACTGAACGTCGCCGATCCCGGAAAATGGTGTGCCTACGACCGCCCCTCATTCCTGCTCCCGACCGACTCTGCATTCTCCCGCATTGCCCGCATCTACTATGAAGAACAGCAGCGCCTCTTCGGACCGGCCGACTTCTACAGCATGGACCCGTTCCACGAAGGAGGCAACACCGAAGGCGTCGACCTCGCATCCGCCGCCAAAGCCATTCTGCGGGCAATGCGACAGGCCTCCCCCGACGCCGTCTGGCTAATACAGGGATGGCAGGAAAATCCCCGTGAGGAAATTCTACGCGCCGTCCGGCCCGACCGGCTGACGGTCATAGACCTCCATTGCGAAACCGTGCCGCAATGGTCAGCGCGCGGCCACCTCGGCCACCCGTGGATCTGGTCGATGCTGCTCAACTTCGGAGGAAATGTGGGACTGCACGGAAAAATCTCCCACATTATCGACAATTTCCGTCAGGCATGCAATTCGTCCAACCCTCCCGCCGGCGTCGGACTGACTATGGAAGGGATCGAAAACAACCCCCTCATGTTCGAACTCGCCTGCAACCTGCCGTGGCTCTCCGACACAATCTTTGCCGATCGATGGATCCACAATTATATAAGGGCACGCTATTCACCCAATCCTCCGGCCGAAATCGACTCCGCATGGGCCATCCTCGCCCAGACCATCTACAACGCCCCCGCCGAAAACCGCCAGCAGGGCACAACCGAATCACCCTTCTGCGCCCGCCCCTCTGACAACCCTGTCAATGCATCAGCCTGGGCCAACGCCGAACCCTACTACGACAGCCGCGACATAATCCGCGCCGCGCGCCTGTTCGCCTCCGCAGCCCGACATCTCGCCGACAATCCCCACTACCGCTACGACCTCGTCGACATCACACGGCAGGCAATCACCGAAGCCGCACGCATCGAAGCCCGCAACTTCTCCGAAGCCGCGCGGCTAAGCGACAGCGCTGCCTATCGACGCGCCTCCGACCGGTTCATGTCTCTGTTGATGATGCAGGACACACTCCTGTCCACCTCCCCGCAATTCCGCGTCGACACATGGATCCGCTCGGCACGCAACGCCGCTCCGACCCCCGACCTCGCAGACGCAATGGAACGCGACGCACGGACTCTTATAACGACATGGGGCAACCGGACCGCCTCTGAAAACGGCAACCTCCACGACTACTCCCACCGCGAATGGGCCGGACTTCTATCAGACCTCTATGCAACGCGATGGCGCACATGGTTCGACTCACGCCTTGCCGACTGGACATCCCCAACGCCCCCGGCCATCGACTTCTTCGAAATAGACTCAATCTGGAACACATCCACCGCCGACGAGATTCCGCCCTCACCGCATTGCAGACCGACTCCCGATCCCGTCACCCTCTGTCCCCGCCTCCTCGACAGACTCTGACACCATCCCCCCGACATAAAGACACGCAAAAAGGGTCGCCCGCTGAACGGGACGACCCTTTTTGTGTGATCCGCCTGGGAGCGAAACTATTATGCTTACAGGCGTTGATTTTTAGAGAGTTACGGGTTTTGCTTTTTCAAAGTGTACCGATTTTGGTACCGCTTTTAGACCCTCCGGCCTTAACACGTTCTTTAATGTGTGGGAACGTATTGCAAAGTTAAGCAATATATTGGAATGTACCAAATTTTCACGCAACTATTTGAGAGTCAAAAGCTAAATTCATTTTGCGTGACCCCCCTCAATCCTTGACGGGGTAAAAGATGCCTTTGAGTAACTGCGACATTCCGTTTTCGGTGAACGTCGCAGTTATTTTTTCGCAGATGTAGCGTTTGCCCCGGATAA
>CAJUHM010000070.1 GCA_910586475.1 uncultured Muribaculaceae bacterium | reverse complement strand
ACAATGTCCCAGCCCCACCAGTCACCGCGGCCGCTCAAAGTCGCAATCATCTGCCACAGCGATCTCCTCGGAGGAGCTTCAATTGTCACTTACCGTCTTATGGTCGCGCTCCGCGATGCCGGCGCCGACGCCCGAATGATAGTCTTCAACAAATACAGCGACGATCCTAATGTCATCGAGGGGGCAGAACGATTCATACGCGGAATATCGTTCTTTACGGAACGTCTCGGAATCGCTTCACGCAACGGCTTTTCACGCAAGAATCTTTTTAAGGTTTCGACTGCGTCCACGGGGCTTCCGGTCCATAACCATCCGTGGGTGAGGGATGCGGATGTCATCATGCTTAGCTGGATCAATCAGGGACTGCTCTCGCTTAAAGGAATCGAACGGCTGTCGCGTCTGGGCAAGCCGATGGTCTGGACGATGCACGACATGTGGTGCATGACGGGAATCTGCCATCATGCGCGCGAATGCCGGGCATATTTCAACGAATGCGGCCACTGCCAGTTTCTCACTGGCGGATCGGCCAACGACCTGTCACGCTCCGTTTTCAGAAAAAAACAGAGACTTTTCGACAAGGTTCCGATCACGTTTGTGGCGGTCAGCAACTGGCTTGCCGAATGCTCTCGAAAGAGCGGTCTGCTGAAAAACCACGACGTACGAGTCATTCCGAATGCATTTCCGACCGACAGTTTTTTCACCCACCCGACGAGTAAGATCGACGCTCTTGCCGATGCCGAGAACTATATTCTGATGGGGGCCGCCCGCCTCGACGATCCGATCAAGGACCTGCCTACCGCCATAAAGGCACTCAACTATCTTTTCGACAACCGCCCTGACATCGCCAAGAGCTCCCAGGTTGTTTTCTTCGGTGCTCTGGGCGACCGCAACGCTCTTGCCGGCCTGCGCTTTCCGTATCAGCATCTGGGGACTATCAACGATCCCAACACACTCAGACAGCTCTATGCGTCGTCGAAAACCGTCCTTTCATCGTCGCTCTACGAGACGCTTCCCGGAACGCTTATCGAAGGTCTGGCTTCAGGCGCACTTCCCGTCAGCTTCGGCCGCGGGGGGCAGGCTGATATCATTGAGCATAAGGTCAACGGCTACATTGCAGATTATGGCGACTATATCGATTTCGCCAACGGCATCGTGTGGGCTCTTGGTGCAAACCCCGACCGCGACGCCCTCCATGAGGATATCCGCCGCCGGTTTTCGGCTTCGTCGGTGGCAGCACGCTACCTCAAACTCTTCGAGGAGCTGTCGGGAAAGCAGATCGACGAGGGGGTGTCATAATGGACCCATCTACGGCGTCGGTCAGAATTCCTAATTCTGACACAGCACCATGCGCGCGGACTGCGGAGCGGAATTTCCGCCGCTTACTGTCACTACGTAGACTCCGGATGGCAGTGAGGAGACGCTGACAATGGCCGACAGGGATCTTTCCGACAGGGTTTGCCTTGCGACGCACCGCCCTGAAAAATCATGGATCTCGACTGTGTCGAACGCTGTCGGCGACGCAAGATGAAGAGTCGCATTGTCGGAGAAGAGCGTCAGACGTCCTACCTCGCGAATCAGTTCGATTCCGGAGGATGGGTCGGCCCTGAAATAGACGGGAGGCGCGAGTGGGCCAGAGACTTCACCTTTGACGTAGAGAAGATAGACGTGGTCCGGATCAAGGGTTTGCGCGAGATCGTGGGTTACGGTGACGGTTGTCTGCGAGCCCTGGTCAAGCCCAATGAATCGTCCACCGAGACCGACTGCCCCTTCAGTCTCGCTATACCAGACGGCACCGTTGACAATCTCGCCGATATAGCCTTTGTCGCAGCGTAGGGTCATAGCAATGACGCAATCGGAGAGGTCGGCAAGGACCGGGGATTCCGTAGAGGACCCGACAGCTTCAGATCCCGCAATGGTCACACTCGGGACGCTGACTTCGGTTGTCGGCGAAGGAAGGGCTGTCACGTCAACGGATATGCCTTTTCCAAGAGATGTGCCGACGTTGTCGACAAGGGTAAGCGTATAGCTTCCCGGAGAGAGATAGGATGGGAAGGAGCCGATCCATTCGAAACGACTGCTCATTCCGCCTTCGAGATCGACGGCAATGCCGTCGGCCTGCGCGACTTCGACGTCGCCACGCCAAAGCACAGGGGTCACAATGCGGTAGTATTCTTCTTCTCCGGAATTGGTCAGAACAGCTGAGATTCCGCATGTCGCGGCAGGGTGAAGAGGCGACATCAGCGAGAGCGAGTCCTGCGTAACTCCGGCTTCAGCCACGCTCCTGAATGTCAGTCTGGACGGGGTCGCGATCAGATCATACTGCCGGACATTGGTCATGCGGACATGGGCGGGATGCCAGGTCCGGCTGTCGGCGAGCCGGACAGCGGGCGTCACGACATATTTCCCTGACTCAGGAAACCGGTCGGCTGATATGGAGTAGGATTTCAATCCGTAGCCTTTCGGGAGCGTCACAGAAGTGTCTGCGGCGATATATGTGACTTTTCCGTCGGAATCGGTCAGCTCCACTCCGGGATAGATTTCGATCTCCTCGGTCGACATGTTATAGATCTTTTCTGGATCGGAAAAGGAAACCGTCACCCCGGAGGCGCGTTCATAGTCATGGCTACCGACGGTGAAGTCGGACATGAATTCCAGAACGGGAATATACTCCGATCCTTCGACAGCGGGCCGGATGCCGACAATGACGTATTGATTCAGGTTATAGCCGCCGACGGAGCCTCCTATGCCCTGATCGACGGGATTGAGCGCCGTCAGCAGGAAATAGCCGTCGCTGTAGCCTCCCCATCCCCAGTTGATGTGGAAATATCCGTCGGAGCGGTAGCCGTCGCAGACGAATGCGTGTCCGCCTTCATCGTTTGAGCCACCATAGAGAACGGGCCGGCCTGCGTCAAGTTCGTCGTAGATGAGCGTCATCCAGTCGGCCAGCTCAAAATAGTTGCGCGAAAGATTGCGCAACCCTTTGTCGTAGCCGAAATAGCGGACAAGAGCCTGCGTGGCCATCGTGTAGCTGGATGAACTTGCCAGAGGGGTGAAGTTCATCTCGACAGCAACGGCACAGCTGTACATGAGCGTTGCCACGGCGTTTCGGGCGTCATCAGAGGCGGAGCTGTCGTAGCTGTCGGCCATCAGCTGCCAGTCGAAGGCAGTCTGCGAGAAATCGACCGTCAGCTCAGTACCGGCGGCTGAAGAGTAGTAGGTATTGCTACCGGTCCCCCTCTGAGGGTAGTTCCACTTTTTCATCACCTGCGCCATAGCAGAGGCAACGCACCCGACGGGACAACGCGTTCCGTCGACGAGTGGACAGAAAAGATTGTAGGGGTCGGTCTGATTCCACTGGGTAGCCATCAGCGGCTCGATTGCGTCGCGCTCCTCGATTGCGACAGGGCCGACGTCGGACGACGCCGTCGGGCTGTTTTCAAGAAGATAGATTTCCTCGCTGTACTGCCCGAGCCACCACCGTAGATTGTCGGGCAGAAAGTCGGGGTCGAATGTTCCGTCGGCATAGCCGAGCACGGTCGCTTCGGTGAGGTCGCTGGCCGGAATGACAGCATAGCCGTCGGAACCGCATGAAAAGAAATAGAGGGTCGGCGTGCCGCTGTTTTCCATCATGTAAACCAGCCGCGGGGCGGCTGAGGCTGATGATGCGAGATCAGTCAACCTGCCGGAACGAAGCCGGGGCATGGCGCGCTGGAGCGCGGCCGAAGGAGAAAGCGGAGCAGCGGTGGCTTCCGATGCGAGGGCGAGGAGGAGGGCGCCAATAACGGAAACGGCGAATCGGTTGTTCATTACCAAAAAAGTATAGCGTTAGATAATTGTTATATTTCTCTAACGCTATAACACTGTTTTCTGAGACAAAAGTTCAACGAACGAGTCCCGTTTTGCCTCTTCAGGCTGCTTCAGCTGGCATCTGCCCTTAGGAAACCGGCCTACAGATCTTCGTCGATCGAAAAATCGTCGCCGAGGTCGGCATCAAGGTCGTCGAGTTCGTCAAGATCATCGACATCGCCCGATTTCGTAGCCGCCGCTTTAGCAGCCTTTCCTCCGCGGCGCTCTTCGGATTTAGCCTTCATCGCGGCCATGATCTTTTCTTCGAGTTCGTCGGCGAGTTCAGGATTGTCCATCACGACACGTTTGGCGGCATCCCGTCCCTGGGCAAGCTTGGATCCGCCATAGCTGAACCATGAGCCGCTCTTCTGGATTATTCCGTATTCAACACCGAGGTCAATGATTTCGCCTGAGCGGGAAATGCCTTCGCCGAACATGATGTCGAACTCGGCTCTGCGGAAGGGTGGGGCGACTTTGTTTTTGACGACTTTAACTTTGGTGTGGCGTCCGAGAATATCTTCGCCATCCTTGATTGTCGAGCTTGAACGGATGTCAATGCGGACTGTCGCATAGAATTTCAGGGCGTTGCCGCCGGTCGTTGTCTCGCTCGGACCGAACATGACACCGATCTTTTCACGAAGCTGATTGATGAAGATGCATGTCGTGTTTGTCCGCGAGATCGCACCGGTCAGCTTTCTCATGGCCTGAGACATGAGTCGGGCCTGGAGTCCGACATTGCGCTCGCCCATGTCGCCTTCGATCTCGTTTTTGGGAGTCAGAGCCGCAACAGAGTCTACGACAAGAATGTCGACAGCGGCTGAACGGATCAGCTGTTCGGCGATTTCGAGCGCCTGTTCTCCGTTGTCGGGCTGAGCGATAAGAAGGTTGTTGACATCCACGCCGAGTTTTTCGGCATAGAAACGGTCAAATGCATGTTCGGCGTCGATCATAGCCGCGATTCCGCCCGCTTTCTGTGCTTCAGCTATTGCGTGGATCGCAAGAGTAGTCTTACCGGACGATTCGGGTCCGTAGATTTCGATGATTCGGCCTCGGGGAAAACCGCCGACACCAAGGGCATAGTTAAGCGATATGGATCCTGTCGGAATCACATCGACATCCTCGATCACTTCATCGCCGAGCTTCATGATGCTTCCTTTGCCGAAGTCTTTCTCGATGCGGGCAAGGGCCTGGTTGAGAGCACTCAGCTTAGCCGCTTTGGGGTCGACAGCCGCACCCTTTTTTGTTGTTTCTTTTTTTGCCATGTCTATTGTGAGATTATTTGTTATTCAAGTGTGGAGTAGGAAGTACAGTGCAAAATTAATCTCCAGGCGGGCATCTTTACTGCACACGATCCAGAAGATTAGTTAAAAATCCGTGACCAAAGACTTCATTAAGTAGCATTGTCACGGTGGGACACACAAAGATAACAAATTTTCCTGCTTTCGGACTTAGAAACTGTTTAAATTTACTACGAAAAAATGCTAAGTGTCATTCTTGCGGGTTCATTGAGGGCTTTTATGGTTGTTTTCTCCGAGTCTCATCGGTCACATAGCCCGCTATGCTCCCTGATTCAACTCGTGAAAACACCGCATAAAATCCTCTCGGAAAAGGTTTTTTGTTAAACAGAGTTAAAATAAGAGGCGCTTTATAAACTTTCGGGGGTGTTCTTCGTTCTAATAGTACATAGCAAAATTACTTTTTCCATTGCAAGAAATGTGATAATGATTGGTTTATTATCTAAACGAGGAGACGTCGTGACGACGACCCCTCGTTGCTTTTTTATATCACATTGCTGCTCTGAATGATAGCAGTAGCTTACGGACGATTTCGGGAAGCAAGCCATGCCGACAGCCTGCTGCGGATCGGCCGATCGTAGAAGCGGAGGGATGCCCAAGCCAAAAGAAGTATCAGGACCAACAGACCGCAGCAAACGGGCCACACCTGAGTGTAGACAAGTCCGTTTGTCCAGACCCACGCGTAGAAAAGATACATGACCGGATAGTGGACAATGTAGACAGGATAGGAGAGCTCACCGAGAGTTTCGCACAAACGCGCAGAGAAGGCGTCAGACGTGGTTCCGCTTGCTCCAAGCCAAACTATCGCAGGTAAGAGGAAAATCGTTGCTACGGCGTCGTAAATGCCGTTTAAAAGCGATGGGCCGGGGGCGCCTACATACGGGCACGCCAGTATCGCGGCGATCAATGCCGAACAGATCCAGAATGCTCCCCGGATCTTTACCGGTCTGAAGCGGCGCTGCATAAGCAATCCGATCGAGAACGAGAAGGAAAGACGGAGAAATCCTCCGATTAATCCCCAGTCGGCCATGCTCCATCCGACACCGAGATTATAGGCACCGGACATGTCGGTCACCGCCCATGCGGCCAGACCCGCTCCGGAAAGAATGACGACGAACCGCAGCCAACGGTCGGACAAACGGTGGAGCACAAGTGCGTAGAGAATGCTTCCTATGTATTCGAAAAACAGTGACCAGCTCGGTCCGTTGAGCGGAAACATCTCTCCGTTGCCGCGCACATCATACCTTGCGCCGGGAATGACCGGAATGAGAAACATTCCTAAAACAAGCGCCACGATCAATGTCGGAAGAGTGACAGGCGTCCCGTCCCAACGTACACTTCCCTGAATAAGATAGGCGATTGCGCCCAAAAACAGGCTCAGGATCACCGTCGGCTGCAGTCGGATGACGCGGCGTAGCATAAAGCGGCCTGGGGTCATCCCCTTGCTCCAGCGACCATCGTAGGCATATCCGATTACAAATCCAGACAGGACGAAAAAGAAGTCTACGGCGAGATAGCCGTGATTGAACATCTGGTCCGTTGGCGATGTCGCAAAGGCTTCACCGAAATGATAGAGGATGACAAACAACGCGGCAACACCGCGAAGGCCGTCGAGCAGTTCGTAGCGTGGTGCTGATGTGGAGCTCTGAAGGAGTGGTCGAGTCATGGCAATGCAGTTCCTTTGGGGTTTTCACTGCAAAAATAAGAATTCCCCGACTCAAAAAATTTGCTTTAGAACAAAAAACACAATGTCGCCGGCCTTTCACTTCTCGGCGCGAATGCGGCTGAGAGTCGGAAGCGTGATGCCAAGATAGGAGGCGATGTCAGTCAGCCGGCCACGGCGACATACTTCCGGAAACTGACGCGCGTAGGAACGATAACGCTCGGCCGCCGACATTGTCAGTCGTTCCTTATGGGATCTGTGGAGTCTGCGGTACTCATTCTGATGAATCCGGATCCACCACTCATTGAGCGATCTCTCGGAACGCACAACAGCCGCAAGATCCGCCAGAGATATGGAGAAGAGAGAGGAGGTTTCGACCGTCTCGACATACTCCTCGCTCGGCAATCCGTAGTAGAGTTCATCCATGCTGAAAACGAGGCTCCCTTCGACGGAAAATGAGGTTGTCACCTCCTGCCCGTCGACCATCCAGTAGCTACGAGTCATTCCCCTCTCGATGAAGTAGGCCCTGCCTGTCGTCTTCCCTTCGGAGACAATCACAGTGCGTCTGGGAAGAATGAGCGGCGACAGAAGCCCACAGAGCTCACGGAGCACGTCGTCGCTTGCGCCGCCAAGGCTGCGAATCCACGCGCAGGTTACCGGAATCTGAGAAAGTTCAACCATATTCATTCGTCGATGTGGGCTATTCAAGAAAAAACGGAAGAATGAAGTGCGATAAAATAGAAACGGCCCTGGTCGTTATGATCAGGGCCGTTTCGTC
>CAJUHM010000069.1 GCA_910586475.1 uncultured Muribaculaceae bacterium | reverse complement strand
TTTATGCCTTAAAAAGTTTTGATGTTGTAAAAAATTAAGATGCGTCAGCCCTGGACTTTCACCCGTTAGATTATGCCCATATCGGGCAAACTAGCAACAGAGCCGCCCTGTGATGGGGCGGCTCTGTCGTAGGGAGAAGAGAAGAGTTGTTTGTTGTTGTGTCAGAGGATGCTTTCGCGGATCGTCGCAACGATATATCGGACCTGTTCGTCAGTCACCCACGGACCGGCCGGCAGACAGATACCGGTGGCGAACAGCGACTCGCTGACCCCGTTCGTGTAGGCCGGATTGTTGCGATAAACCGGCTGCTTGTGCATCGGCTTCCACAACGGACGCGACTCGATGCCGGCTGCGTCGAGAGCCATGCGCATGGCCTCGACATTGTCGTTGGGCTGGCAGTCGGTAACGGCTGTCGAGGTGGCGTGGGTCACGCCTGCCGCACCTCCAACGGCGCCCGTGACCACCTGCCTGTAGGCGTTTTCCTGACCTTTGACTTTCAGTTCGGGGTCGAGCGTAGCTGTGCAGAGCCAGAAGTTGGAGTCGTATTCCGGTCCGGGGTTGGTGTGCATTGTGATGCCCTCGACATCCTTGAGCAATTCCTCATAGAGCGACTGTACATGGCGGTGGTGCGCGATATGCTCGTCGGCTACGGTCATCTGTCCGCGGCCGATACCGGCGCAGATGTTCGACATGCGGTAGTTGTAGCCGATAGCCTCATGCTGATAGTAGGGGTAGCTCTCGCGGGCTTGGGTCGCATACCACATGATCTCGTTGCGCGACGCCTCGTCGGGACAGATCAGCGCGCCGCCCCCGGAAGTCGTGATCATTTTGTTGCCGTTGAACGACAGCACACCGTAGCGCCCGAACGTCCCGAGAGTCTGACCGCGGAAAGTCGAGCCGAAACCCTCGGCAGCATCCTCGATCACAGGAATCCCGTAGCGGTCCGCGATCTCCATGATCCGGTCGATCCGATAGGGCATCCCGTAGAGAGCCACCGGAATGATAGCCTTCGGCGTTTTGCCCGTTTTGGCGATACGGTCCCGGATCGCAGCCTCCAGCATATCCGGATCCATGTTCCAGCTATCCTTTTCGGAATCGACAAACACCGGAACAGCACCCAGATAGGTCACCGGATGGCTCGACGCGCAGAACGTGAACGTCTGCACGATCACCTCATCGCCCGCGCCCACACCGCATGCAACCAGCGCCAGATGCACCGCCGCTGTCCCCGAAACCAAAGCCGCGACCCGCTTGGTCCCTCCTACAAAATTTTCCAGTTCTTGCTCGAACGCATCACAGTCAGGGCCTAACGGCACCGCCCAGTCCTCAGCGAGCCCGGCCCTGATGAAATCAATTTCGCGTCCGCACATCTTCGGTTTACATAACAAGATCCGTTCCATCTCAATCAAGCATATCTTCTGGTTCAAGGGGAATATACGGGCCGTCCTTTACCTCAAAAATTGCCGACGGCTCTGTTACTTCAATTGTGTGCCATTGTCCTGCGGGAATCTGAACGCCATAACGGCCGACTGTCCGGTCAAGAAGGTGGCAGGCAGTCCGGCGACCAGTCCCGTCATAAAACATAACATTTATTTTGCCACGGAGCAGGATGTATGCCTCCGCTGTGTGGCGGTGACGATGAATAGGCAGAATTGTGCCGGGCAACAGCACATTGATCAGCCTCTGTGCTTTCGCATCAAGACTGTCGTGCAGATTATAGTTCATACGCAGGCGCGGACTCTCCTGCGCCTGTTCCGTTACTTCATCAAGAAGTCTGTCATCGATTGTCATGCTTTTGATTTTAAGTAAGATTCGTGAAGATGGTAGTTTTTTTTCATGAACAGCAGATAGGCCGCGCCCAAGACGATTACGACAATTGCAAGATACAGATAATGGTTGAGCGGCAGGAATATCAGTCCAGCTGAGATCAGAAGCTGCGCGAACATATAGAGAAGCGAGACATTGACGTGGGGCATCTTCAGCTCATTGGCCATCAGCTGATAGGCATGTTTGCGATGGGCTTCTCCGAGATTTTCGCGGAGCTTTATCCGATGGCATATCGTCAGAATCGTATCCGCGCCGTAGACCGCCATAAAAATGATGTATGAGAAATCTTCAGTCTTGAGAATCAGTTTACCCAAAGCAAACAACAGGACAAACGCAATTGAAATTGACCCCACATCCCCCGCAAAACACTTTGCTTTTTTTCTGAAATTGAAGAAACAGAAAACAAGAAGACTCAGTCCGGTCACATACAGATACGCCATATCAATGAAACCGAGACATTGGTTCAGATATATCAGAGGGAGAAGCACCGCGATCGAATAACCGCCTGTAATGCCGTTTATTCCATCCATGAAGTTGTATGCGTTGATTATGCCTACACATACAATCAACGCAACCATAACCATCCACCAGTCCTGAAAATTGAGAATTCCGAACTGATGGAACATCAGGAACATTGCGCAGAACTGGACTACCAGACGGACGCTGTCGGGCAGTGAACGGATATCATCGACAAAACTAATGAGGCCGATCATGGACAACCCTAAAATAAACCAGGAGTATTGAAGTCCGAAAAAAGCCCAGAACAGCCATGCTCCGAACAAAAAGATAATCCCGCCACCACGCAGCGTAACAGATGTGTGCGATGACCGTGCGTTTGGCTTGTCTATAATATTGAACCGGTCCGCAACACGAAAATAGGTCAGCTCTAACAGAACCAACAACACAAAAATAATCAGAAAAAACATATTATTGTTATGCCGAATTACAACAGAATTTATCGTTCTCTCGTAGACATCCTATCTCCCTGTCATTCTTTGCGCCAGACCATTTTGTTGACGACGGTAACGTAGCTTTGGATGAGTTTGACTACGATATTCGAGACGTTTTCTCCGACGTAGACGTCGACTGGTGTGCCGTCATCGTGGTTGGCGTTCATCGCGATTGCGGTGTCGACGGCCTGAAGAAGTGATCTTTCGTCGATACCGGCGAGAATGAAGCCTGCGTTGTCAAGGCTCTCGGGGCGTTCGGTCGAGGTGCGGATGCACACGGCCGGAAACGGATGGCCAACGGATGTGAAGAAGCTCGATTCTTCGGGAAGCGTACCGGAGTCGGAGATTACTGCCGCGGCGTTCATCTGCAAGCAGTTATAGTCGTGAAAACCGAGGGGCTCGTGACGTATCACGCGCTTGTCGAGCTGAAAGCCTGATTTTTCGATACGGTTGCGGCTGCGCGGATGACAGCTGTAGAGGATCGGCATGTCGTATTTTTCAGCAATGGCGTTGATTGCGTTGAAGAGGCTGAGGAAATTCTTCTCGGTGTCGATGTTCTCTTCGCGGTGTGCCGAAAGAAGGATATATTTGCCCTTTTCGAGTCCGAGTTCTTGGTGGATGTCGCTGGCTTCGATTTCCTTGAGGTTCTGGTGAAGCACTTCGGCCATGGGGCTGCCGGTAACGTAGGTGCGCTCCTTGGGAAGTCCGCAGTCGGCAAGGTATCGGCGGGCATGCTCCGAGTAGCAGAGGTTGACGTCGGAGATTATGTCGACGATACGGCGGTTGGTCTCCTCAGGCAGGCACTCGTCCTTGCAGCGGTTGCCGGCCTCCATGTGGAAGATGGGGATGTGCAGGCGCTTGGCGGGAATGGCAGACAGGCATGAGTTGGTGTCGCCAAGAATCAGCAGTGCGTCAGGATTGATATCAGCCATCAATTTGTAGGAGCAGTTGATGATGTTGCCGACAGTCGCGCCAAGATCATCGCCAACGGCATCCATGTATACCTCGGGACCAGCAAGTTTGAGATCTTTGAAAAACACACCGTTGAGATTGTAGTCGTAGTTCTGGCCGGTGTGTGCGAGAACGACGTCGAAATACTTACGGCACTTGTTGATAGTCGCCGCCAGACGGATGATCTCGGGGCGCGTTCCTACGATAATCAGCAGTTTGAGTTTGCCGTTGTCTGCAAACTTTATGTCTTTATAGTCGGTTTTCATTTTACGGGATCGAAATATGTATCGGGGTGGTTGGGATCGAAGATTTCGTTACAATACATCACAGTTACGAGGTCTTCAGTATCGCTCAGATTGATTATATTGTGCGTATAGCCGGGGAGCATTAAAACAGACTGAATCCGGTCACCGCTCACTTCAAAATTCAGAACCTCATCTGTCCCCTCTTTGCGCATCTGGATAAGACCGTGGCCTTTAACGACGATAAACTGTTCCCACTTGCTGTTGTGCCAATGCTGCCCTTTGGTAATACCGGGTTTGGAGGTGTTGATGCTCACCTGTCCGCACTTGGGCGTGTGGACGAGTTCAGTGAAGCTTCCTCGCTGGTCGCAGTTCATCTTAAGGTCAAAAACCGCCTTTTCTTTAGGAAGATAGCTCAGATATGTCGAAAACAGGCGCTTGGCGAAGCTGTCGGCAGGTATCTCTGGAATCAGCAGAGTCTGCGGCATCTCGGCAAACTGGTGCAGCAGGTCGACTATCTCGCCGAGGGTGACATGGAACGTAATAGGCACATAGCAGTAACGTCCATCCTCCTTGCCAACAGCCTCCACACCATCGAACTCACAATGATGTTCCCTGCCCAGCAAACCGAGAATCATCTCATCGACGAGATCGTCGATATAGAGAAGTTCGAGTTCAACAGAAGGGTCGTTGACCTGAATGGGCAGGTCGTTGGCAATGTTGTTGCAGAAAGTCGCAACTGCAGAATTGTAGTTCGGCCTACACCATTTGCCGAACAGATTGGGGAAGCGATAAACAAGCACCTTAGCCCCTGTTTCTCGGGCATAGTCTAAGAACAGCTCCTCACCTGCCTTCTTGCTTTCCCCATAGGGATGACCCGCATAGCGTCCGATAAGGGTCGCCTGAATCGAACTGCTGAGCATCACCGGACAATTATTGCCATGTTTTCTGAGAGTCGCGAGAAGTGTCGAGGCAAAACCGAAGTTCCCGTTTCTGAAATCTTCCGGATTCTCCGGCCGGTTGACTCCGGCGAGATTGAACACAAAGTCGGCCTCCCGGCAATAACGGTCGAGATCCTCAGCTGTCGAGTCAAGATCGTACTCGAACACCTCCTCAATATCAACGGGATAGTTTTTCGCCTTGCCCTCCCGGATATTATTGAGCTGAGCGCAGAGGTTCTTTCCGACAAAACCTTTCGCTCCTGTTACGAGAATTTTCATTTGTATAGTATTATTTTTTTGACTTTAGGAAAGATAATCTATCATCTCCAGGAAGAATGACTTTCATACCTTCGATAGTTTTGGAATTTCTAAGAGTTGAGATATATTCATTTATCGCCATTGGATAGTCCTCTCCTAAAACCATCTCCGGGTTAATTGCAATACAGGAAAATCCCACATTCATCGATTTACCATCTTCGGAATAAAAACGCCCCACTTTATTAAGGAATGCACTACCACTTAATAAACCTCCGATAATATCAATAATCATTGATATGCCGTAACCCTTAAAACCAGCCATTGGTAGAACAAAACCTCTCATTCCCTCTTCCGGATCATTTGTTGGCAATCCATCTTCATTTAAAGCCCAGCCATCAGGTAAACTCTTCCCAACCTCCTTATATTCCTTAAACTTACTTTTTGCAACAATACTTGTCGCCATGTCTACGATTAACGGCTCGTGTCCCGGGACTGGAATTGCAACCGCAAACGGATTTGTACCTAACATTTTTTCTCGCCCTCCAAAAGGAGCCATTTGAGCAGGGCTGTTACAAAAGAATACGCCAATAAATCCTTTTTCGGCAGCCTTTAGAGTATAATAAAAAGTTGGTCCTGGCGTATTGTTATTTCGTGAAAACACTTGAAAAACGCCAACAGATTTAGCCCGTTCAACTGCTAAGTTCATACAGTAAGAAGCACTTACCGGACCAAAACTGTTATCTCCATCTACTACTGCAAAAGCTGGAGTTTCTCTTACAATTCTGATCTTGGGATCTATATTATATCCACCTCGAGAAACCCGATCCAAATGAGACGAGAGAATACGCTTTCCATGTGATGTTACCCCCCACTCATCAGATGTTGCAAAACAATCAGAAATGATTTCAGCTTCATCTTTTTTTACTCCAACATTGATAAGCTGCGTCTCTATTGATATTCTCTCCTCTATGTACTTATTATTGATCATTGTTTTTTACTTGCTCGACAAATGGTTTTTATGAATGTTTCTCTTACCTTTGATTCCTCATGATTCTCTCGACCGATTTCAAAAGCACGCCTGCCATAATCGACAATCGCCTCCGGATGATTTACTAAGTCTCTGAGTTTCTGTTCTACCTGACTATAGTCTGTGCATGTTACAGCACAGTTATATGTTTCAAGATATTTTATAGGAGCTATCGCCTTATCTCCAATTGCAAAGATGCATTTTCCACTTGCAAAATAGTCGGTTAGTTTTGTAGAAAAAGACAACCTTGCATCAAAACGATGTTTTTTGTCCAAAGACTCTACAAAAACAACTATATCGGCATCTCGTTGTATTGCTCTCACTTGGTCTTTAGCGACAGGAGCATGCAAAGTGCATCCGTTCTGATTTAGAATTTCAGTTGTTGATTTATCTAACTCTGTAGGTGTGTATATATCAAAAATAATTCTAATTCCATTGCTATTGATATTCGCCATAGCTTTTGAGATTTCAACCAAGGATGTAGATCGGCCAATGAGGAGATTTCCGGTATAAACCATCTGAATAGGTCTATGAGGCGGCCTATCATCGAATTCCAGATTTGAATAATCAATACCTTTGGTAAGGACGACACTCTTTGTCCCAAAATCACGATCCGTCTCGTCGCCTTCGATCTGAGTGATAGTGAACATCTCCGTGCAATTCGTGGCCAATTTCTTTACTACTCGCCGCAACATCCAACGGTGTATATATGCCCAGATATTTTTTCCACACGAGGCATATGAATAATTGTCATCCGCAAGATAACAAACATATGGTTTCGGATGGATTTTCAATATATGCAATTGAATCCATCCGGTATATACAACCGGATAGATGGGCACAAAATAAACATCTGCATCAACATCCATGATAAACTCATGGAGAGCTTTAGATTTCCACCGCCCTGTTTTCCATATCAATTCCCTTACAACAGTAAGAAACCAATTTTTCTTCTTATGCGCATACTTATATAACGCTTTTTCAGCTTCTATCGAACGTTGGGTATCAATATCAACAGCTGTGGAATTTCCAACCTCACGGCCAACAGCCCTCCTATTAATAACGCTTTTAATAACTGCATTCTCCGAAATTTGAAAAAAACGTGAGCATACAGGAGTATCAGGCAAGTCTGATTTAAGATATATCTGAGCGACCCTATCCGGATCCCAGAATTTAAACAAGTCTGTCTGGGTGTGAATCCCACTATCCCTGCGCCATGTACTCAAGGATAATGCCATAACTTTAGGCAAAGTGTTTTTAGCCATCTTATGTACGTTTTTTCAATTTATTGGCTATGACCAGAAGCGCTGTCGTCAGGCGTAACCCAAGAACCTTTACAGCTATGTCTATTTTTTTTGCTCGAGGAGTGACAGCATAATCAAATATATACAGCAATTCTTTTACTCTGTCATGATACTTTTTACGTATCTGACGGTTATAAGTATATCGTAAAAATAAATTAATGTATTGATATGTTAAGCCGCAGGTCTA
>CAJUHM010000068.1 GCA_910586475.1 uncultured Muribaculaceae bacterium | reverse complement strand
CGTGTCGGACAATCAATTGACGTTGTTCTGATTGCTTATATCGAACTCACGTTAACTAAACATTTCACACCCCATCCTCGCAACCCCTTTGGCTGTGTGCGGTAACTGTTCGTAATTTCTGTTTAATCGTCTGAAGGATTCACATAATCTAGGGGGGCTAATTCATAAAGATCGCTCTCCGACAATGTGCTTGAAATCTTGAATTTCCGTTGAATTCTCTATCTTTTTGGCCACAAATCAGACAGCAACAGCAATCCGTATGTGGCGAATCCCAATTATTATTGTCTGTCGGCAGCAATTGAGTCGGAGCGCATCCCATTTTTCTTGTGTTCGTCCTAATTAAAAACTTCCCGATTCATTTTTTGAATATGGACACGACTATTTGTTCTTGCAACCTATCTTTGCGACAATGTTGCAACCCCCTGCTCTTATACCGCCTCCCATTCGCCACTGCTTCCGTCGCGACTATGCCGCCCAGTTCGAACGTTGGGTCGGCTATCGTCTGCACCCCCATGCACGACGCGCCGTAGCACTCCTCGAACGGCAGCGGGCACGACGTCAGCCCCAGCGGCTCATTCTCTGCAACACCGAATCCTCCATCGACATAATCCGACAGACACTCGCTGACTATATACGTTGGCGGGCCTCTGTCGTGCAGCCCGGCGAACCATTTTGTGTCGTTGGCCGCTCTCGTGCCGACATCAGTCGGATTTTGCCTAAAAGCAAACTCCGCACCCTTCCTGACCACCGCTGGCAACCCATCCTCGTCTCCTCACGCACTCCTGACCTCTGTCGGGGACTCAACTTTCGACTCGCTCTTATTCTCGACGCCGACGCCTTTCCCCATCGCGGACGATCCCTCGAACAGCACTGGCGTTCGATCCTTCCCGCAATCGACATGGGGCCACAGTCGCTCCTTATCCTATGCGGCACCTATCGGCCACGCACACGCGTCAACTTCTTCGCACGACTCGTCCGGCAGTCCCGACTTCCCCATCTTGACTTGGAGTCACCTAATGAAGATGTTGCCGGACCGCTGCAAACGACAACTATGACGCTGTGTGTCAATCCCTCTTTACATCCAATCGTATGGAGTCCGCCGATCCTGCCGATATTTGCTCCGGATCAACATGCGATTCCTGTTTAAGCGCCGCCGTATGCGCAAAGAGGTCCGGCCGAAACCGACCGGACCCAAATACGGCAAAGAGACCCTTGAAATTTTGGAATCCCCTTTATATTGGCAGGCTATTCAGAAACCCGGCGCCTCTGGGCCTATCTCATTGAATAGCGCTCAAGCGACGCAAGTTTCAGTCTGTAGGCATGGTTGAGATCAAGATACTCGCAGGTCGCATCCGTGAAATAGATCAGATCGGAAATATAATCGAGAACTGAGATGTGGCGGGCCTCGAACGCTTTGTTCAGAAGACGCAGATTATCTTCAGCTTCGATAATTGAGCTATATTCACGGATTTCCTTTATCAGCTGTTCGGCCGAATTGTACTCGCCTGTTATGCGGGCGCGCGTCGATACAGTGATCAGATCCGTCTCCAGTTCTGTGGCAAGCGACTGCATTTGTGCCGCCTTCTTTTTGCCGCGGGAGGACAGAAACGGCAGTGTCATCGACACTGAGAACCCATTGAAACGCTCGCCCTGCTCGAGTTCGTGGCGAAGTCCGACACTGAATCCGGGAAGCGATTCGCGACCCGCAACCTTCGCTTTGGCCCTGTCGGCTTTGTTGAGTTGAGTCCGATAAGCGATGACCGGATTGGATTCCGTAGCCTCACCGAGGTAATCCTCAAGTGAACGCAACGAAGGAAGCATCGCATCACAGTCGGCATATTCTATAATATCTGGTCGGGCTTTTCCGCCGTTGTACTCGACCAGTTGGGCATACGCGTCATTAAACGCATTGATTGCGTCGTTATACTTTCGCGATAGTGCAATGCGCTCGATTTTCAGCTTATTGCCGTCAAGCACAGAGACCTCTTTCCTCTCGACATCTTTAGCGACAATAGCCGAAAGCGAATCGATTACGCCTAAAGCTTTGCCATAGGTGCGCTTTTTCTGTGCGGCGTTTGAAAGATCGATCAGACGGTATTTGATTTGCAGTATCAATTCGGCGCGATTCGCCTCGGCAAGATACTGAAGCGCACGTGAGTTTTCTGCAGTGGCTTTCGAACGGGCCCGATAGACGCCCGGCCAGTCAAAACTCTGGCTTATTTCAACCCCGAATTTGTTGCCGATTCCCTCTGCGCCCCAGGCATGAGACACTGCGATTTCAGGATCTTCGAGGTTGTTAGAGACCTTCTCATCCATGATGTCAGCCTCTGCTTTTGCCAGCTCAGACTTGTAGGATCCGTTGTTTTCGGCTATTGACTTTGCCATCTCGTCGAGGCTGTCAGCCATAAGCGGGGAGGGTGTTGAAAAAAGTGAAAACAGAATCAGTGGAGTCAGTATGGTTTTGATCTTCATGAAATTTTCTTAGGTTCTATTAGGTTGTAGAGAATTGGAACAACAAAGATATTTAAAAAAGTCGAAGTGAGCAAACCGCCAAGAATCACCAGTGCCATAGGCGACTGAATCTCATTGCCTGGCTCCGCGCCGCGGATTGCAAGCGGAATGAGTGCCAGTGCCGAGGTCAGCGCGGTCATGACTATGGGAGTAAGTCGGTCACATGATCCTGTCATGATACGCGCTTCCAGAGCCATTCCGGACTGTTTTAGAGAATTGTATCGCGACATCAGGAGCATTCCGTTGCGTGTTGCGATACCCATCAGCGATATGAACCCGATGATTGCCGGAATGTTAAGACTGTTTCCCGACAGAACGAGGATCAGAATTCCGCCGATGATCGCCAGCGGCATATTGACGAGAATTATAAGTGACTGTCCGACATTTCTGTATTCACGCATCAACAGGAGGAATATCATTGCGATTGCGCCCAGCGAAGTGAAGAGCAGTGTGCGGGATGCGTTAGCTTCGCTTTCAAACTGCCCGCTGTATTCAACGAAATAACCGGCTGGGAGCTCAACACTTTCTGCCACCGAATGTTTGATCTTTTCAACGGTCCCTCTCAGATCTTTTCCATCGACATTGGCAGAGATGACAATGCGGCGGCTGACATTCTCGCGATTCACAAGGTTGGGGCCGTCGGTGGAAACGATCTCCGCGACCGCACTGAGAGGTATCTGTCCCTGGTTGCTGTCAATCATCAGATCGGAAAGAGACTTGATTCCGGATCTGCTTGCATCGGCAACCTTGACAACTATATCTACCGGGAAACCGTTTTCATAGATCTGGGAAACCTTCTTGCCGTCAAGCATAGTCGAAATGGCCGAAAGGAACTGACTGTTGGTGATCCCGTAGCTCGCAAGCATCTCCCTTTTCGGCCTGATTTCAAGTTGCGGACGACCCACTTGCTGCTCTACCGTGAGGTCAACGACTCCATCTATTTTCGAAGCAGCCTCCTTAATTTTCATTGCGGTCTTGTGAAGTTCCGTCAGATTATCTCCGAACACCTTGATCGCTATCTGGGCTTCTGTACCCGAAAGCATAGCGTCGATGCGGTGGGAGATCGGCTGGCCGATTTCTATATTGACCCCGGGGATTGTCGCAAGTTTCTCACGAAGTTCTCTTACCATTTCGCTCTTCGAACGTCCCGAAAGTGTGTAAGGAGCTTCGATCTCAGAGACATTCGTGCCGAGGGAGTGCTCGTCAAGTTCCGCGCGGCCGGTTTTTCTTGCGACTGTTTCAATTTCCGGCATTGACAGGATAATACGCTCTGCTTCACGACCGATCTTGTCACTCTCTTCAAGTGATATGCCGGGCAGTGCGCTGACATTGATTGTCAGTGAACCCTCATTGAACGGAGGGAGGAAGCTACGCCCAAGCATAGGAAAGAGCGACGCGGCAACAATAAGCAGCGCAATTGTCGAACCGATTACAATGCGTTTGTGGCTGAGTGCCTTCCGCAATGTCTTACTGTAGCTTTTTAATAACAGACGTGTGAATGCCGGCTCTTTGAGTGAGTCTGGTCTGCTATTATTCCCAGCAAGAAGATAGCTGCAGAGAACTGGCGTCAGTGTGAGTGCGGTGATCGTTGATGCGCAAAGTGAAATGACAAACGAGAATCCGAGCGGTGCAAGCAGACGCCCTTCTATTCCAGAGAGGAAAAAGAGAGGTAGGAAGCTGATTGCGATAATGATAGTGGAATTGAGAATCGGAAGTCGCACCTCACATGAGGCTTCGTAAACAACCTTGAGCAGAGGCTTTCGCTTATCCGCGGGCAACTGACGCTCTGCGCGGATGCGTTTATAGACATTCTCAACATCGACAATTGCATCATCGACCAGTGACCCGATTGCAATTGCAATGCCCCCAAGACTCATCGTGTTGATCGTCAGGTCAAACAGGTCAAGAAGTATAATGGTGACAATCACCGATATGGGGATAGCAACGAGAGAAATCAGAGTCGTGCGCAGATTCATCAGGAAGAAGAAGAGGACTACAATAACGAAAATCGCACCCTCTATCAGCGATACCTGCAGATTGCCGATCGAACTGTAGATGAAGTCTGCCTGTCGGAAAATATCAGTGTTGATGGATACTGATTTAGGCAGGGTAGGGCGCAGTGATGCAATCATATCCTCGATCTCCCCGGTCAACTTGACTGTCGACCCGCCGGGCTGCTTGGTGATAGTGATGAGCACAGCGGGAGTCGCATTGACCGACGCGCTGCCGAGACGCGGACTGGCAGCGCCAAAACGGATGTCTGCAATATCCTGAAGTGTGACTATGCCGCGTGAATCTGAACGTACCACACTCTTTGAAATATCATTGACATTTCCTGTCATGGCACGTGCCTTGACAAGATATTCATTGCCGAAATCATAGATCACACCGCCGGAAGCGTTGTCGTTGAGCGATGCCGCTGCGTTTCTGACCTCTTCTATCGTGATGCCGAAGGTTTTCAGCCGTTCAGGCTTGATCTGGATTTGAAGCTCGACGACATCACCGCCGATGACACTTGCCTGCGAAACTCCGGGAAGCGCAAGCAGGCGTGGAATAAACTGCCGGTCTGCAATTTTCCGAATGTCTGTCATCGAAACTTCTGTCGGGTCTGTCGATGTCAGTCCGACAATAAACATCTCTCCAAGAATAGAAGACTCCGGGCCAAGGGTAGGAGTTCCGACTCCGGCTGGCAACCGGTCGGAAACAGTCATCAGTTTTTCTGAGACGATTCTCCTCGCTTTTTCTGGATCAGCAGACCAGTCGAACTCAACCCACACAACCGAAAATCCGGCAGAGGATGACGAGCGCACTCTTCTCACGCCTTGAGCGCCGTTCATGGCCGTTTCGATCGGGTAGGTGACAGTCATCTCAACTTCTTCAGGGGCCAGTCCTCCCGATTCGGTCATTATGACAACCGTTGGGGCCGACAGATCCGGGAAAATGTCGATCTCGCTCTTTATGAGTGTCATGCATCCCCATAGGAGCAATAGTCCGGTAGCTATCAGCACCGTGACTCTGTTTCGCAATGCGAAACTAACGATTATGTTCAACATTTTCTGAACTATTAATGGTTATGGGAATGTCCTTCTGGAACAACTGATGACGTTTCTGCCATTTTCACAGTCTGAGCCCCTTCGACAACGATATTGTCGCCGGTTTTGATTCCTGAAAGTATTTCAACGTAATCGCCTGAAAAAGCTCCGCACTCTACCCGACAACGGACATATGCGTGCGCGCCGGTTTTGGCAAATGCATAATACTCGCCGCCCTGTTCTATCAATGCCGAACGAGGTATGACGATACAATCGCTTTTCGTAGATTCGATCAGTTCCACATCGACATTACTGCCTGACATGAAATCTTTGGAAGCTCGGAATTCAAAGATCACGGGAGTGTAACCTCCGGTTGAAGGAATATCACTTCTGTCAACGCGCTTCCCTCCCATTTCGCTTATCCGCATCCACTCGCCGGTTACAGGCGATTTGACAAGAGCATCCGTAATAGAGGAAAGATAGCGCGTTTGGGCGGCAGGCAGATCAGCGCGCAACGTTACAAGGCTGTTTTGAGAGACACGGGCAATCATCGTACCGGTTTCCACATACTGACCGTTGACACATAAAACCTCAAGCACTGTGCCATTGACCGTGCTTACTACATTTCCAGAAATAGAACTCTGGCTGACAGATGCTTTCGCTGATTCATATGCGGCAAGCGCTGCATTGTATTCGCTCATTGTCGCTATTCCGTCGTCAAGCAGCGGACGGATTCTGTCAAGCTCACGCTTTGCAGCACTGACTGCAGCCAATGCCATTGCGTTGGGGTTATCACCCGAGGCTGAACGGGCTGCGATCTTGGCCACAACCTGGTTCTTTGAGACTTTTGATCCGACCGAAAGGGGAGTGGTAAAGGTCAGAATTCCGGATGTTGAAGCTGAAATTGCTCCGGGGTCAGTTGTAGAAGGCATTAACTGGCCTGTCACGCGGATGGTCGAAGTGAAAGGCTTAAGTGTGATTTCTTCTGTCTTTATGCCAAATCTTGCAGCCTCTTCTGGCTCTATGATAATTTCGTCTTCGCCATGCTTGTGCTCTTCTTCCGTTGGGGCTGCCTCAGTATTATGAGAGTGATCATGCTCATCTGAGCTATTGTTTTCATGTTGTTTACACGAAACGGTTGCGGCAATCAATGCTGCAGCCGCAAAAATAATATGCTTTTTATTCATTGAGATCAGTTTTATTTGTTAAGTTTCGCCGGCTGACAGCGGCGGTGACTGAAAAGAATGCTGTTACGCAATCTCAGCCGTGGGGGACCCTCGCAAAGGGGTCGCTAAACAAATAAAATCCTGTTCTGAAAGAATCGTAGCCCGGCACCACACATGATTGCGACAACACCTGCCTGACTCATTGCAAGGTGGGTCACTATTAAACATGATCGGCAGGAGTGTGAGGCAAACAGTCGAAGCGTTCTGAGCATTTCGGTTGCCCGGTTTGATATTATCGAGGTGAAGAGCGCAATTATCTTTGTCATGTTGATGTCTGTGCGAGTCATAGCACGAATGCGGATGATTACAATTCTTATGGCTCGTCTCAACTTGACATGGGCAATTGTCCGCGCAACCTAAAGACAGCTGGCAGGAAAGCATGTCAATGCTGAAATGTCCCAGACAGTCATGACTATGATATTGCAATACCGTTGAAAGCACCGACAGAATCAGCGCCAAACTGCATATTAGGACTTTCAACGGACTTCTCATAGGTTTCAATGACACCGCAAAATTACGGAATTCTCCTCATAACTACAATATAATTAAGGTTAATCTACTTCGGAAGATGGGTGTTGAACCATTCGATATTGCGGCGCAGAGCATTCTTTATTCTAAGAGCTCTTAGGTTCGCAGTCTGTTTGGGATCGTCATTCCACCTGGCACAATCATTCTTCCAGGCTTTGTCAAGGGGAATAACCGTTTCATCAATCTCGTCATATATTTCTGAAAGCCTCTCTGGATATACTTCATTCCAGACCGACTCGACTGATTCACAAAAATTTTTATACCGAATGATCTCACCAATCCAATGCGGAGTGAACCCATAGTGAGCCTTCATTCTGAAGGTATAGTCTGTCTTATCGCGATTATAGCATGTAAGATCCCAGATTGGACCGGCAATCCATTTGGAATTATCTGCACGGCAGACGCATCTTAAATAAACTTAACGGCAGTTTACCAATATAAATAGT
>CAJUHM010000067.1 GCA_910586475.1 uncultured Muribaculaceae bacterium | reverse complement strand
TTATGCCTTAAAAAGTTTTGATGTTGTAAAAAATTAAGATGCGTCAGCCCTGGGACGGACTCTGACAGCCCATTGCGGAAAGCGATTTTTCCACTATCTTTGCGGCAACATGAATCAGCGACGCATCATAACGACTGCAATCTACGACTCTCCCGCCGGCCCTCTGCGGCTCGGCGAATTCGAAGGACAGCTCTGCCTCTGCGACTGGGCCGAAGCTCCCCGCCACGCCTGGCTTCTCGCCCGACTTGAGCGCAGCCTGGCTGCAACGGCCGTCAGCGGCACAACACCCTGTCTGGAAACCGCCCGCGGCCAGCTTGACCAATACTTTGCGCGCAAGCTACGTCTATTTTCAATTCCGCTCCGGCTATCAGGAACTGACTTCCGGAAACAGGTCTGGGAAACACTGTCGACAGTCCCCTGCGGCGCCACAGAATCCTATCTCGGAATTGCACGGCGAATGCAGAAACCTTCGGCCGTCAGGGCCGTTGCCGGCGCTGTCGGCAGCAACCCCCTGTCGATTATCATCCCCTGCCACCGCATCATAGCCGCCGACGGCTCTCTGACCGGATATCGCGGCGGACTCGAAGCCAAACGGTTCCTGCTGCATCTCGAAAACCCAACACTCTGACAAACAAATGATCTGCCTCATTGCCGAATCAAAAACAATGCGCGCCGACCTCAGACAAGTCGATCCCGGGACCGCAGACCGCCACACACCGGTCTTTGAAACAAAAGCCGCCGAAATAATGGCCCGCATGCATGAAATGCCGGCCTCAGCCATCGCCGAAGCTGTCAAGATAAGTCCAGCACTTGCCGCACGCTCCCGCTCGATGATCTATGACTTCCCCGACAAATCATCCGGTCTGAGAGCGATCGAAGCTTTCACGGGAGTCGTATTCAAAGCTCTGGACTTCACGACACTCCCGACAGAAGCAAAGGAAAAAGCAGCCAGCATGGTCCGGATCGTCTCGTCGCTCTACGGATGGCTGCGTCCCGACGACATCATAAAACCCTATCGGCTCGATTTCACCTCACGCGTAGCACCCTGCGGCGGACCGCTGACAGCCTTCTGGCGCAACGAACTGACCGACCGTCTGCTGACAGAACTGAAAGAATCCGGTTCAACTGAAATCATCGACCTGATGCCCGCCGACGCCGCAAAATGCTTCGACTGGAAGCGCATTGCATCATGCGCCGAAATCTACAGGATCGACCTCCGCGAGATCTCAGAAGGCTCATCGACACGCACCCCCCGCTCAAACCGGCTCAAACAGCTCCGCGGACTGCTCCTGCGTGAGATTCTGACTGGCCCGGTCGCCACTTCCGAAACCATCCGCAACCTCAGCTCCGACACATTTCTTCCCGTCAGCGACGCCCCCGAGGGGATCATCCGCTTCCTCATCTGAGAGTGTCAGACGGGACTTTTTTGTCCTGTCAGGCCACTGCCGGGAGTTTTTATGGGGCATTCAACCATGTTTGTAGATTTTTTTCGCTAATTTTGCATTCCCCAAGCGGCCATCGGAAATGAATATAAAATACAACATAGCGGTCAATACGGTCAACGCGGCCCTGAAGGTCTACGCCCATTGTCTCCCCGCGACTGTCAGCCGTAAGTTCCCCGAATTCGTCAAAGGAAGAGTCGGACTTGTTCGACGGATCGCCGCCGAAATGAACGAGTCGCAATCCGACGCGCCGGTTGTGTGGTTCCACGCCTCATCACTCGGCGAGTTCGCCATTGCCCGACCACTCATCACGCGTCTGAAAGCCGCCGGAAATGTGCGCATTGTCCAGACATTTTTCTCTCCCTCGGGCTACCGTGTCATGAAAGACCGCCATCCCGGAATCGACCACGTCTTCTATCTCCCTCTCGACACCCGCGCCAATGTCCGGGGATTTCTTGAAGCCGTCAACCCGAAAGCGGCCGTTTTTCTCGTCTCCGAATACTGGCCGAACATGTTGCAGGAACTCAAATTCCGCTCCGTCCCGACATTCCTTGTCTCGGCGCTCATCCGCAACAACGCACCCTTCTTCCGCTGGTACGGTAAAATTTTCCGCAAAGCCCTGCTGACCTACCGGAAATTCTTCGTCCTCGACCAAAACTCTTTCATCAATCTCCGGTCGCTTGGCTGCGACAACGTCGAAATCTCGGGCGACCCGCTCTTCGACAACGCCGCACTGGTCGCCTCCACCGACTGGACAGATCCCGTGATGGAACGCTTCTCGGAAAATCGTTGCGCAAAATTATTCATGGCCGGAAGTCTCAGCGACAGAACAGACCTGCAGCTGGTCGCGGATGCCCTGCGAGACCACCCCGGACTGAAAGTGGTCATTGTTCCCCACGATGTCACCCCGAAATCGATCGCCGCAATCGAAAATGCCTTCGACGGCCCGACAGCCCGATATTCACAGCTCACGGCCAAATCCGATCTCACCGACCTGCGCGTCATGATCGTCGACTGCGTCGGCAAGCTCGCCTACATGTACCGCTACGCCTCGATGGCCTACGTCGGAGGAGGATTCACACCGCTGCTCCATAGCGTTATCGAAGCGACTGTCTACGGACTGCCCGTCAGCTTCGGACCGCGCATCGAACGGAAGATCACTCCGAACCAGCTGATCGAGCGCGGCATCGGAGCAATAGTCGAAACCCCCGCGCAACTCTCGCAGTGGATCGCATCAATGACTCCCGAACGGCTTGATGAAACACGCGAAAAAGCGCTTGCCTACGTCAGCGAAAACGTCGGCGCAACCGCAAGAATTGTCGAATCTATCGAACGCTGTCTATGGGAGAAAAAATAAAATACGTGCTATATCTTGCCCTGTTCATGCCGCTGGCATGGCTACCGCTGCCGGTCCTCTACCTAATCAGCGACGGCCTATGCTTCATTTTCCACCGCTGCCTCCATTATCGGGCGAAAGTCATCCGCGAAAACCTCGCAACTTCATTCCCCGAAAAATCCGCCGACGAGATTGCACGCATCGAAAAGGAATTCTACCGGCAGCTCTCCGACAACATCGTCGAATCGATCAAACTACTGTCGATCAGGACATCATCGATCAGACGCCGGGTCATCGTCGAAAATGCCGCCCTCGTCGAGGAAGCTGCTGCGACAGGAGCGCCTGTTTTCCTCTATCTGGGCCACTTCTGCAATTGGGAATGGGTGCCCTCGATAACGCTCCACTTCAAAAGCCCGGAAGTGACCGCACAGATCTACAAACCGCTGCGTGACCATGCATTCGACAGACTGATGCTCCGCATCAGATCACGCTTCAATGCCCTCAACATTCCTCAGTCAAAAGCCTTCAGAACCCTTCTCGGACTGAGCCGCAAGGGAAGCTTCATTGTCGGCATTCTCGACGACCACAGCCCGAACCACTCGCGCTCACGCCACTTCATGAACTTCCTGAACCATCCCGGAACAATCATCAACGTTGGCGCCGAAGAAATAGGCAACCGCCTGAACGCCCGCTACCTCTACCTCGATGTCGAAAAACTGAAACGAGGCCACTACAGACTCACATTCAAACCGATCGAGCCGACTGAGGCCGACGGCGAAAGCTATCCCGTCTCACATGCCTACATGCGGATGCTCGAGGCAACAATACGCCGACAGCCCCCCTACTGGCTGTGGTCACATAAACGATGGCGCTACACCCTCCCAGACCCTCAGCAAACCCAGTCTGACACATCGCCTCAGACCACAAAATCAGAATAATCACACAACATCCAATCATAACGAAATGAAAACCATCTGCGTCATACCGGCCCGCGCCGAATCAACCCGCTTCTTCGAAAAACCGCTCGCCCTGATCCTTGGAAAACCGATGATCCAATGGGTCTATGAACACTGCAAGGAAGTTGAAATCTTCGAAGAGGTATATGTTGCCACCGACTCCGAAAAGATTCGTGCGGCAGCCGAAAGCTTCGGCGCAAAAGTGGTCATGACACGCTCCGACCACGACACTGCCACCGAACGGCTCTACGAAGTCTCGACTGTCATTCCGGCAGACCTCTACGTCATGGTCAACGGCGACGAGCCGCTGCTGACACGCGACGCCATCATCCAGTGTATCCCCGACGGGCTCAAGCCCGACGACTTCTTTGTCAGCAACCTGATGACCGACTTCACAAATCCGGTCGAAGTCGTCGACGCGACAAACCTGAAGATCGTAACCGCTGCCGACAACCGCTGCCTCTTCATCTCACGCAGCCCGATACCCTATCCCAAAGGAGCGATGGACTATGTCTTCCATAAATTCGTCGGCGTAGGTGCCTTCACCCGCAAAGCCCTCGACTTCTATCACAACACCCCCCGCGGCCCGATCGAAAAAATCGAAGAAAACGACTCATTCCGTTTCATCGAAAACCACATGCCGATATATTACTACAACTGCCACTGCAAGTCACTCTCCGTCGACAACCGGAAGGACATCGCCGGCGTTGAAGCATATCTCAACGGAAAATGAGAATCCGCTCCGATCTCCACTCACTGGAAAAATTCACCCGACGTCTCCGCTTCTTTGCCGGAGGCTTCGGGCGCTATTTTCTCCCCTCCGCAATTTTCCGCTTCCGCTTCCGTCGGCAGCTCGCTGCGTTGAGCGACAGCGAAAGGGCCTACGCCGAAAACCGCGTCAGCTATTATGTCCGGCTCTCGCCCGAGGCCGTCATCGATCGCGACAGATCAGTCGAAGTGCGCCGCTTCCGTTTCCCCTGGCGCGGCAAGCACCGTTTTTCAAGCTACTTTCTCGACCTGTTCCCGACCGTACGCATCGGACGCCCGACCGACCGCTTCTGCTACACATTCGGCGACATTGACTTCGAGACTGCATCACCCCAGTTCGTCAAAGCCCGTCCGATCGTGGGCGAAGGCGCCTGCTCCAACTCCGTGCTTGCACGGCTAAACAGCGTGCGCCACTTCTCTTTTGTCAGCGACACGATCCCCTACAGCGAGAAGAAACCGCTGCTGATGTTCCGCAACATCGTCCGCAACCAGCCCCACCGCACAGCCTTTCTCGAACTTTTCCACAACCACCCCCTGTGCGACGCCGGGCAAGTCAACGACGACGAATACGTGACCGACCGGGAATTCATCAAAAACTACATTCCCGTTGCCGAACAGCTCAACTATAAATTCATCGCAACCATCGAGGGACACGACGTCGCGACTAATCTCAAGTGGGTCATGTCGTCAAACTCGATAGCCGTCATGCCGCGGCCGAAAATCGAATCATGGTTCATGGAGGGTAGCCTCGTCGGCGACTACCACTACATTGAAGTGCGCGACGACTATTCCGACCTGCCGGAAAAGCTCCGCTACTATCTTGACCATCCCGACGAAGCCGAAGCCATTATCAGCCATGCCCACGAATATGTCAGACAGTTTCTTGACGCCGACCGCGAACTCCTGATCGGCCGCATGGTGGCAGACCGCTACTTCTCACTCCTACGCTGACCGCCAGCCGGATCCACCCCTCACGAAATTCCGTTATAATAAAAAAGAAAAGGGGGTGTCATAGCGACTCACATCCGAGTCATTATGACACCCCCCTCTTTTTTTTATTCGGGAAGGAATCTGATTACATCATACCGCCCATGCCGGGAGCAGGCATTGCCGGAGCTGCAGCGTTTTCATCTTTCTTCTCAGCGATAACACATTCGGTTGTGAGGAACATGCCTGCGATAGAAGCTGCATTCTCGAGAGCCACACGTGTAACCTTGGCGGGGTCGATAACGCCGGCGGCCATAAGATTTTCATAACGGTCAGCGCGGGCATTGTAGCCGAAGTCGCCGCTGCCTTCCTTGACTTTCTGGACAACGACGGCACCTTCGACACCGGCATTGGCAACGATCTGGCGGAGCGGTTCTTCGATCGCACGGCGCACGATCAGAATACCAGTTGTCTCGTCGTCGTTCTCACCCTTGAGACCGTCAAGTTTCTCCACACAGCGGATATAGGCAACGCCTCCGCCCGGAACGATACCTTCGGCAATCGCCGCACGGGTTGCAGAAAGAGCATCGTCAACGCGATCCTTCTTCTCCTTCATCTCGACCTCCGAGGGAGCGCCGATGTGGAGAACAGCCACGCCGCCTGCAAGCTTGGCAAGACGTTCCTGGAGTTTCTCACGATCATAATCGCTCGTTGTCTGTTCGATCTGAGCCTTGATCTGAGCCACACGGCCGGCAATGGCCTCTTTCGAACCGAGTCCGTTGATGATAGTCGTATTTTCCTTGTTCACCTCAACCTTTTCGGCGCGGCCGAGCATATCGACTGTAGCGCTTTCAAGCTTCATGCCCTTCTCTTCTGAGATAACGACTCCGCCGGTGAGCACTGCGATATCCTCGAGCATCTCTTTACGACGGTCGCCGAATCCGGGAGCCTTGACCGCACAGATCTTCAACGAACCGCGCAGACGGTTGACAACCAGCGTCGCAAGAGCCTCATTGTCGACATCCTCAGCGATGATCAGCAACGGACGGCCGCTCTGGGCGCTCGCTTCGAGAATCGGAAGAAGATCCTTGAGGTTAGAAATTTTCTTGTCGAAAAGCAGGATATAGGGAGAATCCATCTCACACTCCATTTTCTCCGTGTTGGTCACAAAGTAGGGAGAGATATATCCGCGGTCAAACTGCATACCTTCAACAATATCGACTGTCGTTTCAGTTCCCTTGGCCTCATCGACAGTGATGACACCCTCTTTCTTAACCTTCTTCATAGCCTCGGCAATCAGATGACCGATAGCCTCGTCATTGTTGGCTGAAATGCGGGCGACATCCTCGATCTTCTTGAAATCGTCGCCGACCTCTTCGGCCATTCCCTTGATGCCTTCGACAACGATGCCGACAGCCTTGTCGATGCCTCGTTTGAGATCCATCGGATTTGCGCCGGCCGCAACATTCTTCAGACCGACATTGATAATGGCCTGAGCCAGCACTGTAGCGGTAGTTGTGCCGTCGCCCGCATCGTCGCCGGTCTTCGAAGCGACCTCCTTGACGAGCTGCGCGCCCATGTTCTGGAACGGATCTTCGAGTTCAACTTCGCGTGCCACACTAACACCATCCTTCGTGATGTGGGGTGCGCCGAACTTCTTCTCGATAATTACATTGCGTCCTTTCGGGCCGAGTGTGACCTTCACTGCATCAGCCAGAGCGTCAACACCTTTTTTCAGCTCTTCGCGAGCCTTGATCTCAAATTTTATTTCTTTTGCCATTTTGGTTGTTGTTTTAGAATCTGTTAGAGAATGAAAATGAACGGACTTAGCCGACTACAACGGCGAGAACGTCGCTCTGACGCATGATCAGATACTTTTCGCCCTCGAATTCTACTTCTGTTCCGGCATATTTTCCGAAGATGACTTCGTCACCTTCCTTAAGGATCATATCTTCGTCCTTGGTGCCCTTGCCGGCTGCCATGACTTTGCCCTTAAGAGGTTTTTCCTTTGCGGAATCAGGGATAATGATGCCCGAGACGGTCACTTCTTCGGCCGGTGAAGGAAGAACGATCACGCGGTCAGCTAACGGTTGAAGATTCATAATTAGTTTCTGTTTTATGTTTAATGATTATTTGATTTAATTCTACGGGGAGCCGCACCCGGCATTTCTGGAAAGCCGCTCACTGTTTCTTTCATGCAATCACTGTGCCAAAAAACCACGGGAGCGTCAGTGCGCCATTGTGACAGACTTTCTGCCATCGTCGGGTGACATTTTGTCGTGTCCCGCGCTCCGACACCGATGTCACAACAACCGTCCCCGCCCTGAGGTTCACCCTCCCCTCTGACTTTTTCATCCCCCCGCCGCCCCACACATTGTCATATGGCATC
>CAJUHM010000066.1 GCA_910586475.1 uncultured Muribaculaceae bacterium | reverse complement strand
GGCTGATTGTTTTATTATTGAATAACTGAATTCTTATATCGAACTCACGTTATTTACGGTTCGTATAATTCAGATTCATCCGGAATTCGTCACCGTCATGTTTATTCTCTGTTGTACGTGGCATAAGCCATCGCCCCACCCCAGCGCTAACAAATATTCAGAAACGAGGCCTTAACCTTTCAGTTTATTAATTTTTTCGTTTGTCTGCCTCAGAGCGCTCTTCAGACCGGGAGAGAGCGACTGATATGACAACATTTCAAGATGTTGCTCGAGTTCGACAAGCAGTTCGGGAAAATGCCGGCACATCCTGAATGCTGCATAAATGCAGAAACATCTGATCGCGTATGGTTCGCTTTCCGAATTTATCTTCGACATACAGAAGTCAAGAAAATCGGTTCTTATACTGTCAATGTCATATTCCTGCGCTCGGAGAATCTGCAGAAGCATTCGCTTTTTCCCGGTGTCGTTTTCGGTCAGCAGCATATTGATCATGCTGTCGCGTAGAGACAAAATCCATTCAGAGTCTGATTGCGGCAGATGTGTCATTGCCCAAAGTGCGTTCAGACTTGTGAGCCTGTCGGCGGAACAAACAAAATCCCACAGTCGGGAAAGGTTGTCCGGATTTCCGGAAGCCCAGGATACGACATCTCCGATCTGCGGCAGATTGATACGTTGTTGCAACAGCTGCCGGATGTTCATTGCAGCTCTTTGATGCCGGGATTGATTGAGATAAGCTGCGCGATGAACCCGTCGCGGTCTTTCGGCGAGATTTCAACCGGAGCACAACTTTTCAAGACAGAACGGTCGAGGATGATAGACACCCGAAGATGAGACATGCCAGCAGTGGCAAGGTAGCCAGTTGTCTTTTTTACGTCCCTGATTTTAGAGACAGGCAGGCGCGTCGGCCGAAAAAACTGATATATGACAAGATCATCGCCATCAATCTCATACCAACAGCCAAACATAAGCAAAGCGTAAAGCAATGTCATGCTGCAGCAGACAAAAATCACATACCACCATGGCATCCCGCTGGCCGACAGCCAGATCACGACAAGAAAGCCAACCGTTACAATCCAGACCCACCAGTCAATTTTAGAGCGATAGACAGTTTTCATCAGAACGGGTTTACTTTACCGAATAGATTTCCGGCTTTTACAGCCTTACGATAAGCACGATAGCATTTGAATACTACGGCAAATATAATAGTGACAGAAAACAGCTTCCACCACTCGGATGTGCCTGCGACGACATTAATAGCGCGGGAAATTACACATGCGAAAGTTACGACACTAAGCGCAAGCCAAATATTTCGTTTTGTCCTGTTTGAAATCATAAAGAGCTTTTTTGATATAAGTAAGAGAGTGTTTGGATTTAAACAGTGCGAACAATAAAGAATGAACGGTAGGATCTTCACTACTTACTTATGACGCAAAAACCGCAAAGAAATTACACGGATAAAGAAAAAAAGTTATATTTGCCGCGTAATTACAGACTATAACCATGAAAATTAAGCTATTGGCGAGCGCGTTTCTGGCTCTGACAACAGCCGGGCTGTCCACACAAACTCCGGAAACGATAGCGAAAAGGGGGCTGCCTGCGGAGGCTATGCCATTTATTCTTGATTCGCATGTGTATATTCAGGGCGTGGCAATGGACACGATCCCGATGTCACTTATCTATGATACAGGTGCAGACCGGCTGTATCTCGATAAGGACTATGTCGATATGTCGACGTTCGGCCAGTTGCCATTGAAGAAAGGCAAAGCCAGAATGGGCGGTGCGGGCAACGACGGTGTGCAAACGATTCCGGTCATTATCGATTCAATCCCGCTGAAGATCGGAAGCGTTGACTATAAGGAGCATATAACGCCGATTATCAATCTGCGCGAGATTCTGGGGCGTCATGCCGACGGAATGATAGGCAACAATGCCGTCTTCGATCGTCCGCTGATGGTCAATTATTCCGACGGTTACCGGCTTCCACTCGACGGCATAACACCTACAATTCTCGAGGGATATATGCGACTGCCAGCAAAGTTCAATGATAACCGCATCGATATTGAATGTGAACTGAAGATTGATTCAACCCAGACGGTCAAAGGGTCTTTCCGTCTGGATTTAGGTTGCGGGAGCACTGATATTCCTACGAATGCAGCTCTGAAGTCGATTGATCTGGATGGAAAACCACAGGCAAAGTGCTACTATTCAAACATGGGTGTCAGAGGTGATGGCACGGATGTTAACTTCAGAGCCGAATCATTCAAGTTCCTTGACGAACTGCGGGATGTCGTTGTCGCCGCATCTTATAATACAGAGGGGTCTTTGTCTGAGCGTCCGCATGTTGGCATTATCGGGAACGAGATTTTATGTCATTATGATCTGATAATAGATGCTCCGGGCAATTCGTTGTATGCCCGCCGCAATGATAATTGTGATAAATCATATCAGCGTAGCTCCCGTGTTCAGATAGGCTATATAGACCGAACGGATATAACCGACGGCTGGATTGTCAGCAGCATCTATGACGGCGGCATAGCGCAGCAGGCGGGGTTTGAGATTGAAGATATTATCCTGTCGATCAACGGACGTCCGGTCAAAGAGATCCCATGGGAAGAGCAGCGCCGAGGTCTTAAGCTAAGCGGCCGAACGACCTATGAGGTGAAGAAAAAGAGCGGAGAAACAGCAACATATATTCTGAACATCGATCAGGAGATTCTGTAGTCCGGCGCGCTGCAGGATGCCGCCAGCTGATGAAGGTGTGTCATAATGGCTCATCGGGGTCGTCGCCAAAGGGATTCGGGTTCGGTCATTGACGTCAGTCAACTCCCATCACCCTCATGCGTCTACCGTCTGAACCATTCTGACAACGCCCTCGCCATCCGGCAGGAAAAACGAGGCGCTGTGTCAAATTTCTGAATTTTGACACAGCGCGATCAGATTTAAGAGGGGAAGAGAAGGGATCAGAGTTTGAGCAGTGACGATCCGCTGTCGGAGTTGTTCAGATTTCGGCGGGCAGTGCGGAAAATCGAGCCGAAATCGGTCGAATAGCTGACGGATAGGACAACCATGTTGCTGTTGTTCCGGATATAGCGCTCGCGATAGGAGGGATTGACCGAGGAGTAGTCCCATGCGGGATAGCGCGTCCCTTTCGAGTCAAACATATACATCCAACTTGCTCCTACGGTCCAGTGTTTATTCGGCTGCCAATCAAACTGAAGAGCGTCGCCGTTCTCATCTTTGCCGACATAGTGACCGATGAGATATCGGCCGGGAATCTTGCGCCAGTATGAGATGGTATATGGCCCTTTACTCCACCAAACCGAAAGGCTCGCGTCAAAAGATGTCAGCTTATGTTTCCAGTCAGCACCGGCGGTCTGATAGTGGCACAGGCACAGATAAAGGTTGGCCCCGAATCCGCTAATGCCGCTAATGCGCATGGTCAGGTCGTTGCGGAACACGCGTCCGTAGCGAACATTGACGGACTGAGACAGGAAATGCCCGTCGCCCATGTAGGTCACGTCGCTGACCACACTGTTGTTTGTGTTGGAATAGACACAGCGGAAGGATGCCTGGAGCTTGCGGTAGGAGTAATCGGCACCGATGCTGTAAAGGAAGTTTTCAGCAACTTTCAGATCGGGATTGCCATTGGAAATGAGATAGGGAGTTGTCTGCTGAGGATAATCGGTCAGAGCCGTGAGCGAAGGTATTGAAGGCGAATACCGGAACGTGCCCTGAAGGCTCCATGCCTGACTGACGGACCACGAGATCTGCGCACTCGAAAGATTGCGGACAAAATGACGGCGGTTGACATCGTTGTTGATCCAGAACATTTTTGCACCTGTTGCAACAGCAAAATAGAATTTGCCTACTTGCTGGCCAAGACGCAAGTAGGCATAGTTGTTGTTTTCGGTCAGGACCGGTTTATAGTCTGATGAGAGATATGTGTTCGTGCTGTTTGAGACAGTATTCTGATAACCGGCTGAAAGCGAAGCCCTTTCGGAGAATGAATGGATGTAGCTGATCTCGGAGATGAGTGAGCGTCGACGGCTGTCGACGTTCATGATGTATGATTCTTCTGTCGCGTCGGGGAAGAAATAATTATTGTCGCGGCGATAGTCGCTCGAGCTCAAAGTGCCGACAATCTGAGCTTCCAAAGAGTTCTTTTCATTGAAATCATGGCGGAGGAAGAGGTCCAACGAGGGGGAAAGCTCTTTGGTTGTCGACAGATTGCAGTTGTCGTAGTCGCCGAGCTGCGAGTCGGACGTATGGGCAACGGACCGACTCTTGCTATGATTCGGTGTTATGCTGAAGGTTGCCGACAACAGTGTTTTGACACTCGGACTGAAATCATATTTGGCCTTCAGTGCCTGATAATTGTAATTGAACGGATTTCTGTCGTGTTCCTCCAGATCAACGCGGAAATCGTCGCCGATATAGCTGCCGGTCTTGTTGTCGTAGACTTTCTGATAGTTGCGCCATGAGGGACGGTACTGTAGGGTAAACTGCGACGGCCCCTGGTGGTAGGAAGCCGAAACGTTGCCATCGACAAACGCAGTTGTGAGGGCACTTCTGCCCCAAGCGTAGATCTGGCCTCCGTCGTTTCTCTTCTTCAAGGTTATGTTCAAGAATCCTGACTTGCCGGAATCTGCGTAGCGGGCCGGTGTGAAGCGCGAATATTCGATCTTCTCTATCTCTTTCAGTTGCAAAGAGTTGAGATCTTCAATCGAGGAGGGCACACCGTTGATAAGTATGACCGGTGTACCTCCGTCTACCGCGAGGGTGCGGTTGATCGGATTCGCCAGCAGTCCGGGGAGTGGAAGCTTCTGGAATAGACTTAAGGAGGTAGCTGAGGCTTTGACGTCCTCACCCGCAGGATAGACGATGGTGCGCCCTTTCGACCTGACGACAGTGTTTGCGGTGACTGTTACCCCTTCGAGTTCAATTCCTTCGTCAAGGAAGACTGTGCCCAGATTATAGTTTTTTGCACCGGATTCAATTATGATGGCTGTCGATGAGTAGCCTGTCATCAGCACTTCAAGATTCAGGGCAGTTTTCAGATCTGTCTCCAAAGAAAAATCGCCATTGGTTCCGGCGACGGTTGCTGCGATCTGCTTTCCGCCTGACAGCAGGCGGCAGTTTGCTCCGACAACAGCTGTCGAGTCTTTTGAGGAGAGTATTATACCACTGATTGTCCGCGCGCTCAGCGTTGCTACGGAGTAGAATAACATTGCGATAAAGATTGGGAAACGGTTCATAGAGTTTATTATATGCTAATTGTCGGAGTGCGATGCTTCTTTGCTTTTGCGGCTGAATCTCATGAGGATCATTGAACAGCAGACGGAGCTTAATAGCGATGGCAGATGTGTCTCATCATAGACAAGAGCAAGTGTGATCCAATAGATGGAGCATATGAGAGATATGATTGCGGCTACAAAACAGAGTTTGCGGCCGGTGACGACGATGTGTTTATTGATTCGGATTTCCATATTTCAGAAACGTTTCATTAACTTCTTTGAGATAATCGGCCCGAGCCATCCGGCCAAAGCCGCGCTGAAACCAATGATCAGATAGTGCCACACGTCAGTCGTTTCAAAACGTCCGGTTATTGCGCTAATGGTTAGGATCATCACGAATGAAAACGCCCAGATTACAAGGAAAGCAACGGCTGTGGTGAGAAAACTTTTCATATCTGTTTGATGTTAAATCGGGGATTAATTTTTGCAAATATAATGATTTTTCGATTTCTATGCAAATATGCGATTCGCAGAGGTATCCCCTCCCCTTTCTACGGCGACAGCTCTGACTGACAGAATGATACGAGATCAAGATCAAGAAGTATCGGTACACTCTGACCGCTGCCAAAATCGGTCAGGATCTCAGAAGAGGACAACCGGGAAAGCAAAGCCCGGCTCATAAGGAAATAGTCAAGGCGGTTGCCTATCCCGGTCTGCCGATAGGCGCCATAGAAGGTAGCCGCCTGTTGTTCTGGATGAAAGATTCGGAAGGCGTCAGCAAGGGTGCAATAGGCCAACAGCCGGTTGAAATTTTCGCGTTCCCAGCCGGTAAAGTTTGGCCGATTCTGCTCAATGCGGCTCTCGCATGAATCGCGGACCGTGTGGACGACATTCAGATCTCCGCTGATCACAACAGGTTTAATGCGAGAGACCTTCTGCGCAAACAAACGGAAGGCAGCGTCCCATTGCTTTCGATCGGCCACAGCTCCGCTGATCGAAAAGTTTGCGAACGGGACATAGGCGTTTATCAGAACGAAGTCACGGCAGTCATAGACCTGCAAATGCCCACCCCGGCTTAATTCGGGGGTTGGTATCCGTTGTGGAAGTGAGGGCGATTCCGGACAGCGCCGTTCATTCAGGATTCTGACATACATCATCACTCCACTCCAACCGCCGGAATCACAGGGTTCATACAGCATATGGTAACCGTCAATGCCAAACAGATTACGCTGTTTATTACATCGTACTTTTTGCAGACAGACAACATCCGGATCGTAAGACCTGACGAGCTGCCGCAATTCTTCGAACTTGGAGGCAATGCCGTTTATGTTCCAGCTTATTATTCTCATTTTTTTGAACTATGATATTCTGCACACAAAGCTAACAATTCTTATCACACCAGTCGGCTCGCCATCATTGACACGGAACAGATCAGGCCAGATACTTCGAACTGACAGATGACATTCGGATCGAACATGTGGGCGTTCCGCCGGGGGTGCGTTTCCGGATTATCATTGAGTTTGAAATAGACATTTTCTCAAACATATCGAACAGGCAGCAGTCTTCTCCTTTCTATCGGAAAAACTGCTGCCCGGATAATTTAATCTCAGGACATGTGTTGCGATCAGAGATCGTTGTTTCGCGGATTGTTGTTGAGGGTGCGCGTGCGTTCCTTTTCCAATGCCTCAGAACAGGCATTGCCGTCGGCTTTATTGATTGCTACGCCCGGAAATTCCTGAGATGCTGATTCACTGGAGCGTTTGGTTTTTTTGCCACAGCAACAGCGTTTTTTCTTTTCTTCCATAATTTTGTGTATTATAAGAATTAGAATCGATTGCAGATCTGTTATTCCTATAACACGAGTGCGGCCGTTTTTGTTGAACGCGTCGGCCGACTACTATTCCAACGGAAGACGGTTGAGCTGTTCAATATAATCGAGCAGGTTCTCGCGACCTTCGCCGGTTTCAGATGACGTCACAAAGACCGGCGGCAGTTCTTCCCACATTTCGAGCAGGTGGGTGCAATATGACGCTATGTTGCGCTTGCATGCAACTTTCCCGAGTTTGTCGGCTTTGGTGAACACGATGCTGAACGGCACGCCGTTTTCTCCGAGCCATTCAATAAATTCCATGTCGATCTTCTGGGGTTCGTGGCGCGAATCGATCAGAAGAAACAGGTTCGTCATCTGGCTGCGGTTAAGGATGTAGCTTTCTATGATCTTCTGAATTTTCTCGCGGCCTTCTTTACCTCTACGGGCGTAGCCGTAACCGGGAAGGTCGACGATATACCACTCATCATTGACCATGAAATGGTTTATCAACAGTGTCTTCCCAGGAGTCGAAGATGTCATCGCAAGGCTCTTTCGACCAGTCAGCATGTTAATGAGCGAGGATTTGCCGACATTGGAGCGACCGATGAAAGCATATTCGTGGCGTTGGTCGTCAGGACATTTCCTAACGTCTGAATTGCTTATTACAAAGCGTGCTGAATTGATTATCATAACTAAGAGAATTAAAAAGACAGCCGGACGATAAGCCGGGTTATGTCGGCAAGGCGAACGGATCGCCTCACGTTTCGTCATTTATCTGAACCGCATGTCGCCATACGGTTTTAGCAGCCTACCCCCCGACAATGGGCGAGCAACCCTTAGATGCCGGTATACTTGGCCTTGCAACCCATAAGATGTGCGGCACAACATATTGCTATGCTGCCCGGTGAGCTCTTACCTCGCCTTTTCACCCTTACTCCATCAAAAAGACGGAGCGGTTATTTTCTGTCACACTACTCTACCGTCGCCGATAGCTTCCAGATCGGAAGAGCACAC
>CAJUHM010000065.1:8403-8820 GCA_910586475.1 uncultured Muribaculaceae bacterium | reverse complement strand
AACAATCCGATTATACGCCAATCCAGATACATGATAACTGCATTATAGACTTCGGTAGAGGTGATCAGAGACCTCAGAATGAGTGGAGAAAAGAACTTAGACAACAGACAAAGTAATGACGCAAGGATCAGCAAGAAACACAAGCCTTGAAAAAACGTTTTCCCGGTTTCTTCGTATTTTTGTTCTCCGTTGCGCAGTGCAATTACAACCTGCAGTCCTACACTGAACCCTAAACCAAACATATAGATTGCCAGGAACCATATTCCGGCAAGTGCGGATGCGCCAAGTTCGATTTCGCCGACATGCCCCAAGAACAAGGCATCGGTTATATTTATCAGTTGTTCAATAAGATAGCTCATCATTACAGGATATGCGATGAGCCATATTTGTTTATAGCTATAATTCACTTGTTCAAAT
>CAJUHM010000065.1:0-8393 GCA_910586475.1 uncultured Muribaculaceae bacterium | reverse complement strand
AGCAATAAAGGGCAGGCTTCGATAAGCCTACCTATTGCTGAATAGCATTGGTTGGGAGTGCTATTCGTTGAGCGTAGCTATATACACAACTGCCATTTCATATTGTTGAACAGTGCTGTATTTTCGATTTGTGCCTCAAAGGTAATCTTCCATTGCTGCCTATGGAGGCCCGATGGCAATCGGCTCATAGCCGGACCTGACAAGCAAGCCCGCTATGAGACGACAGTAAATATTTCAGGCACCAATTGGCTGAACATTCTTGGGGAACGGGGGCTAATAGTCGGCTTTTCGGAACGATCCGTCGCGGTCGAATTCGAGTTCGACGCCATTGGAGAGTTCGACTTCATATCTGTTGCGTGAAATGTCGACGCTGACAATTTTCTGGCCTTTGAAATTCCGGCGCACGTAGTCAGTGATCGGTTTCAGTATGAGGCCTTCCGGAACGGAGTTGTAGCCGCAGTCGATTTCTTTGATATTGCCCTTCGAGTCAAATTCAATCTCATTTCCGTTGGATAGAATGACGTCGTAGTTAGTGCCGCCGAATGTGCCTGACTCGATTTTGATGTGATTGACCTTTGTCTTTGGGAAGTGTTTCTGAAGAATGGCATTGGCGGCTGCGGGAAGCTCACTGGCGTTGGTGGTTACGCGTTCGCGGGCGCTCATTGGAAGAACGGTCATGACTGCAAGCAGAAGGAGTGAAAGGACCTTTTTCATAATGTCTGGATGTATATAAGGGTGATTATATTATAATAACCCGCTTGCGGCAGATTTGGTTCCGTTATGCAGGTGGAATTGATCTTTCTTCTACATTGCCTGTGCAATGGGTTTACATCGCACCGATATCGATTGAGCTGTTGCTGGCCACTGCGGATGCCCTTTTGTAAAAGCGAGTGTTATCAGGGAGTGATCAGCCTTTTCCGATGCATTTGTAGATGAATCCCTCTTCATGCAGTTCGGCTGAGTCGTAGATGTTTCGTCCGTCGACAACGAGATTGCCGCGCATTGCTTTACGGACCACGCGCCACGACGGGACGCGGAATTGTTTCCATTCCGTCAGCAGGGCAATTGCGTCGCAGTCGATGACGGCGTCATACATGTCGCGGACATAGGTGACACAATCGCCGATCCGACGCCGGCATTCGTCCATAGCGACGGGATCATAGACAATGACCTGTGCGCCACTCTTGAGCAGATTGTCGATCACTACGAGCGACGGGGCCTCGCGCATGTCGTCAGTTTCAGGTTTGAATGCCAGGCCCCAGATGGCGATACGTTTTCCTTCAAGTGAGCCGAGGTTGCTCTTCAGCTTGTTGAAAATGACCTGTTTCTGCAGGGCGTTGACTTCTTCGACGGCTTCGATTATGTGCATGCGGTAGCCGTTGGCGCGTCCGGTCTGAGCCAACGCTTTGACATCCTTAGGGAAACAGCTGCCTCCATATCCGCATCCGGGATAGAGGAATTTGTTGCCGATTCGTGCGTCTGATCCGATTCCTTTCCTGACCATGTTGACGTCTGCGCCAACGAGTTCGCAGAGGTTGGCGATGTCGTTCATGAAGGAGATTCGGGTCGCAAGCATTGAATTGGCCGCATATTTTGTCATTTCAGCCGAGGCAATGTCCATGAATATAACTCGGAAGTTGTTGAGAAGGAACGGACGGTAGAGTCGTTCCATCACTTTGCGGGCACGGGGCGAATCTGTTCCGATGACGACGCGGTCGGGCGACATGAAGTCTTTTATCGCCGCACCTTCTTTAAGGAATTCAGGGTTGGAGGCGATGTCGAAATCTATTTTCAGATCACGCTTTTCAAGTTCTTCTTCGATCACGCGCCGGACAATGCGGGATGTGCCGACCGGCACTGTGCTTTTTGTCACAAAAATAGTGTAGCGGTTCACGAGGCTTCCGAATCTGCGTGCGACAGCTTCGACATAAGAAAGATCGGCGCTGCCGTCTTCGTCGGGCGGAGTCCCTACGGCGCAGAAAACGACATCGACGTCATCGATGCATTCAGCCAGATCTGTCACAAAGTTCAGCCGTTTTTCCTTTACATTGCGATTGACCAGGGTGTCGAGCCCCGGCTCGTAGATGGGGATTATTCCGTTGAGCAGCCGCTCAATTTTCTTTTCATCAATATCGACACATGTGACATTGATTCCGACTTCAGCGAAGCATGCTCCGCTGACGAGGCCTACGTATCCGGTTCCGACAATCGCTATATTCATTATCTGTTTCTTTATTCGTTTGGTTAATCAGTCGGCGCTCTCCCGGCGGAGGCAACCGCCTGCAAAATTAGCGAAATTCTCCGGAATAAACGAATGGAAATCTCCAAGTCTGGGCTTTGCGCCTGAAATTACTCCCGGCAATATATAATTATTGGGTCTATTCTGCGTTATCTAAAGGTACAAACCGATAGAATAACGATGAATTTCCGTTTCCGAAGATACCTGTCATCTATTTTGTTTTTCCTGCTGACGGCACTCAGTGGCTTTTGTGCGGATGTGATAATCCATGGAAAAGTGACCGACCAGAATTCGAAGCCGGTTGAGTTTGCGACTGTCAGAATCAAGGGGACCGCACTCGGTGTCACGACAGGTCTGGAGGGCGATTACCGGATTCAGACGCCGGCAAGAGATACGCTTGTCATAGTCTTTTCCTGCATTGGATTCAACGAGGAGTCGCGCACACTCATCGGGCCGAAGGGGGATCTGACAATAAACATGCGTCTTAGGGAGAACACCAAGGTTCTGGAAGGGGTTGAAGTTACCGACATCCGGAAGCAGACGGGTTCGATCCAGCGGCTAGACGCAGGCGATTATAAACTGGCGGCTGACGCTACGGGCGGGAGCATCGAATCGATGATCTCGACAATGGCCGGCGTCAGCTCGAGCAATGAGCTGTCGTCGCAATATTCGGTCCGAGGTGGGACTTATGATGAGAATTCGGTCTATATCAACGGCATCGAGGTCTATCGTCCGCAGCTGATCAGTTCGGGTCAGCAGGAAGGACTGTCGATTATCAATCCCAACATGGTCGGTGAGATCGGCTTTTCGACAGGCGGATTTCCGGCCGAATATGGCGACAAGATGTCGTCGGCACTTGACATCACATATCGTCAGCCCGAGTCGTTTGAAGGATCGGTCGGACTCAGTCTGATGGGTGCAAATCTTGCTATCGGCCAGAGCTCACGCCATTTCTCGCAGCTTCACGGAGTGCGTTACAAACGCAACAATTCATTGCTTAGTTCTCTGGAAACGAGGGGAGAATATGATCCACGCTACTTCGACTACCAGACCTTTCTCAATCTGAAGATCTCACCGAAATGGAAAATGTCGGTTCTCGGAAATATTTCGGTCAACGATTATAAGTTCACGCCTGTCAACCGAACGACGAATTTCGGAACGGCGGAGGATGCAAAGCAGTTTAAAGTCTATTTCGACGGACACGAGAAAGATAAATTCGAGACCTATTTCGGAGCTTATACGCTTGAATTCACACCATCGCGCGCTACGTCGCTTCAGCTGCTTGCGTCGGCATTCCTGACCAACGAACTGGTTGCCTATGACATTTCGGGCGAATACTGGCTTGACCAGGCGGGTACCGGAGGAGGTGGAGGTGTCGGCGGAGAGCTTGGCGTCGGCCGGTATCATGAACATGCGCGAAACCGCCTGAAGTCTTCTGTGGTAGACCTGTCGCTGAAGGGGACAAGCGTTGTCGGCAGGCACAATCTCACATATGGGGTCGGTTTCCGCCGGCAGAGTGTCATGGAACGTTCCCGTGAATGGGAGCTTAGAGATTCGGCGGGTTTTTCGCTGCCGATAGTTCCCGATCAGCTGAAGGTTATCTATAATCTGTCGGCTCATGAGAATCTGTCGAGTTCCAGGTTCAGCGGTTTTTTCCAGGATAACTGGCGGATAGCGACGTCGGGCGGTTTTCTGAACCTTAATGCTGGTCTGCGCCTGAGCTACTGGGATTATAACAAAGAGCTGCTTCTGAGTCCGCGAGTCAATGTCGGTTTCATACCCGAGGCTTCGCCGTCGTGGGCTTTCAGAGCGGCAGTCGGCCTATATTATCAGGCTCCTTATTATAAAGAGCTGAGAACGATTGAGGCGGATGACAACGGCAATGCCGTTGTGAGTCTCAATCCGGATATAAAATCGCCACGCAGCTGGCATTTTATCGCCGGGGCGGACTATACGTTCCGCGCATTCAACCGCCCGTTCAAGCTTTCGGGAGAGGTATATTACAAGGCGATGAGCAATCTGATTCCTTATGAGCTGGACAATCTTAAAATCGTCTATAGCGGAATCAATGAGTCATCAGGTTTTGCCACCGGTATTGATTTCAAGCTGTTCGGTCAGTTTGTGGCGGGCAGCGATTCATGGCTCAGTTTCTCTTTGATGAAGACTCAGGAGACTCTGCGTGGGGTGAAAGTTCCGAGGCCAAACGACCGCCGCTATAATCTGGCGCTTTATTTTACAGATTATTTCCCGAAGTTTCCCAAGCTTAAGTTCAGTCTGAGAGGTATTTTCTCCGACGGACTGCCGGCGATCGCGTCCCATTCGTCGCGTGACAAGGGGTATTTCCGTACGCCTGCCTACAAGCGTGTCGACATCGGTCTGATGTATGGTCTTCTGACGCCAGTCAAGGAGGGTGAGCCGCAGCGCGAGGGCATTGCTCGCTATTTCAAAAGCATCTGGCTCGGATTCGATGTGTTCAATCTTCTTGATGTCTCGAATGTCAGCAGCTACTATTGGGTTACGGATGTCAACAATATCCAGTATGCGGTTCCGAATTATCTCACGCGCCGACAGCTTAACGTTAGGCTTACAATTGATTTCTGATTCGTTTGCACTCTCGGTCGTTTTTTGTAATTTTGCAGTTCGATGAAACGAACCAACACACTTGCCATCATATTAGCGTTTGTGACAACATTGTTGCCGCTTAGCGCCAATGCCAAGGGGCGCGTCGTCGCGCCCTCATATGCGTGGGACATACTGCCACCTCTGGGTCTTCACGAGCCGACTACGATCGATACGCTTTTTCAGGGCTACGGTCAGCGGTCAGTTCCTGTCGACGAGTATCTCGCCTATGCGACAACTGGAAATCTCGGGGGCGCCGGTCTCAATATGGATTATCTTTCCCAACAGCCGGCCTCTCCTTTCTTTTTCAGAGATGCGGTTGCCAACTGGCGTCCTGTCGAAGGGGATCATACGTTCTACAACACGCGCATTCCGATGACGCTGATGAGCTACAATACGGGCGGTGGCCGCGAAAATAAGCAGGACCGTCTCCAGGCAGTGTTCTCGGGTAATGTCAACAGCCGTCTGCAGATCGGCGCAAATCTTGACTATCTTTACTCAAAGGGCGCCTATAACTATCAGGCTGTCAAGAATCTCACATGGGGATTTTCCGGTTCGTATGTCGGAGACCGCTATGAACTCCAGACTTTTTTCAACCATAACAATGGTCTGAGCCAGCAAAACGGCGGTATAACCGACGAGCGTTATATTACGAATCCGGCGGTGCTTCAGGGCGGTCAGGTTTCGATCAACGCCAAGACTATTCCGACGCGTCTATCGGCGGCCCGCACACGTCTGAAGGGACAGGAGTTTTACATGAACCATCGCTATAAGGTCGGATTCTGGCGAGTCACACCTCCGAACGATTCGATTCCCGGCGATACAGTCGAACATAAGACGTATGTTCCGGTGACGAGTTTCATATGGACTATGGACTATCGCGACGGGAAGCATATTTTTTATAACGGATCTCCTTCGGAGGCATCGGATTTCTGGGAGAACCAGTATCTGACGACCGGAGCGAGCGAAAGTCCTACGAGTTACTGGTCGCTGAGCAATACGGTCGGCATTTCGCTGCTCGAAGGGTTCAATAAATATGCCAAAGCCGGGCTTTCGGCCTACCTGACTCATGAGATCCGTCGATACAGGCAGTGTCCGGACACGATTCAGATAGCCGGGGCAGACCGTCCGGCGCTGCTGACACCCTATCCATATGACACGCGAGTTGAATCGCGTGGTTCGCAGAATCTTCTCTGGGTCGGCGCGCAGCTGACCAAACAGCAGGGATCGCTGCTCCGTTACGAGGCAACGGCAAAGATAGGGCTTGTCGGAGCGGCAGCCGGAGAGGTCTATGCCGACGGACGGGTGCAGACGCGGTTCAAGCTGTTGGGCGACAGTGTTTCGATTACAGCATTCGGTCGATTCGCGAATGAGTCGGCACCATATCTTATGAATAATTATGTTTCCAATTATTTTATATGGAAAAATGATTTTTCAAAGACGAGGAGGTTGCGTTTCGGCGGAGAGCTGACGATTCCACATAGCGGGACCAAGATCAGTGTCGGAGTAGAGAATGTCCAGAATCTCATCTATTTCAACGAACAGTCGCTTCCGACACAACATGGAGGCAGCATCCAGGTGTTTTCAGCTACCCTGAATCAGAATTTTCACTATCGGGCGCTTCATTGGGACAACCGTCTGCTTTATCAGACCTCGTCGGAAAAATCGGTTCTCGCATTGCCGACGCTGTCGGTCTATTCGAACCTATATCTGCAATTTATCATAGCGCGTGTGCTTCATGTGCAATTCGGGATAGACTGTGACTACTACACCAAGTATTATGCGCCGACTTTCCAGCCGGCTACAATGGGATTTGTCAACCAGCGGGAGTCGAAGGCCGGAGGCTATCCGTTCATGAATCTTTATGCCAACATGAAGCTGAAGAAGGCGCGCTTTTATGTGATGATGAGTCATATAAACCAGGGTATGACCGGCAAGAACTATTTTTCGATGCCACTCTATCCGATGAATCCGCGTCTGTTTCAGATGGGGGTGTCTGTTGATTTCGCAAACTGATGGGACGCGACCGGAATTCGTTGAAGCCCCGGCAGGGACAGGCGGTTGTCTATGCGGCACTGCTATTCGTTGTGGTCGGACTGATGTTTTCGCTCAGATATTGCAGCACTCCGCCTCCCGGGACAGAGAAGAGTATCGGAAAGTCGGGTGGTGATACGATAGATGTAGCTATCACGTATTCTCCGATGACGATGTACCGCTATGCAGACACGCTCGGTGGGTTTTCCTACGATCTGTTGCGGGAACTTGGCGACAGTTCGGGGCTTGCTCTGAAGTTTCATCCGGTCACTTCGACAACAAAAGCTCTCGAAGGTCTTAGCGACGGTCTGTATGACGTAGTGGTGTCGGGCATGGCCCGTATAATGGATCTTGATTCTTCGTTTGTGTTCACGTCGGATATATATCTGGACAAGCAGGTGCTCGTTCAGAGAAGGGACAGTATCGGGGATGTGCGTTTCAGCAGTCAGCTTGATCTTGCAGGTGCAGAAGTGCTGGTCGAGGGGAGTTCGCCTGCCTACTGGCGTCTGCGTCACCTGTCGGAGGAGATCGGAGACAGCATTACGATCCACAGCGATTTCGACTACACGTCCGAGCAGCTGTTTATAAAGGTTGCTGTGGGAGAAGCGGAGTGTGCAGTGGTCAACGAAAGCGTTGCGCGGGCAATGGCTTCGGATTATCCGGATGTGGATATTTCGACCGACATTTCGTTCACTCAGTTTCAGTCGTGGATCTGCCGGCGCGATGATATGATTCTGCTCAAAAGGCTGAATCAGCTAATTGATAGCTTCAAGGTGTCGGAGGAGTATAAAGATCTTGCGACACGCTATGGAATCAGTAGTCTGATTCCGGCTGCCGATTGATTTATTCAGTATGTCAAAGATTTCTTTGCCGTATTTCGGGCGGCTCGTGATAACGGCCCGTCTGCGGCGTTGCTTTCGGCACTCGGGCTTGGTCACGGACGTGAGTCCGCTCCCGTCGCCCTCGGCCTCCGCGCCTTGCATCCGAACCGTTCTGACGAGCCGCCGGCCATCCGGTTGGGATTGTTGATTGTAGGCGGGAGAGCGGTTAGTGGAATTTAAAACCAGAATGTCAAAGAACTCTTTGCCGTATTTCAGGCGGTCAACTCTTAGACCTGACCGTTTGGGCGCATACGGCGGCGCTCAGAGGAGGAAAGCCCTCAGGGGCTTTGGGAACAGGGGGAGATATGATGGGGAATCCGGTTGCGCGGAGGGCGGGATCTGGAGCGGGATGCCCTGCGGCGGCTGATTGGATTCGTGCGTCGGGGAGGTCTCTTCGGCGGGCGGGGCTTGGAGGTCGAGGATGGGGAGGCGGGAGTGGCGGACGAGGCGGGAGAAGTAGTTGACGCGGGTGCGGGTGCGGTAGGTGCCGCAGAGGATGAGGAGGGATTGCGGGCCTATGTCGATTGCGGGGAGGAGGGAGCGCCAGTGCTGCTCGAGGTAGCGTCCGCGAAGGGGGAAGGCGTCGCCGTCGAGAATGAGGGCGAGGCGGAAGTTGAGTC
>CAJUHM010000064.1 GCA_910586475.1 uncultured Muribaculaceae bacterium | reverse complement strand
GCCCGCAAACTGACCGCAAAAAACGCTTCCGGCCTAATCCGTCTCGTCAACGGACACACAAAGAGAGGACACACCTGGAGACAAACTCCGGGTGCGCCCTCTTTATATAGCGCAAAAGTTATGTCATGGCTTAAACGAAGCCGAGACGCGAATTAGTCTTCGTTAAGATTAACTCGCTTGAACTCAACAACAACCAAACCTTTTTGAGCTTTTTCAAGATACTTGCCGATGGTCAGTTCTGCATCCTTGATGAATTCCTGTTCCATGAGGCACGATTCCTTGAAGAATTTGTTAAGACGGCCTTCGGCGATGTTCTTGATCATCTGTTCCGGAAGGTTAGCTGCCTTAGCTTCGCCTGCTTCCTTAGCGATCACGCGAGCCTTGTCAGCTTCTTCCTGAGTGAGCCATCCCTTGGCGATGTTGGATTCGATGTGTGCTTCAGAGTCAACGAGGTTGGGGTTGATGCCGGCTTTCTTCAAAGCGACCTCAACAGCACGCTTAACCTGCTCTTCCTTCGTCTTTTCAACTGCGACATTGTATTCTGAATCCTTAACCGACTGAGGAACACTGTCGCGGTCAACTGCGACAGGATTCATCGAAGCGACCTGCATTGCCACGTCGCGGCCAACCTGGAAGTCAACGCCTTCCACATTGAAACCAACGATAGTCGCGAGCTTGTTGCCGAGGTGGTTGTAGGAAGTAACCGAAGGAGCCTCAACGCATTCGTATGCACCGAGTTCCATTTTTTCGCCGGTCTTGCCGCTTTCCTCAACGATGAGGTCTGCGATGGTCTGACCGTTGATAACGAGAGCCTTCAGTTCGTCGATTGTTTTCACCTTGTTGGCTACCGCAGCAGCAAGGATATCTTTTGTAAGACCGACGAAGCCTGCGTTCTTAGCAACGAAGTCAGTTTCACACTTGAGGGCTACCACAGCTGCGAAGTTGCCTTCATTGGCTGCGAGCACGCAACCCTCAGAAGCCTGACGGTCCTCGCGTTTGGCGGCAACAGCCTGACCTTTTTTGCGAAGGATCTCGACAGCGGCTTCGATGTCGCCGTCAGTTTCGGCGAGAGCTTTTTTGCAGTCCATCAAACCGGCGCTTGTAAGGTGGCGCAGCTTGGTGATTTCTGCCATTGTAACTGCCATATCTTTTCTTATGATAGTGGTGGTTATTAACTTTGTTTGATTAAATGGTGTGCTGGCTGATTTTTATTCAGCAGCGGGAACTTCTGCAGCTTCGGCAGCTTCGGCATTTTCCTTGCGGCTCACGCGACGGCGTTCGCGACGGGGAGCTGCTTCGCCTTCAGCATCCTTGTTGTCTACCTTCTCGACTTTGCGTTCTTCGAGACCTTCGCTCATTGCGGCACATACTGTGTCGAGGATGAGCTCGATCGACTTGGATGCGTCGTCGTTTGCAGGGATAACGAAGTCAACATTGTTGGGATCGGAGTTAGTGTCGACAATGCCGAACACAGGGATACCGAGACGGTTTGCCTCAGCGACTGCGATATGTTCCTTCATAACGTCAACAACAAACAGAGCCGAAGGAAGACGGTTCAGGTCGGCGATAGAGCCGAGTGTCTTTTCGAGTTTGTCGCGCTGACGTTTGATCTGAAGTTTTTCACGCTTCGAAAGGTTGTCGAATGTACCGTCTTTCGACATTTTGTCGATTGCCGACATCTTCTTCACTGCCTTGCGGATTGTGGGGAAGTTGGTAAGCATACCGCCCGGCCAGCGTTCGATAACATAGGGCATGTTAACGCTCTGAGCCTTGTCGGCGATAACTTGTTTGGCCTGTTTTTTAGTTGCGACGAAAAGCACTTTCTTGCCGGATTTGGCGATGCTCTTCAGTGCGGCAGCCGCTTCGTCGAGCTTGGCGGCAGTCTTATAGAGATCGATAATGTGGATACCGTTGCGCTCCATGAAGATATAAGGAGCCATTGCAGGATTCCATTTTCTTTTAAGGTGACCGAAATGGCAACCTGCTTCGAGTAATTGGTCAAATGTAGGAGTTGACATTGTAATTTTGTTTGTTTACGTTCTTTCGGTTTACAATCAAGCGGTAGGGAACGTGTCCATCCGCCGGATTTAGATACTAAACACTTGTTTGTCATGCCGCCATCGCTTCGTTTCGCTTCAGGCCGCGCTGACAGATATATAGGACGCGATTAACGCTTTGAGAACTGGAAGCGCTTGCGTGCTTTCGGCTGACCGGGTTTCTTACGTTCTACAGCACGCGGGTCACGGGTCATGAAGCCATGTGCGCGGAGAACCGCCTTGTCGTCTGCGTTGATCTTAACGAGTGCACGGGCGATTGCCAGACGGAGAGCTTCTGCCTGACCTTTGTAGCCACCACCGTCAAGATTGACTTTGATGTCATATTTTTCAGCACAGTCAAGAGCGCTCAGAGGCTGCTTAACGATATACTGAAGTATCGAAGAGGGGAAGTAAACTTCCAGAGGACGCTTGTTGATGATGATTGTACCATTGCCTTCGCCGACAATCACGCGTGCCACGGCGGCCTTACGACGGCCAACTGCATTAACTTTTTCCATACTTCAGATTATTTTACCTTGTTGATGTCAATTACTTTAGGATTCTGAGCTTCGTGAGGATGGTTCGGACCATTGTACACGTGCATGTTCTCGATCAGACGACGGCCAAGACGGTTCTTGGGAAGCATACCCTTCATGACTTTGATATAGAGAGGGTTGTAGCCTGCCTTAAGATGCTTGTTGAAGGATTTCTTCATCAGCACTTCAGGGGTAGCCACGCGCTGTCCGCCGGGATAGCCGGTGTAGCTCAGATATTCACGATCTGTCATCTTTTTGCCGGTGAGAACGCATTTTTCGGCATTGATGATAATGACATTGTCGCCCATTTCAAGGTTAGGCGAATAGCTCGGCTTGTTCTTGCCGCGAAGAATCTTCGCAACTTTAGAGCAAAGACGACCGAGATGCTGGTCGGTGGCATCGATAAGGAGCCACTCCTGTTCAACGCTTTTCGCGCTGGGGGTTACGGTTTTGTAGCTTAAAGTATCCACTTTTAACTGATTAATTATAAATAAATTAACAAATACCATTGCCGCAACGATGCCCGGCCAAGAAGCATCCTTTTGGCGCCGGTCGATTCTATTACTGGATATAATCGGACTGCAAAGTTAGTGATTCTCCACCACTTAACCAAACAACCGCCCGTTTTTCCATCGTTTTTTTTCGCACAATCACTCCGCGACAATCGCGCGCCACCAAAACGACTCTCTCCACACTCTCGCACCAGACTTCCTCAGACGCTATGAATCAGAAAAAAGAACAGCTTATCCATGTTTTTTACAATATTATTTCGTAGCTTTGCCGAATAAAGAACAACCAATCACTATTAACATCTTACTGAACCGAATAAAGCCATGATTAAACCGACGCATTTATGCTTGTCGTTGCTCGCAGCGGCACTTCCCCTCATTTCGTCTGCCGCACAGACCACTTGGGACGACTACTGGGAAGACCAGACGGTTTTCGCAGTCAACAAAGAAACAGCCCACGCGACTAAAGTGCCCTACGCCGACGTCAGTGAACTCAATGCCGACAAAGAATTTTTCGCGACCCCGTGGGTAACCCCCAAATCGTCGAGAGTAAAGCTACTTAACGGAACCTGGAAATTCAACCTTGTCAGCCAGCCGTCGCAACGCCCTACTGACTTCTACAAAGAAGGATATGACGTCAGCGACTGGGACGACCTGACCGTCCCGTCAAACTGGGAAATGCACGGCTATGACATGCCGCTGTATGTCAACGTCGCCTACCCGTTCGCAACCAATCCTCCCTACATACGCCGCCACTACTCCTACTCCGACTATGGAGTCAACCCCGTCGGATCATACGTGACCACATTCGACGTCCCCGACTCATGGGACAACCATCGGCTCCTGCTGAACTTCGGAGGCATATATTCCGCTGCCTACGTCTGGGTCAACGGACAGTTCGTCGGCTACACACAGGCGGCCAACACCGACCACGAATTCGACATCTCCCAGCAGGCGCGCAAAGGCTCAAACACTCTTGCCGTGCAGGTATTCCGCTGGTGCGACGGATCCTATCTCGAAGATCAGGACATGTTCCGCATGAGCGGCATCTACCGCGACGTCACACTGACCGCCGTCCCGAACACATTCGTTCGCGACCACTACATAACTTCCGAACTCTCTGAAGCCGCCGGCTTCCGGTCGGGCTCGATAAAAGTAGAGCTCGACATCGCCAACCGAGCCTCCGCATCGAGCAGCGTCTCGGCCGAAGTGAGACTCATCGCCCCCGACGGATCGACCGCCCACCAGTTTCCCGCCCAGACCATCTCCTCACTCGCAAGCGGCGATGAAAAGAAACTGACATTCACCGCATCGCTCTCTGGCCTCCAGCTGTGGACTGCCGAAACCCCCAACCTCTACTCGGTGGTCGTCTCGCTCAAGGACAGCAACGGTAAAGAGACCGAAGCGTTCAGCACCAAATACGGATTCCGCCACATCGAGCAGGTCGGAAAATTCGTCCACATCAACGGCAAAAAAGTACTCTTCAAGGGAACCAACCGCCACGACTCCCATCCGCTGCTCGGACGCGCACTCGACATGGAAACGATGCTCAAGGACGTCACGATGTTCAAACAGAACAACATCAACACCCTGCGCACCAGCCACTACCCCAACGCGGCAAAAATGTATGCCATGCTCGACCACTTCGGCATCTACGTAATGGATGAGGCCGATCTGGAATGCCACGCCCTGACAAGCCTGAGCAACAACACCTCATGGAAAGACGCTTTTGTCGACCGCGAAGAGCGCATGGTGCTCCGCGACCGCAACCACCCTTCGGTGATCTTCTGGTCGCTCGGCAACGAAAGCGCTTGCGGAATCAACTTCCGGGACTGCTACAACGCCGTACGCGCTCTCGACAACCGCATGATCCACTATGAAGGACAGGGAACATGGACCTACACCGACATGACCTCCGTCATGTATCCGAGCATGACGCAAATGTCTGGAATCGACCACCAGGCCGACAACCGCCCACACTTCATCTGCGAATACGCCCATGCCATGGGACAAGCGATCGGCAACCTGTCGGACTACTGGGAATATATCGAAGAGAGCAACCGGACCATCGGTGGATGCATCTGGGACTGGGTCGATCAGGCTATATACCACCCCGACGAGATCAAAAACGGCAACATTAAAGGATTCTACACCGGCTACGACTTCTCCGGACCCCACCAGGGCAACTTCTGCTCAAACGGCATCGTAGGCCCGCTAAGAGAACCGACAGCAAAACTCGCCGAAGTAAAACACGTCTACCGCTACATCAAGATGACAGACTTCTCGGCCGACTCCAGAAGCCTTTCTGTCCGAAACACATATGACTTCATCGACCTCTCCGGCTTCAACATCGCCTGGAGCGTTAGCCGCAACGGCATCGACGTCGAAAACGGACTGATAACAGACTTCAACGTAGCCTCCGAAGACGAAGGAACCCTCACCGTACCCTACACCACTAAGCCCGACGATCAGGCCGAATACCTCCTGAACCTCCGGTTCGTCACCAAAGAACCCTCCGACTGGGCCGACGCCGGACATGAAGTCGCCGCACAGCAGTTCTCGATCTCCAAACGCCCGCCGCTTCCCGAAATCACACAGGGCGACCAAAGCCTAAAAGTCGCCCAGACCGACGAAGCGACCACCGTCAGCGGAGTCGGATTCAGCATGCAGTTTGACAGACAAGGCTATCTCGTCTCGATGAGATATCAAGGAGAAGAGATGATCTCCGAAGGACGCGGACCGAAATTCGACAACCTCCGTTGGATCGAAAACGACGCGTCGACACCACCAGCGAGCATGTCTACACCCCAGTTCAAGGCAGACGCCCCGACCGTCGAATTCATTAATGGATCAGCCGACGGAGCCTCAGCCGTCAGAATCACATGCAGCTACTCCGCTTCCGGATTCTGCTCCTACACCACCGCCTACACAATCCACAGCAACGGCATCATGGACCTCCAGACCACATATTCCCCCGCCTCCGGATCGATCAACCGCCTTGGACTCGGATTGGTAGCCACGCCGGGCCTTGAAAACGTCGAATACTTCGCCCGCGGACCGATGGCCAACTTCGTTGACCGAAAGACCGGCTCCCTGGCAGCCGTCTACAAAACGACAGTCACCGACATGGCCGAACACTTCGTACGACCCCAGACAATGGGCAACCGCGAAGAACTCCGCTCACTCCGCCTGACCAACGACGACGGATTCGGAATGCTGATCGAGACCGAAGGCAGCGTCAGCTTCTCGGCCCTCCACGCCCACGAACAAGACTTCATCAAAGCTGCCCACGACTTCCAGCTCGAAACGCACCCCGAAGTTTTCCTCCACCTGGACTACATGCAGCGCGGCATCGGAAATGCATCCTGCGGACCGGGCACACTCGACAAATATAAAGTTCCCGCGAACGGCACCTACTCCAACAGACTGCGGTTCACACCCCTGTTCTCTGCCGGAGCTGGCTACACCGTTCCCGAAGGCACTGCCTCTGACGCCTACGCGACAGCAATCTTCACTGATGGCGCCTACACCGACCTCGACTATTTCGCCGACTCCGCCCCCGAAGGCCTCTACACTCTTATTTCCGATCAGACCGTCGAAATGCCATACAGCGGAAACGGTGCGACACTCAGCGCACGATTCAGCGCCCCGGCCAACGCCGCCCTATGGGTCGACTTCAACAGAGACTTCATCTTTGACGACGACGAACGGATAGCTCCGGCATCTGCCGGCAGATGGACAATAAACGTACCCGAAGGGACCCCCGCCGGAAGCTACCGCGCCCGTCTGGTCTTCGACAGCGGAACGCCGGCAGCATCCGGTCCGGTCACCGAAGGACGCGTCTATGACTTCCGGATCAGCCTCGTTGCGCCCGACGGATCTGTCCAGTACTCAATTCCGGATGGCTCACTCCACGCCGGCGGAAACGCCTACATCAGCCGCATAACGACCACCGGTGCCTACGCCGACATCGACTTCACCGCCAACGGACGGCCCGACGCATTCTACACTCTGATCGACCAGACACCACAGATAATCGCCGGCACAACCGTCACATTCAACTTCTCAGCCAACGACCTCGGTTCGAAAGGATCTGTCATGCAGGACCTCCGCTACAACACCGCCTACATCTATCTCGACGGCTACGGAACAGGTGAATTCACCCAGATCGGCACCATCGGTGCAACCCCGCCGGACGACAACGTCGCCGGAAACTACGACGTCGTCATGAACATCAGTCAGGATGTCGAAATTCCGGCCGACAACACATCCGGCCGAGGACGCCTGCGAATCATCTACCAGAACGCATGGAACTCCCTTTCGGGGCCAAACGCTACCGACGTCAGAGAAGGCGTAGCCTATGACATCGAATTCATAGTGCTCGACCGCGACCCCGACATCGAAGCCGACTACTCCACCCCCGCAGGATCGCTCCACAGCCAGCGCCAGGCATATGTCAGAAAAATCTCGACATCACGAGCCATCTCGGACATCGCCCAGAGCTGGAACGAATGCCCCACATCAGTCTTCACCCTTGCCGAACGAGGACTTCAGGTCGCACCCGCCACATCTTTCAGCCTGATCCTCGAAGCCAACGACCTCGGCAGTCCGACCTCCGTAAGACAGGACCTCCGCTACAACCAGGCCCACATCTACACCGACTGGGACGGCGACGGCCAGTTCGAGCTTGCAGCCACCTATGGCGAAATGCCGCCCACCAACAACGTCACCGCCAACTACTACTCCGTGCTCAACATCGACCACACCCTCGACGTTCCCTCTGGAATTCATCCCCGGAAAGCACGCATAAGAGTGATCTACCAGAACGCATGGAAACCGCTTTCCGGACCCGACGCGACTGACATCTACGAAGGACAGGCAATCGACATCCCGGTCGACATCGTCGCCCCCGCCAACATCGCCGACGGACTCCCCGCCGACACCGGCTTCGGGACAGCTCCGGTCATCTTCGACCTCATGGGCCGTCGGATAAAAGGTGACCCCGCTCCCGGAATCTACATCATCAACGGCCGGAAAGTCCTGATCAGACCCTGACCCCACACCACACTCCATAACTGTCGCTGCCCCCGGAAAAACCGTCCCTCCCCGACCGGTCTCCGGGGGCAGCCTGCATCCTTCGGACACCATCCTGCGCCCCCCACAACAGAAGGATTGCCGGGCCTTTTATGAAGACTGACGCAGGAAGCGACGCGGACATCGTGACCGGTCGGACCCAGAGCAGACAACCCCTGCAAGACCTCAATCGACCGACAAGATTCATCATATAAATAATTTCGGACTAACTTTCAAACAGTTTCTTAGTGGATTGTGGATTAAAAATAGTAACTTTGCAAACAAAATCCATCATTCCAATCATCTCCCACAGGTTTGAGCAATGAACACTAACAGCCTCGTTTCAATCGACGACATCTCGCGCGACGAGATTCTCGACCTTCTCGAGCGAGCTCGGTTCTTCGAAGAGCACCCCAACCATAAAATCCTCGACGGGAAGGTTGTGGCGACTCTTTTTTTTGAACCATCCACTCGCACACGCCTCAGCTTCGAGACAGCAGTCAACCGCCTCGGCGGACGAATAATCGGTTTTTCCGACGCTTCGACAACCAGCTCCTCCAAAGGCGAAACCCTTAAGGACACTATCAAAATGGTCAGCAACTACGTCGACCTGATCATCATGCGCCACTACCTCGAAGGGGCCGCACGCTACGCGACAGAAGTCACCGACACACCAATCATCAACGCCGGCGACGGTGCAAACCAGCACCCCTCGCAGACTATGCTCGAC
>CAJUHM010000063.1 GCA_910586475.1 uncultured Muribaculaceae bacterium | reverse complement strand
TGACAACAGTCAATGACTGAGTGCTCATCCCTTCGACGACGCCACAGACGGACCGCCCCCAACTACCCCTCAGAGCATAACCTCCTCCCGATACTGCGTCGGACTCTGCCCCGTCAGTCGCTTGAACATCCGTGAGAAATGCGCCGGATAGTCAAATCCCAGTCCATAGGCGATCTCCCCGACATCAGCCGCCGTCGTCGCCAGCCTATGCTTGGCAAGCTTGATCAGATGGAGCGAAATCATATCTTTCGGACTCATTCCCGTCTCCTTTCTGACAAGATCACCGAAATAACCCGGTGTCAACGCGACACGGTCAGCAAAATAGGCAACCGTCGGAAGCCCGTCGACATGGTTTCCCGGCTTGTAATAATCCTTAAGCTCCTTCTCGAACCGGCTCACCACTTCGGAATTGACCTTGTGACGGGTGATAAACTGACGATCATAGAAACGATAGAGATATTCGAGTGTAACCTGAATGTTAGCCGACAGCAACGACGCCGAATGCCTGTCGACCGGATGGACAAGCTCCTCACTGATTTTCTCCAGACAGTCAAGAAACTTGGCGCGTTCGTCATCTGAAAGATGTAGAGCCTCGACCTGGGAATAATCGAAAAAAGTATAGTCTCCTATCTTCTCGGCAAGCGGTGTGCCGAAGACTATGTCGGGATGGAAAATTAGACCGACGACATCCGGGCGCTTCACCCCCCTGTCCATCTTGACATCAACAACCTGTCCGGGCGCGAAACTGACAATCGTCCCCTCCTGATAGTCATAACTGCGACGTCCGTAATTGATCGAGCACTGCACCCCCCTCTTTAGGAAAAGCGCATAGACTCCATAGACAAAACGCCCGTCTTCGGGAATCCGTTTCGCCTTCGTCAGATCAGCTACCGTCACCAGTGGATGAAGCGTCTGAAGCCCGTAAAGATTGTTATAAGCATCGATTGAATCGATCGTAATCGTTTTCATAGCTGACTCATTTCTGTTTTTTCACCCGCAAATATAATCTTTTTTTTCAAAATAATCTCCAGTGCACATTTTAGAAACTGAAATCATCTTGACTTTTGAATCGTTGACATTTCCAGGCAGTTCTGAGGATGTTTTCGGGTTGCTTCAATGGAGCGATGCTGGCATCGTGACCGCGAAACGCGACGAAAACAGACCGTGAATGGTGGAAAACTCACGAAATCATCCGCATACAATGGATGAATTCAATGTTTTTCAATAAATCATGATGGCTTAACTGTCTGGTTTAACTTTCATTCAATATCATTCATAACGGATAGCCTCGATCGGATCAAGATTCGACGCCTTGCGAGCTGGATACCAACCGAAGAAAACACCCGTGACGGTGCAGACGACAAACGAAAGCACAACCGAATACATCTGGATCGAAACCGGCCAGTTGACAATCACCGTCACAAGCCACGACGCCAGAAAGCCCAAAAGGATTCCGATAATACCGCCCGTGACACTGATAATTACCGCCTCGATCAGAAACTGCGATAGTATATCGATCCCCCGCGCACCGATTGACATACGAAGACCGATCTCACGCGTGCGCTCCGTGACCGAGACATACATGATATTCATAATGCCGATGCCGCCGACAAGCAGCGAGATTCCCGCAATGCAGGCCAGCAGAATTGTCATCATGTCGCTCGTCGAATTCATCATCTCGCTCAGCTCCTGCTGAGAACGGATATCGAAATCGTCATCCGCCCCCTCCTTGATCTTGTGCCGGAGGCGGAGCATCGCCGTGATTTCATCAATAGTCGCCTCTGTTTCTGCCTCATCTACCGCACTGGCGAAGATCCCCTGGATATAATCGATCGCAAGAATACGCTTCATGACAGTCGTATAGGGAGCCAGCACGACATCATCCTGGTCCATTCCCATCGAGTTCGTTCCCTTGGACTCGAGCACTCCGATGACCGTCAGTGGGATCGAACCGAAACGCACCACGCGCCCAATCGGGTCCTCCCCGTTGGGAAACAGATTGTCTACGACCGTCTTTCCCAATATGCAGACCTTTGCCGCAGTCTTGATGTCATGCTCCGTGAACATTGTCCCCTCTGCAACCTTCAGTTTTCGGATGTCGAGATATTCCGGAGTAATTCCGTAGATTGTCGACGGATAGTTATTGTTGCCGAACACGAGTTGCCCTCCGCTGTTGACCGACGGGGAGATCGCCGCCACTCCGGAAAGCTCGGCCAGAGCCTCATAGTCCGACACCTGAAGCGACTGCATGTCGTCTGAACTCTGACGAACCCCTCCTCGCTGCATGTTTCCGGGATGGATCATGATCATATTGGAACCCATCTCGGAGATCTGCGCCTTGATGCTGTCCTTCGACCCCTGGCCGATTGCAAGCATCGTAATAACCGACGCAACGCCGATAATGATTCCGAGCATCGTCAGAAAGCAACGCAGCTTATTGTTGTTAAGTGCTTTGATGGCAATCTTAAGTATGTTGATAAATTTCATTCTCAGTCATTGTCTTTGGGAAGTGCCTCAAGCGCCGAGAGCGCTGACAGCGGTTCTTCATTATACGTGTCGGAAACAACTTTCCCGTCGCGAAGCATTATGTTGCGCGACGAATAGGCCGCAAGTTCGGGATTGTGGGTCACGAAGATGATCGTACGGCCCTCGCGGTGGAGATGCTGGAAAAGAACCAGGATGCTGAACGACGTCCGCGTGTCGAGATTTCCCGTCGCCTCGTCGGCAAGAATGATCACCGGATCATTGACCAGCGCACGCGCTATCGCCACTCGTTGCTGCTGACCTCCCGACATCTGGTTGCTCTTATGGTAGAGACGCTCTCCCAGTCCGACCGACTTCAGCGCGCGGATCGCTCGCTCGCGGCGCTCTTGCGACGAAACGGATGAATTATAGAGCAGTGGTAGCTCGACATTCTCGACCGACGTCGTCTTCGGCAGAAGATTATAGTTCTGGAACACGAAACCGATCTTGCGGTTGCGGATGACCGCTCGCTGATTCTTGCTCATCGTCTTGACCGAAATTCCGTCAAGAACATAATCGCCGGAGGTCGGCGTGTCAAGACATCCGAGTATATTCAGCAGCGTCGACTTGCCCGATCCGGATGTCCCCATGATAGTCACGAATTCCCCTTCGCGGATCGTGAAAGAGACTCCGCGAAGCGCCTTGACGGTCTCGTCTCCGACCCGGAACTCACGCCGCAGCTTCTCGACTCTGATTATTTCTTTCTTTTCCGACATTTTCTCTTTCAGATGGATTTAGAAGGTTGTTTAGTTTTATATCTGGATTCTCATAATTCGGTTTAAGACTAAACATGCTCTTACTTTTTCCCCGGACGCTTCGGCGCGAACGGACTTGTCTGACCCGACGGCGCATTGCCCGGCGACGCAGCACTTTCGTCATAACCGACGGCCACCTTTGCTCCTGCGGGGAGTCCGCTGATGACCTGCGTCTTTATACCGTTGGACTCTCCGACCACAATTGCTTTCTGAACAAGATTCTGCCCCTCGACAACCCAGACAGTTTTCTCATTGGTCGCCACCTTCGACGGATCAAGAGGCTTGCCGGGAGTCGGAAGTCCGTTTCCTTCGGGTACATTTGCCGGATTAAACGCAAAGGCCGCCGCAGGAAGCAGGGCCGCATCTTTTGCCTCCATTACATAGACCGTTATGGAAGCCGTCAGCCCCGGAATAAGCTTGTGGTCGGGATTGGATGTCGCGACAATCACCTCATAGGTCACGACATTGCTCTCCGTTGTCGGACTCAGACGCACCTGAGTGACCGAACCCTCGAAGACGACATCCGGATAGGCATCGACCGAAAAAGTGACATGCTGACCGACTTTGACCTGGCCAATGTCTGCTTCGTCGACATTGGCCACGACCTGCATATTGTCAAGATCGGCAATCGTGTAGAGATTAGCGACATTCATGCTCGAAACCACTGTCTGACCGACTTCTACCTCGCGGGAAATCACAATTCCGTCGATCGGCGAATAAATCTCTGCATAATTCAGATTCTTGGCCGCTCTGACCTTATCGGCCTGAGCCTTCTCATAAGCTGCCTTAGCAACCTCATAGTCCTTGCGGCTCGTCTCGAACTCATAATCGCTGATAAGCTGTTTGGCATGCAGCGCCTTGTCGCGGTTATAGTTTGTCTGCGTATAGTCATATGTGACTTTCGCAGACTCGACACTCGCTTCGGCACTACGCAGATCGCTCTCGAGAATCGTCTTCTCGATCTCGGCAATCAGTTGGCCTTTGGTGACGATCGAATTGAAATCGGCATATAGCTTGTCAATGATTCCAGTCACCTGCGTACCGACATCGACCGAGGTGACCGATTCAAGTGTGCCGGTTGCCGTTACAGTCTCCGAAAGATCTCCTTTCTCGACTTCGACAGTTTCAAGCGTCACGGCTGATTTCTTCTCACAGCCCGCGACCGTCACGACAACAGCTGCTGCGACGATCGCTCTGAATAACATTCTGATCATATCTTACAAATTTGTTTCTTTTTTAATCCTTTTATTGCAGCGATGCCTCTGTCGTCCGGTAATAGTGGATCATACGCTGACCGAGCATAGCCATGTATTTGGCCTGCAGAAGCGAATAGCGGGCCTCGATCAGACCGTTGTGGGCCGTCATCAGCTCGACAGGATTGACCAGACCGAGCCTGAACTGCTCGTCGGTCAGCTCGCAACTCGAAAGGGCAGCTTCGACTTTCTGCTGAGCCGCCGTAAAACGCGCCTGTGCGGAGCGTGTATCGATATACCACGATTCTATCAGCTGACTCAGATCCGTGCGACGCTGATCAATGTCAAGTTCGGCATTCAGCTGCTGGATACGCGCTTTCGCAACCGCTGTCTTCGTCTTCTTATTGTCCAGAATCGGAATAGAAAGCGTCAGGCCGACTGACTCACCAAAACTGCGCTTCATCCCCTTGAAAAAAGAACCGGGGGTATTATAGCCCATCCCGACTCCAGCATTGACCGAAATTGTCGGACTGTTGCCCGCTTTTGCAATGTCGATATCAATAGCCGTCCCCTCTTTTTCAAGGTTAAGCCCCTCGATTTCAACATCGTTCTGAAGTGCCAGCGTATAACTCTCTTCCATCGGAGGAAGTTCCGCCATCACCTGTTCGGCACTCCATTCGACATCCGCGACCTCAATATCTGTCGAAAGGCCCAGTTCAAGCAGTTTTTTAAGTTCCATTCTGCGTGTGTCGTAGAGACCCCGCGCTTCTACCAGAGAATAGCAATCCTGTTCATACTGTGACCGCAACTGCGCATAATCGACCTTCGACGCCCGGCCCCCCTCCATAAGTGCCTGCGAGCGGTCGGCCTGAGCTTTACTCAGGCGAACCGCCTCCTCATAGATTCCGATCGCCTCACGTGCATAGAGAATATTTATGTAGACCTGAAGAAGATCTGACTCAAGAGTGCGCAGTGCGTCGCGAGTGGCCACTTTAGCTATCTCGGTCTGAAGACGGTTGCGTTTGATCGTATTCTCACGAATCCCACCGTTCCATGCAGTCCATCCCCCGTTGAGCCCGTAGGAACTCGAATAGGAGTTCTTTGTACCCTCTCCGAAGGGATAATTGGAGAAGCCCTGGCTGGTCGCAAAATCAAGAGTCGGTTCCCATTGGGCTTCGGCCGCTTCAAGGTCAAAAGCCGCCGTCTGCTCGGCAAGATCCGTTTTCTGCAATGAAATATTATGCGACTTGGCGTAGTCGACACAATCCGTATAGGTCCACACCTCTCCTCTCGCTCCGGCAAATGACAGCCCGATGATCGCAAACGTAAGTAAATGATTTCTCATAAGTGAAACAATTTTCCACAAATTAACGAAATCATCCGCCGACCGGACCTGCTTATTCAACAAACCGCCCGAAAAATCCCACGAACTTACCCTCTCTAATCCTTACGGCCGGAAACTCCGATCGCATGGGTCTGCAGGTAGGACTGGAGCGCAGCCTTGAAAATGTCGCCGACTGGGATATAAGTGTCACTGTCTATGACCAGACGAGCTCGCACAATCTCCCTGACTGCATTCATGTTGACCACATACGAACGGTGGACCTGAATGAAATTTCCGGGCAGACTGCCGATCAGGCTTGCAATAGAACTCAATGTCATGACCGGCGACGTCTCGCCAGCCAGATAAATCTTCAGATACTCCCCGTAGCTCTTTATATAAGTAATACGATTCAGATCGATCCTGACGTAGCGGTAGTCGACCTTGACGAAAATCGTATCGCCGAACACATCCGACGCCCGCGCGACAGACACTGCCGCCTCTGATTTCCCCATATTGCGCGCCTGATATAATTCGCAGACCTTGTTGGCCGCACGGTTGAAATCGGCAAAACTATACGGTTTCAGAAGATAGTCTACTGCCGAAAGGCGGAATCCGTCTAATGCATACTGGGCATACGCTGTCGTGAACACCAGCAGCGGCACGGTAGAAAGCGACGTGACAAGATCGAGCCCTGAAAGATCCGGCATGCTGATATCCGAAAAGATGACATCGACCGGCGTCACCGCCAGAAACTCCATTGCTTCAAGTCCGCTGCTGCACTCGCCGACAAGCTCGAGAAAGCCTACCTTTTCAACGTAAGAGCGGAGTTTATTCAGAGCGATAGGCTCGTCATCAATTATCAGTGTTCGGATCTTCATGTCGCGGCAATGAAAGGTTAACGGAATATGTTGAATCTGTCTGATTGATTTCAAGAATGTAATGGTTTCCGTAGATCAGATCAAGCCGCCTCCTGACATTCTGCAATCCGATGCCGTGCGACTGCTGACTGCTGCCCTGTGCCGGATGCCGACTGTTGATACATGAGAATAGGACCGACTCGCCGCACACATCGATCTTGAACGCGACAAATGACTCCTCACGATAGCTGATTCCATGCTTGAACGCATTTTCGACAAATGCAAGGAACACCAGCGGAGCAACCGCGATTCCCGACATCAACTCTGGCGCAGGATAATCGGCCTTAATCCTGACCTTGTCGGCCGGATAGCGCAGACGCATCAGATCCATATAATTCCGGACAAAATCCATCTCCGCCGACAGAGCGATCTTCGAACGCGAACTGTCATAGAGCATATAGCGCATCAGACGAGACATCGCAATGACCATATCCTGCGCCTTGGCCCCGTCAACCTCAATCATCCCGTGGATATTATTGAGCATATTCATGTAGAAGTGGGGATTGATCTGCGCCTTCAGATAGGCAAGCTGGTTTTCGGCATCAGCCTTCATCAGGCTTTCGTTTTCGAGTTTCTCCTCATAGCGGACAAAGATCAGACTTATCGCGATATTGCAACCGATGGTCAGCACGTCATAGATGACATCCAGCATAATCGGCAGCGGGATAAGAGGCTTCGGAAAGGGGCGGCCCCCCGGAGGCATCTTGACAGACGGATGCACGTGATGCGACGCATCGCCAAGGAACTGCCATGTCTGCACACCCCAGACTATCATTACCAGTGCCGTTGCCGCTCCGAGATAAAGCATCATCCTGTTGCGCAGAAGCAGCTTAGGAATGAGCACCAGATTGTTGACCAGAAATAAAACGAGAAACGTTGTCATCACCTCGAGCAGGTGTCCGACTGTCGGCCAATCAAGCAATGTCTGAGATGAATAGCTGCGTGAGCGCATGATGCCAAGCAGATAGAGCAGCGTGACAATCACCCACAAAACAAAATAGATTACAGTCTCAAGTTTTGGTCTGCGAAGCATAAATCCGTTTATTAACAAGCGAATTTATTGAATTCTCGTCGGTTTGCACGCCATTTTTAAACGAACCGGCAGATTAAGCCCACCAACGGCAACCGACAGCCGTTCAGTTTACAGCAAGCAGCTCGATTTCAAAAATCAAAGTCGAACCGCCGGGAATTCCAGGCTGATTGAATTTGCCATAGCCCTGCTCGGCCGGAATGTAGATTTCCCACTTATCCCCGACATGCATTTTCTGCAGGGCTATGATCCAGCCCGGTATAAGATCGCGAAGCCGGAAAGCCGGTGCCGTACCACCCCGGCTACTGTCGAACGTCTTGCCGTTGATTGTCTTTCCGACATAGTGGGCCACGACCACACTGCCGCGGTTAGGCGTCGGCGAGTTCTGATTTCCGCGTTTGATCTCCCGATATAGGATTCCTTTGTCAATTTCCCTGACACCGGGTTCCTGTGCCTTAGCTTTCAGCCAAGCCCGGTTTCTGTCGATATATTCCTGTTTTGCCATTTGGTTTCACCTCCGGTCCCGTCATGAGATATTGATAAGTTTATGAGTCTGAAGCGAGAGATTCCAGTCCGGATTGTTCTTTACAAAATCGACTGCTGCCGCGGTAATGTTCCGGTTACGCACTGAGTCCTTGAAGTCACACGGCTGTACATAATACGTTTTAGCCGGAATCGACCTATAGCGATTCGGATCACACTCCTCGGAATCGAAAATAACCTTCAGCTCGTCAATATCTGTTGCCTTCACTGTTTCAACACTCCCTTTGGGAGAACATACCAGCCAGTCAACCGCTGCCGGAAGCGGATTCGTCCCGTTGGACTCAACGTGAATCCTATACCCCCTTGAATGGAGCAGAGCGATGAAAGATGCGGTAATCTGCAAGGTCGGCTCTCCGCCAGTCAGAATGACTCTTTTTGCGGGATAGCGCTCAATATGGTCAACGATCTCTTCACAGGTCATATCGACGCCACTGTCGTGGGATGTGTCACAGAATCCGCACCGGAGATTACATCCGGAAAATCTGACGAACACCGCAGGCGTTCCGGCATAACGACCTTCTCCCTGAAGAGAATAAAAAATCTCGTTAATCTTCATCCTTTATATAAGTTGCGACATTTGCTTTACTCTCCTCGACATCCACGCGAAAGCAATTAGGTACCTGTTCGCAGATCCACCGCGCTAAATTCTCTGCAGTCGGGTTGAACGGGAGCAACTCATTGAAGTTACCATGATCAAGATAGTCATGGACTCTCGTCTTGATCTGAGTGAAGTCGACCACCATTCCGTCGGCATTCAGTTCCTTCGCGCGGCAGTGGACAGTAACGATCCAGTTATGGCCATGAAGGCTCGAGCACTTGCTCTCGTATGAAAGTTCAAGCCGGTGACAGCCGGCTATCTCCATCTGCTTTGTAACGTAATACATAGGCCGGATTTAGAAATTATATCCCAACGTAATGTCAAAAAGGTTCGAATGCATCTTCTGACGACCTTGCGCCTGATCACACATTCCGACAGCTCCGGAAATCGCACCGTAGACCTTCTCATTGAATGTCGCACCAACACCGAATCGCCATTTTATATCAACGCGGTTCAGCGTTCCGTCACCCCCATAGGCCGACGATGCCGCGCTGAACACCCCTGCATTAACATGGTTCTTGGCCGACAGTCCCAGATTAAACTCCGGACCGGTAAAAACCGATAAGGCGAACCCTGAGAAAAGATCAAAGCGATAGCCTCCGATCACGGGCACTCTCAGCCCCCACATTCGGGTTGACGCGCCTGTACACTTGAATCCAATCGCGGCTGCACTGGAATCAAGCTCAGAATTGACAGCAGCTTTGTTGATTGAATATGTATTATAATACAGTTCGACACCCGGCTCGAAATAAAAATTGTAGATCACTGGCACGTGATATACCGCGCCAAGCGAAAACCCTGAGCCATTTCCATAGAGATCCTTCTTATATACATCATCGAGCTTAACGTCTCCGGGAGCTGCAAGCTCATAGGAGAGACGCAGGCCCCAATAAGAGTCATTTCCTCCGGCTGCACTGCACGACAACAGCGCGACAGCGGCTAATACAAAACTGATTGCAATTCTCTTCATAATAGTCTTCAATTATTTGAAATAGGCATGACGAGACATCATGGCCAATTGCAAATTTAAAAATAAATTCCGATGAAAAAAAGACAAATGCTGAGATCTTTACCGAAACAACGCAAAAACCGACAGGCCCAGCAGAGTGAAGTGCGATAAAATAGAAACGGCCCTGGTCGTTATGATCAGGGCCGTTTCGTC
>CAJUHM010000062.1 GCA_910586475.1 uncultured Muribaculaceae bacterium | reverse complement strand
CAACGACCCCGAGATTACAAATCACGTGCTCTGGCCAACTGAGCTAAAGAGGCAGGTCATATTTTCTTTACTTGAGCAGCCTTCCGGCTCAAAAGCGATGCAAAGTTATGACGTTTTTTTCATTCCACCAAACATTTCTCGAAAAAAAATGTTGCAATCTCACTCAAATCAAGCCACTCCAAGCAGCTTTAGCCTGTTATACAGCTAATTATCCCCGTAAAAAATATTTCACCACAATCAGACATTTTTTTTTGCCCCGATCCGGACCGGAGCACATCGGCCGTGTCGCTCACCGCTCCACACTGTGATGAAGAATCTCCCGTCCCGACGCATCCCTGACAGAAATCTCAAATCCGTATCGCCACGGCGCACGCCACGAAGCAGATTCGCCATTTTTGCCGTATCGGCATGCATATCGTTGACAACACTGAACCGGACCGAACGCTTCGACGGATCAATCGTCGTAAAACGCAACGGCTCCTTTTTATAAACGCGCGTCGAAGCGACTCGGCCGTAACTGACCTGATAGGAATTCTCCTCAGTCACCTCCTGCGAGAAAACACGGTAGCGACAAGTCGTTCCCGGCTGCAGACCGTCGACCTTCACACGGTGGAGCATACCGATAACCTTGCGCCCCAGATGAGTCTGAAAACACTTCGGACGCTCCTCGGCATAGAAATGAAGATCATCATCAGGCGCAGTCTCAACCCACGAGACAGAACGCACATCCGTGCCCCAGACAACGACAGCCTCATGCTCACCCACCTGCTGCAGATACGGCCCGAAAGTATTTCAACAGCAGACCCGCCTGCACACACAGCGGCAAACAGAATCGAAACGACAGCTTTTTTCAAAGAATTCATAATTAAGTCGGTCAATATGATTGATCCTCACTAATTTCACTTCCCAAAATCAACCATTTTCCACTGAAATAAAAAGCTTTTTGAACCTTATGCCGCCAACAAAGCAACCCCGCACCATTTTTTTTATTATATTTGCCGGAACTTTTCCCAACACAAACATTCCCCAGTTTACCCATAAATGAAAACCCAAGAAACCGACGCACGCATCAGCGCATTGCGCGAAACAATGAAAAGCAATGGCATCGACGCCATGATCATACCTCAGACCGACCCTCATCAGGGCGAATATCTTGCCGAACACTGGCAGGTACGCCGCTGGCTTTCCGGATTCACCGGATCCGCCGGTGACCTCGTCGTAACCCGGAACGAAGCCTTCATATGGGCCGACTCCCGCTACTGGCTTCAGTCAGCCCAGCAGCTCAGCGGAACATGCATCGGAGTCATGGAAGACGGAAAACCGGCAACACCATCCATCCCCGAATGGCTCTGCGCCACAATCCCCGCCGGCTCGACAGTCGGAATCGACGGCATGGTCTTTTCAGTCACCGCCGCCGAGCAGCTCTCCTCACGGCTCGCAGCCTCAGGCATCTCGCTCAACACCGACTTCTCCCCGATCGACCTCATCTGGACCGACCGCCCCTCCCTGCCCAAAGCGAAAGCATTCATCCACGAAGAAAAATACTCCGGAGAATCCGCCTCATCCAAAATCTCGCGCATCCTCGAAAACGTGAAAGCCGCAGGCGCCGAATCCGTCTTCATCTCCGACCTCGCCGAAATCGCCTGGACTCTCAACCTGCGTTCTTCCGACGTCGAATGCAACCCCGTCGTCACATCATTCCTCCTTCTCACCCCCCGGCAATCGACCCTATTCATCGACCCCGACAAACTCACACCCGAAATCTCCGGCTACCTGACGGACTGCAACGTGACCACACTCCCCTACTCCGAAACCGAAGCAGCCCTCAGCCGTCTCCCTGAAGACCTCTCCGTACTCGTCAGCGCCTCTCAGACCGGCATCACCCTACGCTCAGTCCTCGGCAAACGAGCAATTGTCGGATCATCTCCCGTCGCGCTGATGAAAGCCGTCAAAAACCCCGTGCAACTCGACGGCATACGCGAAGCAATGATCCGCGACGGCATCGCACTCGTCCGCTCATTCATGGAAATCGAAAAACGGATGGCCGAAGCGACCCCGACAACCGAAATCGACGTTGCCGACATCCTACGCCGACACCGCTCAGCCCATCCCCTATTCTTCGACCTGAGCTTCGACACAATCGCCGGATTCGGCCCCCACGGAGCAATCGTCCACTACTCCGCAACCGACGAAAGCAACATGACCCTCTCCCCCGACAACCTTCTCCTTGTCGACTCCGGAGCAAACTACATCGACGGAACGACCGACATCACGCGCACAATCTCACTCGGAACCCCGACCGACCAGCAGAAACACGACTTCACCCTCGTCATGAAAGGCCACATCGCCATAGCACGCGCAATCTTCCCCGAAGGAACTCGCGGCGCACAGATCGACGTCCTCGCCCGCCAGAACCTCTGGAACGAAGGCCTCAGCTACCTCCACGGCACAGGCCACGGCGTCGGCCACTTCCTCAACGTCCACGAAGGACCGCAGAGCATCCGCCTCAACGACACCCTCGCCCCCCTCTTGCCGGGAATGGTCACATCCAACGAACCCGGACTCTACCGCGAAGAAAAATATGGAATCCGATGCGAAAACCTCATACTGACTCAACCCGGATTCTCCACCGAATTCGGCAACTTCTTCAGCTTCGAGACTCTGACCCTCTTCCCATTCGACCTAAGCCTCTTCGACACTTCAATCATGACCGACGCCGAAATCGAATGGGTCAACACCTACCACAGACTCGTCCGCGAGAAACTCCTCCCGGGACTCGACCACGCTGCCGCACAGTGGCTCACCGAAAAAACACGTGAACTAACCCGATAATCCACCAGCAATTCCCCCAACAATGGCACTCATAATACCCCTCCGCGGATTCACCCCCCAAATCGGCCAAGACACATTTCTGGCCGAAAACGCAACCATCGTCGGCGACGTCACCCTCGGCGAAGGATGCAGCGTCTGGTTCAACACCGTGCTGCGCGGCGACGTCAACACAATAACAATCGGCGACCGCGTAAACATCCAGGACGGCTCCGTACTCCACACCCTCTACCAGAAATCCACAATCGAAATCGGCAACGATGTCTCAATAGGCCACAACGTCACACTCCACGGATGCAAGATCCACGACCTCGCTCTCATCGGAATGGGCGCAGTCGTAATGGACGACGCCGAAATAGGAGAAGGAGCTCTCGTAGCCGCCGGATCAGTCGTGCTCTCCCGCACCAAAATCGGACCAAACGAACTCTGGGGAGGAGCGCCCGCAAAATTCATCAAAATGGTCGACCCCGCGACTTCGCGCGAGCTGAACCAGAAAATCGCACGCAACTACCTCATGTACTCGCGCTGGTACACCGACCCACAGACCGAAGCCTGACCCAGCCACACCACGACATCCGTAATCCACCTAAGGCGCGTGCCGGCAATTCTCGCCGGCACGCGCCATCATTTCCGTGGGCATTCCTTTAGCCCCCCATCCCCGACAATTGCCGACGCCACGCCGCCCCGGCATCAACAAATATTGGGCAACGTCGTCTTAATTTTCATAAAAACTCTTGACAAGGGGTGGAAAATGTATTAAATTTGCACGATATTTAGGTTACATCCGCCCAAAAGCTACCACAAGGCCAGACATGAACTACAAAACCAAATTCCGCAGAATAATCGACAGCTCCCGCGCCATAACCGTGGCAAGCGTGGCAATGGTTCTGCTCATACTCGGAATCACACTCATTCTCGGTCTTGCGACTCGGCGCGCGGCAAGCGTCCTCCGGTCCGACATCGGATTCATCGCTGTCGTCGACCCCGCCTTCGGCCAGCCGGCTCTCGACTCACTGAACGCCTACCTGGGCAAAGCCCCGTTTGTCGAAACCGCAACAAAACGCACGGCCGACGAAGTTCTCGCCCGCTGGGAAGCGACAATGGGCACCGAAGAACTCCTCGACATCAACCCGTTCCTTCCCGAATACGAAGTGATCGTAAACCAGCAATGGGCCAGAGCCGACAGCCTCGAATCGATCGCCGCAAAAATCCGCAGCTTCACGTGCGTCGACCACGTCCAGGTCAACACCGACATCGCTGCCGGCATAAACCGGACAATCAGCTCCGCACTCCTGATCCTGTCAATCATCGGATTGACGCTCGTAATCGTCTCCGTTGTCCTCATGACAAACACCCTCAAGCTTCAGCTCCACTCCCATCGCTTCGTCATCCACACACAGCAATATGTCGGCGCCACAATATCCTACATCGTCCGGCCCTATATCCGCCGCGCAGCAATAAGCGGACTCCTCTCTGCGATTTCCGCCACCGCAATCCTATCGGCGCTCGGCGCCTATGCAGCCTACGTCGACCCCATAGCGGCATCTCTCTTCCTCTGGTCCGACATCCTGATTTCAGGAACATCACTCATTCTGATCGGCCCGGCTCTCTGCGCTCTGACCGCAATGATAGCCGCACGAAAATATGTCCGCCGAAGCTACGACGAAATCTTCAACTGACCGGTCTCACACCTTATTATTAATATAATCAACCTCCGTCATCGTCGACCGGCTCGACAGACTCTCCCCCGACCACAACAACAAAACAACAACAGCAACTTCAAATGGCAAAAATCACCAACCCCTCAAACCCCGACGAATCAGGGATCAAAAAAGAATCCGCATCCCAGATGCCACTCATGTGGACCAACTTCATTCTGATGGCCATCGCCGCCGCTATGATCATAATCGGATTCATCCTGACATCCGGAGGCGCATCCGCCGATCCCGAACAGTTCAACCCCGAAGTATTCTCGACACGCCGCATAATCATCGGACCGAACCTCGCCTTCCTCGGATTCATCTTCATGGGCGTTGCAATCATGTGGCCCGGGAAAAAGAAAACCGCCGCAGGCAACTGAGCCTCATATCGCCCGCCACTCTCGCGAAATCATCTATCAAAAACCCAATAATCCTATCCTATGAATTGGTTTGACGCCCTAATAATGGGAATCGTTCAGGGACTGTCCGAATATCTCCCCATCAGCTCAAGCGGACACCTCGAAATCTTCCGCAGCATCCTCGGAATAGACCTTGAAGGAGCCGAAGCGCTCGAACTCGTAGTTGCCCTCCACGTCGCAACCGTGCTTAGCACAATCGTCGTGCTTTGGAAGGAATTCCTCCCGCTATGCACATCATTCCTCACCTTGAAGCGCGACAACAACACCCTCTACGTCCTGAAAATCCTCGTCTCCTGCATCCCCATTGCTATTGTCGGACTCTGCTTCAAAGACCAGATCGATAACCTCTTTGGAGGCTCGCTGACGCTCGTTGGCGTATGCCTGATATTCACCGCGCTGCTACTCGCGTTCGCCTACTACTTCCGCGGACGCAAACCCTCCCCGGCCTACACCGCGTCCAACGCCGCTCCGCTCCTGCCCCGTGAGCACTCCATAACATTCCGCGACGCATTCATAATCGGATGCGCTCAGGCTCTCGCTGCAATGCCCGGACTGAGCCGCTCCGGTTCGACAATTGCCACCGGACTTCTCCTCGGCGACCGACGCAGCGAAATCGCACAGTTCTCTTTCTTCATGGTGATAATCCCGATTCTCGGACAGGCGCTCCTCGACGCCTACCACATCATCGACGGTTCCTCTGCCGCTAACTCGATCGGACTCGTTCCCCTTCTCGTCGGCTTCATCGCGGCATTCGTGGTCGGATGCATCGCCTGCAAATGGATGATCGAACTCGTCAAGCGCGGCAAACTCATCTGGTTCGCTGTCTACTGTGCCATAATGGGCATCGTCTGCATCGTCTGGTAAACACCGCCACCCCACGCACTAAAAAAAAACGAATCTGCTGATGGACTTTATAACCGGCGAAACGCTACTCATCGACAAACCCGTCGGATGGACATCCTTCGACATCGTCAAACGCGTCCGTTCGACACTAACCCGACGCTACGGACTGAAAAAACTCAAAGTCGGCCACGCAGGAACTCTCGACCCACTCGCCTCCGGCGTAATGATCGTTGTGACCGGACGATCGACAAAAATGATCGAACAACTGCAGGCAGGAGTCAAGGAATACATCGCGACAATCGCTCTCGGTGCGACAACCCCATCCTTCGACCTCGAGACCGAAATCGACGCCCGCTATCCGACCGACCACATAACGCGACAGCTCGTCGAACAGACACTAACCCGGTTCACCGGGCGCATCGAACAGATCCCGCCGGCCTTCTCCGCATGCAAGATCGACGGAAAACGCGCCTACGAACTCGCCCGGAAAGGTAAAGATGTCGACCTCAAGCCAAAAATCCTCGTAATCGACCAGATCGAGCTCCTCGAATTCGCCCCCGGCTCAATAACAGTCAGGGTCGTATGCAGCAAAGGAACTTACATCCGCGCACTCGCACGCGACATCGGACAGGCTCTCCTGTCCGGCGGACATCTCACCGCTCTCCGACGGACGCGCGTCGGAGAAGCACTCATCGACGACTGCCTTGATATCGACCGCACAGTCGAACTCCTTCGGGAAGTCGACATAACACTCCCCGAAAACCCCGACCTCATTCCCGAAAAACTTTCTCAACGATTTTCTCAGACCAAAATATGAAGCTTTCTCAATTCAAATTCAACCTCCCGGAAGAACTTATCGCACAGCATCCCGTTCCTCAGCGCGACGAATCGCGCATGATGGTCGTCAACAGAGCCACAGGCGAAATCGAACACCGTGTCTTCAAGGAAATAATCAACTACTTCGAAGAAGGCGACATTTTCGTCTTCAATGACACCCGTGTTTTCCCCGCTCGCCTTTACGGCTACAAAGAAAAAACCGGCGCCCGCATCGAAGTTTTCCTCCTTCGCGAGCTCAACGCCGAAAACAAACTCTGGGATGTTCTCGTCGAACCCGCTCGAAAGATCCGAATCGGAAACAAACTCTATTTCGGCGACGGCGAATCAATGGTTGCGGAAGTCATCGACAACACGACTTCCCGCGGAAGAACTCTCCGGTTCCTCTACGACGGACCCCACGACGAATTCAAGAAAGAACTGTTCGCGCTCGGACAGCCTCCCCTCCCACACTACATCTTGCGTGAACCCGAAGAACTCGACGCCGAACGCTATCAGACAATCTACGCCGAAAAAGAAGGGGCTGTCGTCGCGCCAGCTGCCGGACTCCACTTCAGCCGCGAACTCCTGAAAAGACTCGAGATAAAAGGAATAAACCAGGCCTTCCTGACAGTCCACAGCGGACTCGGAAACTTCCGCGAAATCGACGTCGAAGACCTCACGAAACACCGCATGGACTCCGAACAGATGGAAGTCACACAGGAACTCGTCGACACCGTCAACGCAATCAAGGACTCTCAGCACCGTGTCTGCGCAATCGGCACATCTGTCCTCCGAGGAATCGCAAGCGCCGTAAGCATGGGCGGACACATGAAAACCTACACCGGATGGACAAACAAATTCATCTTCCCCCCCTACGAATTCACCGTGACCGATGCTCTCCTGAGCAACTTCCATCTCCCCTACTCGACTATGCTCATGATGGTAGCGGCTTTCGGTGGCTACGACCTCGTCATGAAAGCCTACGACGAAGCTATCAAAGAAAAATATCGCTTCGGCGCCTACGGTGACGCAATGCTCATAATCTGATCCAATAAATCCATTCCAATTCATGGCAGACGCCTCGAAAACCAGCGAATACAAAACCCTCGCAGCCCCCTGCGAGGGCGTTATTCGTGAGAAAATGAGCCGTTTTCTCGCATTTGCCACTCCCGTCAGTTCGGCCGCTGAGGCCAAGGAATGGATCGCGGCAATTGCCTCCCGCTACCATGACGCACGCCACGTATGCTGGGCATATATGCTGCGTGCCGACGGATCCGAATTCCAATGGTCCGACAACGGCGAGCCATCCGGTACTGCCGGAAAACCAATCCTCGGACAGATGCGATCCAAAGAAATAACAAACGTTGCTATCGCAGTCGTCCGCTACTTCGGTGGCATAAAGCTCGGCACTTCAGGACTGATCGTGGCCTACCGCGAAGCCGCCCGACAGGCAATCGAGGCCGGTCAGATCATAACCGCCTTCGAAACTGCCACCCTGACTTTCACATTCCCATATCTCTCGATGAACTCCGTCATGAGGACCATACGGGACTCCGACGCAAAAATCGTCAGCCAGACATTCGACAACACTTGCACGATCGCCCTATCCGTTCGCGCTGACCGTGTCGACGCTCTCGCTGAACGCATCAGCTCGATCGACGGAACATCAATCCAATCCATAACCTGACAATCAACCAAACAGAATCCGCAATGAAAGAAATGATAAAACAGCTGGCCAACGACCCCGACGGGCTCGCAACCTACGAATTCATCGCAAACAATATCGAATCCATCGCCCCGGTACTCCGGCAGCTCGTCGAAAACATGATAATGGTCGACGCATCCGGACAGTTCACTGTCTCTGCCGCCCGCTACCTCAACGCTATCGACCCAGAAAAATACGCCGACCACATCCGCGAACTGATCGCCGCTGCTATCGACAAAGACCGCGAACGCGTCTACATCGGTTCTCTTCTGACCGACATCTGGGGACCCGACTATGCTTCACGCGCCGACGAACTGTCGGCCAACGACCGCAACTTCCGACGCATCTACCAGCGCCTGCACCCCGCAAGTATCATCTGATTCCAAACAACCGCAACGATGAACCGCCTCCTCAGCCTTCGCAGCCTCCTCCCTGTTCTCATCCTGATAATCGCCTTTGCCGCCAACTCTAAAAACAATCCGATGTCCGAATCACAGACAACCTCAGCAGCTCCCGACATCCTCGTCGAAATGACAACGTCCGAAGGAACCGTAGTACTCCGGCTCTTCGGCGACACACCGTTCCACCAGCAGAACTTCATCCGACTCGCCTCCGAAGGATTCTACGACGGACTCCTTTTCCACCGGGTGATCAAAGACTTCATGGTCCAGGCCGGCGATCCCGAATCACGCGACGCCGCTCCCGGGAAGATCCTCGGAAGCGGTAGCCCGGACTATCAGATCGACGCCGAAATCCTCTACCCACGCCATTTCCACCGACGCGGAGCTATCGCGGCCGCCAGACAGGACGACAGTATAAACCCCGACCGCAAGTCTTCCGGTTCTCAATTCTACATCGTGACCGGACACACCTACACACCCCTCCAGCTCGACAAACTCGAAATGTCACTCATCCGCTCCCAGAAGCAGGCTATCATAAACTCTCTGCTCGCTCAGAACCGCGACTCCATAATGTCGCTGCGCCGCAACCGCGATCAGGCCGGACTCGCCCTGCTTCAGGACTCCCTGAACGCCGAAGCTCGCAAAATCGCCGATAAGACCCCAATGGGATTCTCGCGACAGCAGATCGAAGCCTACACCTCAGTCGGTGGTGCGCCTCACCTCGACGGAGCCTACACCGTTTTCGGACAAGTCGAAAGCGGCTACGACGTGATCGACCGCATCCAGCAGGCTGAAGGAGACCGCTTCAACAGACCCCTCGAAGACATACGGATCATTTCAGTGAAGATCCTCGGAAACGCGGAATAATGATCGAATACTCAACCCACACCCTGGTCAACGGACTGCGCATTGTCCACAACTACGACCCGACAACTACGCAGGTTGTCCTAAACACACTCTACAACGTTGGCTCACGCGACGAAGACCCCGAACTGACCGGAATGGCCCACCTCTTCGAACACCTCATGTTCGGAGGCTCTGTAAACGTTCCCGACTTTGACCGCGAACTCGAACTCGCCGGCGGCACAAACAACGCGTGGACATCCAACGACTTCACCAACTTCTACTCGATCGTACCGGCGCAAAACGTCGAGACTGCGTTCTGGGTCGAAAGCGACAGAATGCTATCGCTCGCCTTCACTCCCGAATCTCTCGAAGTCCAGCGCAAAGTCGTAATCGAGGAATTCAAGCAGGTATGCCTAAACCGGCCTTACGGAGACTACGGCCACCGTCTGCGCCAGCTCCTCTACACCTCTCACCCCTACCGATTCCCGACAATCGGACGCGAAATCGACCACATCAGCCGCGTTTCGATGGACGATGTCCGAGACTTCTTCTTCTCCCACTACGCCCCTAACAACGCCGTCCTTGCCGTGGCCGGACCAATAACCCTCGACGAAACAATCCGTCTCGCAGAAAAATGGTACGGTCCGATCCCGCAACGCCCCGTCAAGCCGCGGCTCTACGCCACCGAACCGCCTATCGAAGCCCCAAGAATGCTTGAACTCCACGCCGACGTACCCCAGACACGACTGACAATAGCATTCCTAATGGACAACGCCGACCACCCCGACTACCCTGCGACCGACCTGATCACCGATATTCTCGCATCCGGTCAGTCCGCACGATTCAACCGCGACCTCGTCATGGGCTCCGAACTCTTCACCGCTGCCGACGCCGCAATCTCAGGTAGCGAAGAGCAAGGATTCATCATGTTCACCGGAGCTCTGCGCTCCGACTCCCCGGAAGCCGTCGCCGCGGCAAGACAAATGATCCTCGACCAGCTTGCCGACCTATGCGACAACCCCGTCTCTGACCAGGAACTCCAGCGCGCTCTCAACCGCTTCGAAAGCAACCGCCTATTCTCACAGATCGGTGCTCTCCCACGTGCCACACAGCTCGCCCGATCAGTCATGACTGGCCGCGACATCAACGCCGTGACCGACATCTATCGCGCCGTAACACCCGAAAAAATCCGGCAGACCGCACAACGCCTTCTCCGCCCCGCGGCATCCGCCACTCTCGTCTACCTGCCAAAATCTCACTGATTCCGCCTCTCCCGGTCAGCTCCCGCAATTCTTCCAACCGACTGCCTACATCTTGGAAACTGTCTGTAATTTACACTTCATCTGTTGAAATTAACATCCGTTTCCCTGTAACACGGCCTTATCTTTGCGGCATTATGTTGCAATGCCGCCCCCTCATACCGCCCCGCACGCGCC
>CAJUHM010000061.1 GCA_910586475.1 uncultured Muribaculaceae bacterium | reverse complement strand
CCGCGCGCCCGCTCGCTCCGCTGGGAGCTGAGACAGAGCCGTCTGATGCGATGAGTCCGGTCGCGACGGCAGGCCGTCAGTCGGTGCGCCGCCGAGTGAGAGGAGTCATGAAATATGCGGCTTCTGCAGTTATGCTGCTGGGTCTCGGCGCGATCATGATGACTCCGGTTTCGGTTCCGGAAAATTTCAGTTTTGCCTCGCTTAAGCCGACGCCCCCCCCTGTTGTGGAACGGGTTTTCACTGAGACTGCGCTGCCGGCCGACAATGACCGCGAGATTGTGCTTTATCGTGCCGGCGAGGATGGCCGGGCGGAAGTGACGCCCAAGGCAGCTGTGGAAGAGGCCGGGAAGATTGTCGCTCCCGCGCGTTACTATGTCATCGTTGCGTCGACGTCGTCGCTGAAAGAGGCCCGCCGTTTTGTGCGTCTTCATTCGACGAAGAAGTTCCCGCTTGCAATTCTGCCTTCAGACGGCCGCTATCGTGTCTATGCTGCTTCGGGCAATGATATGGCACAGATATCGGCCTTCAGGAATGCTGATGCCAATTTTGCCGTATCGCATCCCGATGCGTGGATCTATACCCTGAAATAAGCCCTCGTTTCTCCAATATTTATTAACTCCGGAGCGACCAAGCGAATGCAGATGCATGGCGATTGGCCGAGGCGACGGGCATGGGTTTTCCCATTGACACCCGGTTTTGATTAAGAAAATCACGGCATCAAATAATTTGCCTTCAGTCACGTAGCTACGGCTACGCTCCTTTATTGCAAGACAAAAATCACTTTTCAGTCAATGACGAAGCGACCTGATTCGGGTGCGTAGCTGATGTTGCGATCGGCTATATAGGCGTCGAAACTTTCCTTATCTATGTCAAGACGGTTGCAGAGTTCCTCGGGAGAGGAGAATTCGTCGCGCAGTTTCATGTTGAGATATCCGAGAAGGATTACGGGGTCGGACGGGAGCTGTTCCATTGTATGGTTTTTTTCGTGGTTGAGGGGCGGGGGAGTCGTTGCGGGATCAGTTGTTGATTTTCAGGCTCATTCCGTTGAGTCGGCGGTAGAGTTCGAGCGCATAGACGTCGGTCATTCCGGAGACGTGGTCGACGACGGCCTGTAGCTTTCCGTAGAGAGTCGGATGGTTCACTTCATATTGCTGCGGGACCTGCGAAAGGAGCAGCTGGGAGTAGTTGAGATGCGGCTTCCTTACGGCGTCTGTCAGTTTTTCCATCAGGAAGGAGATGATGCTTGTTCCGGCGAGGTCGATGTTGACAACGTCCGGAGCGCGGTAGATTCTGTCCCATGAGAGTCTTTCGCATTTTTGATAGGCCGTCAGTTCGCGTTGGGGAATGTGGTCGAGCAGTGAGCCCTTGAATCGTCCTTCGAGAATCATGTCTTCGTTTTCGACGAATACCTGAGCGGCAACGTCGACGAGTCGTCCGATGACAGATGAGCGCAGATATGAGATCTGTTCGTTTGGGTCGGAGACGTTTGCCATCACGCGGTGCATTTTCTCTTGGCGATCATCGGGGAAGAATGCAAGAAGGCATTCGATGACCAGATTTGTCGGCAGGATTCCGAGTTTATGGGCGTCTTCGATGTCCATGACCTCATAGCAGATGTCATCGGCGGCCTCTACGAGAAATACGAGAGGATGGCGGGCGTAGATGATTCGGTTGTCGTTTCGTGGGATGCGTATGATTCCAAGTTCGGATGCGATCTTTATGAAGTCATCTTTTTCCGATGTGAAAAAACCGAATTTGGTGCCGGTTTCTGTCGCGAGGGAGGATTCGTAGGGGTATTTTACGATTGAGGCGAGTGTGGAGTAGGTCATGGCGAATCCTCCGGGGCGTCGTCCGTTGAATCGGTGGGTCAGCAGCCGGAAGGCGTTGGCGTTTCCTTCGAAGCATGTGAGGTCGGTCCATTGCTCTGGAGTCAGTTCCTGTTTTAATGGCGCTCCGGGACCTTCGCTGAAAAATGTTGCGATGGCCTTTTCGCCGGAGTGGCCGAACGGTGGGTTTCCGAGGTCGTGGGCCAGACATGCAGCCGAAACGATTTCGCCGAGGGCGTCGAATTTCCGGATCAACGGTTGGCCGGCATATCTGTCGCGCAGCCGGAGGGGGACCTCGGTGGCGAGTGAACGACCGACGCAAGCGACTTCGATGCTGTGGGTCAGGCGGTTGTGGACGAAGACGCTTCCTGGCAAAGGAAAAACCTGGGTTTTGTTCTGCAGCCGTCTGAATGGGGATGAGAAGACGAGGCGGTCATAGTCGCGAAGGAAATCGCTGCGGGAGCCGCGTTTGTTGTCGTGATATTCTTCCAGTCCGAAGCGTTTGTCGCAGATCAGTTTGGACCAATCCATTTTCGGAGGAGATTTTTTTTCGGTGGAGTTCATTTTTCAGAGCTGTGGTTGTCGGTCTTGATAGTCGTAACAGAGTCGGGGCTGGCGGTTTGCTGTCGGACAGAGTCAGGCCTGCTGAGAGAGTCGGTCGGAGCTGATTTCGATTTTCTCAGCGGGCGGAGGAATGAGAGCATGCTGTCGAAGTCGCGTTTGAACATGATTCCGACTCCCTGGGTTGTCAGTGCGGTTTTGACGTAGTAGTTCTGGTCGTTGTAGCGGTTGTAGGCTTTCAGTCGGATTGTTCCGCGCCTGTTAAGGAGGTATTCGATGTCGAAGTCGCCTATGAAAGAGTTGTTGTTGAGCGCTTTGTCACGATAGCCGAAGTTTCCGTTGAGCAGAAGTCGGTTGTTGAGCAGGTGGCTCGACAGGGCGACGTCGACTTCGACGTCCGAGAAGTCTCCGCGGTCGGAGCGAATGTTCGGGGCAAGACTCCATTTGTCGGAGAGTTGTCCGAGAATGTTGGACAGTTGCGATGAGAGGGTCGATGAGGCGACCGAGACGAGTTCGTTGCCTTTGGTTGCCTGCATGTATTCCGGGGTGTAGAATCGGCTGAGCGCGAGGAGGTAGATGATCTGCCGGTTCATCATTTCAGAGGTGTTGACGATCGATCGGACCTTGCGGTAGACGTCTTGTGTCAGTGTGGGGAATTCGAGGTCGAACGAGACTTCGGGGCTGCGCATGTCGCCGGTCACGAGCAGCAGCGCGTTTACCGGTACGTTTGTGCGGTTTAGGTCTTTGTCGGCAAGGAATGATTCGTCGAGGTCGGAGAGGTTTGCGTTGACGGAGTAGGTTGCGGCCAGGTCGAGCTGTGCGGCATAGGGGTCTCCGTTGAAGGCGATCGAACTTCCGCTCTTGATGTTGAACTCTTTGATGATGATGTCCTGCAGGGTGAAGTTGTATTTGCCACGTTCGACGGTGTAGGTTCCGTTGAGGCGCATGTCTTCGTTGGCCGAATCGTAGAACATTCTCATGTTGCCTGTGCCATAGGCCGTTATGCGGTCGCCTCCTACGGGATCCATTACGAGAGTCATCTGAGCCTGCGGATTAACGTCGACATTGAGGTTTATGCGGTAGATACTCGGGGGGCCGTCGGGGTTGGTGGTAGCCATGCGTGCTTTCAGATGTCGCACGATGTCGGGTTCGGCGTTGCTGCGTGCGATGGAGTCTTTTCGGGCACGGTCGCGGTCGCGGAAAGTGATGAAGTTATATTCCTGTGCGTTGAGTTCGTCGGATAGCACGAATGTGAATGTCGAGTTGGGGGCTGTCGAAATGTTGGCGCCGATGTCGACGAGGCCAGGTTCGCCTGTGATCGATGCGGATCCGTTGCCGAAAATGTGGCCGTACCATCTGGTTTCGGAGTTCGGTCTGACGTCGTAGACAAGCAGGTTTGACGCGTCGCGCACCTGGAAGCTGAAACGCGGCGACTTGAAGCATTCGTGTGTGACCCAGCCGTTAAGTCTGGCCGTGTTGCCGTATGAGTCGCGGATTGTCAGGTTTGGCAGGTCGATGCGTCCCGGAGAGAAGTGGACTGAGTCGGTGGTCGAATAGGATGTGTTGGTGAATCCGAGGGATAGTGTGACGTCTTCTCCGTAGACGTCGCCGACCATGTCGATCAGCTTGAAGCTGCCGTAGAGTCGCGCTTTTCCGGATGCCAGACCGGTTATGTCGGTTGCGAAGGCTGACATGAACGGCCGCAGGAATCCGATCGAAATTCTGTCGGCATCGAAGCTGAGGTCGAGAGAGTCGACCGTCGGCTTGATGTGTCCTTTGATGTGGGAGTGGCGTCCGTTTGTCTGTGAGATGTCGGCGTCGAGTGTGATGGCTTTTATTTCCGGTTTCCAAGCAGATTTGATGAAGGCGTCTCCCATGAGCGATTTGTTGTAGGTCAGACCTTTGACGTGTAGCCCGGGTGTGAACGCTTTCGGGTGGGATGTGAAAAGATCTGTCGCATAGAATTTGCCGGTGGCCTGTCCGCCGAACATCGCAGTCGGGATGTTGAGTGTCTCAAAGACATAGTCGAGGTTGACATCCTCAAGGGTCATCAGAATCGTATCAGAGGGGGCGGCTGAGGCCGATCCTTCGATCGTGACGAACTGGCTGTCGCGTCCGACGCGGAAGTCGTGGATGTCGGCGCGTTTGCCTTCGATGTCGATGACAGAGGGCTCGACGGTCCAGACTGTGTCATTGAATACGAGGCGCCCTGGGTTGATGTCGATGCGTGTCAGAAGGTTGCGAAGCGAGTCGCGGCTGAATCCGGCCGACAGGCTGAGGTTGCCTGAAAAGTCGCGGTCGCGTGCGATCTTCCAGTCGATGTGGGTGTCGATGTGGTCGTTGGCGGCATAGGCTGACGTCATGAGTGTCAGCGGTCCGTTTTTGGTCGGCATCATTGTCGAGAGGGTTATTTCGCCGTGGCCCGGCAGATCCTCACTCATTGCACCTTTGACGCTGGCGGTCAGAGACGTCTGTTCGATCAGCTTGTTGCCTTGCTGCAGATAGGGTGCGTCGAGACTGAATTCGAGCGTTCGCTGCGCCGCGTCGATGCCTCCGGAGATCTTTATGGGGTGGATGACGTTGACGGGGAGCTTTACGAGCGGCTCGATGGGAGCTGTGTCCTTGATTGTCAGGGTGTAGAAGAGCCGGTCGTCGGCATTGTCGTCAGCTCCGTTTTTCGCAGGTGCGGGAGCTGGGATGATCGAAGGCATGATTCCGGAGAGTACCGACATGCAGATGCGCGGAAGTGCCGACAGTCGGTAGTTACCTTCGATCAGACCGTCGGCCACATCGGAGTTGAGCCATAGCTGACTGAAGCCGTCGTTGTGGGTCAGCTGGAAGTCGAAATCCTGAAGATAGATTGCGGCGTCGTCCGATCCGTACTGGAGATCATCGATGTCGATCTGTCCGGAGAGGTGGTCGATATCCGGTCCGGAGACTTCTCCTATGCAGAACACAGAGAAGCGGCGTTCGGGATGAGAGGGGTCGATGTTGAACAGAGCCGGTTCGATGTCGCGGGCGGCCAGGTTGAGGTAGATTCTCTTTTCCGGGCCGTCGATGGTCGCTTTTGCGTCGAGGTCGATCATGACTCCGGGATTGTCGACGGCAAGCGATCCCGCATAGGTGCTTCCTTCTGCCTGTGCCCGGGCTGAGATGTCGGTGAAATGATGTTTGCTCCAGACAATGTCCTTTATGAATGCCTTTGCCGATCCTTCCGGTCCGGAAGATGGCAGGGTGATGTCATAGTCGAGCGTGGCCGTCAGGTTTCCGAGGAGCTCAAGCGGACCGGAGATACCTTCGGTCAGACGTGCGCCGCTGAAAGAGTCGATCGTTATATTTCCTGCGAATGCGGGGATTTGTCCGAAAGAATAGGTTGATGTCAGGTCGATTTCGCCCGGGAGGGCTTTTATGGTGGCGCTGATGTCGCCGGAGGCGAGCATTCCTGAAACAGATCCGGTCAGGGCGGGTGTGCCGAGATTGGAGATGATTCTTGCGACATTCGGCTTCAGGGATACGAAGCGGTTCAGAAGATCAATTGCTTTCGGAGCGTTGACTTCAAGTGCGAATTCGGGAACGTCGACCGTCATTTCTTTCGGTACGAGATAGCCGGATGCAGAGCCGGTCAGTTTCAGTGAGAAACCGTAGGAGGTGTTGATGTCGAGCCTGTCGATGCGGAGATCGTTTTTTGTGGCTTCGGCGTGCAGCTCGGTGTAGAGGGTCAGGTCGAGTCCTTTGAGCCGCGGTTCGAACGGGACGATGTCGGCAGCGCCGATGTAGCTGCCTTTGCGGATGCCGATGGCCACGGGAGTCTCACTCCAGAGTCGTTTCAGTTCGTCGAAGCTGTTGTAGTCGAGCCTGATGTCGTTGAACCCGATGTGGGACGCGGCCAGGTCAATTGTGAGATTTTCGGCCGTAGATCCTTTTGAGGTTATGTGGAATAGTCCGGAAACGTTGTTGATCTTCAGTCCGGACCGTTCGCAAAGCGAGAGGCGTCGCAGGTCGATTATGAAGTCGTCGTTTTTTATCTGCGGGGCAATGATGTCGGCTCTCAGCGATCTGACGGATATGTGGTCGGAGTTGAAACGAGAGGAGTCGGCCGGCGCTGACAAGAGGTCGTAGGAGAATGACGAATTGCGGATGACAATGGTGTTTATCCGCAGGTCGAAGCGGGTTGGCGGTTTGCTTTTGTCCTTTGGCCGGAGGGCGTCGATGATCGGCTGGATGTTGAGAGGCGACGACGGAGTCGCTTTCGAGAGTCGGGCGTCGAGACCGGAAAGTTCGGCATAAGTGATGATGATTTCGCCTCTCGCCAGAAGATCGGGCAGCGAGATGCCTGCGCCGAGACGGTTGACTGTAACGGCTGGATTTCCGTTTGCGTCGCTGACGGAGACGTCGTGGAGCGACAGCCGGTTGAACGGAACGATGGAAATGCCTTTGATCCGGACATCTACGGTCAGCAGTCGGCTCAGCTCTTTTTCTGCGACAGCGGCTATTTCGTCCTGTACGGAGGGCAGAGAGAGTGCGACATATAGCCCCGCCGGAAGAACGAAGATGAGCACAACAAGCACCATGAGCAGTGTGCGCAGAATCTTATATGGCCATTTCACGAATTTCTTCATCATCAATTTGCAAATTTACGCAAAATTCGGAGAAATGGCTGTGTCGTGGAGCTGAAAACTGGGGCAGAGAATGCGGATATTGGAAAAATTTACCACCTTTATTGCTGATGCCGGCTGACGCGGTCCGGTTTGCAATAAAGGTGGAATAAGGTAGCCCGGATAATCCGGGAGACTGTTTTTTGGTGTTGTTTACCGGAAATCTGTAAGAGAAGACTGACCCTTAGATTTTGATTTTGTGGGATTTTGTTCCGGTCCGGACGATGTAGAATCCGGGAGCGAGACGTATTTCCAGCGAAGAGCCGGGATCAGTCATGGCAGAAGCGACCGTTCTGCCTGATGTGTCGAAAACGGCAACGTTCAGACGATAGTCGGCGGCGACTATAATTCGGTCAGCTCCGATCTCGATTTCGGCGTCCGAATAGCTGTCGGGCGTCTGACCGATACCTGCGCCGAGGTAATCGAGCATAGAGTCCGCGCCTTTGATTGTCGTGAACTGTGACCATATCGGAGCGTTGCGGTAGGCGTCTTCGCAACCGGCAGGGACAACGAGAGTGACATTCTCAAAGTCGTCGGTCAGTCCGGTCGGTTTGTAGTCATTCATTGCCATATTGTCGAGCACATCCGACGAAGATCCGGAATAATCCCATCCGGGATTTCTGTAAAGCCATGTTCCGGGATTCTCGATGACAGGAGGCTCTGTGGCCATCGATACGATCGTTTCGCATCCGGAAATCGCATTCTGCTGAGCTGCAAAGCGGTCGGTGGGCGGAATGATGACGGTTCTGACACCGGAGACCGCTCCTTCCCATAGTAGAAAACGGCTTTTGGGCATGAGAAAAGCATCGTCAGAAATGTTGGGATACTTAATGGCTCCGGTTCTGATGTGGGGAGCAAATTCCTCATCAAGAATCATCTGGTTTTCACTGAAGTGAACTCTGATTGAGTTGTCGCGCCAGCAGAAACTGTCGAGAACCGACAAGGAGTCGGGCAAGAATAATTCTTTAACAGCCGTGCCCTCAATGGAGCGTTGCCAGATGGTGAACGGCGGGACGTCGGCAGGAATCTCGATTGATTCCAGTTTCGGACAGTTGAAAAAGCCAAGATCACAAATGCCATACATCCCCTTGGGCAGTTTTACGGAAGTCAGGTTGGGGTTACAGGCCATTCCGTGGTCATTGATTACGTCGACAAGATATTCTATACCTTTGTATGTGACGGAGTAAGGAATTGTGATGTCGCCTTTGTAGAATTCGGTATCGCACACGTAGCTTGGGGCGGTAGGTTGTTCCAGCGGAGACAGAACCGGATCAAACGCTCCTGTCGGTCTCATCGGGCATATATGAGGCCGGTTGTGTCGAATGTCAGTGTTTGAGTTTGAAAGCAGATTCATCGGTGAGTCGGAATTTGTGTAGGTCGTATCTACAATTCCCTTATAATATCGTATGTCACCATTGGTCAATCGTGCGGCAGGGGGATATTGAGGTCCTTCCGGCATATTTTCACTGATCAGAAAATAGTAGAACCCGTCAATAAGATGAGTGTAAAAGAACTGGTCCATATAGCTTGAACCGACTTGGCCTAAGGACTGAATGGGCAGTGCTAATATAGCCAATGAGATTGTAAGAAGTTGGAAAGGTTTCATGGTGTATCAATGGTTTGAGTGTGAAACAATGATTCGTGCATTATCGGCGGGATATTTGTCGACCATCAGACTTACGACGTAAGCGCCATAGCCAACGTGAGCGCCGACTGTACCCTGCTGTTTGTTGCATGGAAGTTGAGCGGTGATGTAGTTGTTTGCAAGATTCACAACAACGATGTGTGCGTCTTTGACTTCCGGGGCTAATGTATAGTTGATTTGCACAAGTCCTCCTCCCATGTCGTAGCATCCCGTAAGCCGGTTTGGTCTGACTGTGGGTGTCTCACCGTCGGGTGAGTACTCCTCTCCGTTGACGATAAATGGCATACGGTTGTGGCCTGTTACGGCGATGCTTACATTTTCCGGATGAGGGGTTTTGTAGTTAGCCGACTGACCATAGTAGCGGCGTGAGATACCTGTTACATGGTCGTAGAATGAAATGAATCCTTCGTCATTTCCAAGATCGATGCAAACATAATCATCGATTATTCCGTAGTCCGGATTTTTGTATTCGATAGGCATTTCTGTCATGAACATCATGCTCGGGTCTCCGAAACAATGGAATATTTCACGAGTATAGAGGCCTGTGACGTCATCCTCATGTAGTTCGATTCTACGATAGCAGTGGCTTTATCAAGCATTTCACCAAGACGATATACCGGGCAATCTTTGGTGAAATCAATAGGGTCCATTCTGTTAAGTCGTGGAGAGAGTCCGGGTTTCGGCCATATGGAATTGAAAAAACCGAACGTGAGGGCATCGTCGAAACCTGCATATCCTGTATCAGAGGCTGCAAATACACCGATCGCCCCTCCGGATATGTTTTCAAGAAGGCTCTGAGCGAAACAATTTTGGCGGAAGTCACCCGAAGAGCAACAGATGCTGAAGAAGAGTGGCTGCCATTCGGCATTTCTCAGGCGAGATGCTTTTGAGATGCTGAAATTCGGTTTATCTGCTATCTGGGATATCAGCTCTGTCTGCATTCCGTGGCCTCGGTAAAGAATGTAATGTCGGCCATCTTCAATTTCGTCATATAGATCTTCAAATGCTTTGTCTTTCTGCAATTCGGCAACCGTTTCAGCTGGTATCTCTTCAAGAGGGCCGATGCTGGTGTTATACGACTGAGGGGGACGATTATAGTGGTTGTTCGTTGGGTCGATCCAATAGATGCGAGAGATTTCTTTGTCAATTGATAAACTCTTTAAAGAGTCCTGCATATAGTTGCGGACATCTTCCGATGTCTGGACAAATCTCAGTTTTTCGTTTGGGACGATACTTCCATTTATTGAATTGTTCGGATGGTATTGAAAATAGGAGCAATGAGCAGCCTTTCGGTAAAAGATCGGATCTGTTACAGGCATGCTCTCGTACCAAATGATCTTGTCGACAATATCCTGTACTTTAAAATAGTCGGAGGTAGCCCAACGGCCACGGTAGATGTCGGGTGTAGTGTCATCGTCCCCACCCATACATCCGTAGTAGAAATCGGTTATAATGGCAGGTTCAGACGAAGCTGTCATATTGGCAACGGAAGCAGTCCTTTGTGTGGAATGAACATTAATGACGTCACCGCATGGCACACTGAGCCCTGGGACGTGGTCGTTATCGCCAACAAGCAGGAGATAGGTAAGCGAATTGTTGCGGTTGTAGCGGTCCTGTACGGTCGCTTTAATATCCTCCGGAGTCCAATTCTCTTTAGTTACAATTTCAACAGTGAACCCCAGAAGTCGTTTCCATTGAGCAAAGCGTTCCAGTTCATATTGAAGGGCTGGGGTTGATATTATAAGATAGCCGGCGTCGGCACCGTCGTTTCTGCCAGTCGGGCCTATGAGAGTATATCCGGATGCAGTGTTTGAAGTGGCTGACAATGTGTTGGCCGCGATTGATTGAACAGCGGCTTGGTTGGTGTTGATGATAACCTTATATGAGACGGAAGAGTAAAGCCGTGCTTTTTTTTGTGGACATGTTGTAGAGCACAGGCGAAATCTCGACGTTTTGTGTCAGCTGTTTTCGGAACTCGGAAGTCTTGCCGCCAGCGACCGGTATGGATGGATAGAATCCTGAATAAAATGAGATAGGGAGAACAGTATCAATTGTTGCCCCCGGAATTTCAGGCAGCGCAGGAATATAAGGGGCTATTTCCATTTCAACTTCTGTGTATTCAGACGTCAAGGGGATGACTTCTGCTGTTGCGCCAAGCGGAAGTTCGAAAGGGTCGATTCTGAAAGGTAGCTTAGGCATTCCGATAGAACCTTTAGAGGAAAACCCATCGATAGAGAGTGTAACCCCGGACGTCAGTTCGGAAACGGATATTCCGGAGGCTGCAATCGAATAAGAGACAATGAAACCATCGTCTGTCTGGGTGATGGTGCGAGACATCATTTTAGGAGGACGTACCGAAGTTGTTGAACCGTCAGAGTGGCTGATAAAAGTTTCTGCCTGAATTGCAAGAGAAACCAGGATAATATGGAGTACAAAGAGTAAAACTTTTTTCATGGTGGATTAATGATTGGTTTAGTATATTGACAGTGGAAATAAATTCCTGCCCAAATATAGTGTTAATTTTACAAAAAAGCAATAGACGAGATGTTTTATTACAGGGCTGACGCATCTTAATTTTTTACAACATGAAAACTTTTTAAGGCATAAAGT
>CAJUHM010000060.1 GCA_910586475.1 uncultured Muribaculaceae bacterium | reverse complement strand
CATTTTCAGACTATGTAATCTTTACGCCTAAACACAGGTTTATTACTATGCGCCCCTACACCTCAAGAGAACCTGCACACAGCCCTCGGGAATATATACACACAGCCTCTCTGGCATAAAGCACGGAGCTATGCGCCAGACGAAAACTGAAACCCAAAAACCTGATTTACCTTTGCCAGCAGACGCGCCGACTGCGAATCGACTATTTCGCGTCGGGAAGTTTCTGCCGTGATTCTATCCCAATACCAAAGAGGGCATAGTCAAAAAACACAGGATCTGCAGGACGAAGCGACCGAAGCACCTCCGTAAGCTCAAGCACCGTGCGCTTGTCGTTCGAGCATCGGTCGATAAGCCCAAGCCCGCGTGCAGTGTTTCCGACATGCACATCAAGAGGAATGTAAAGCTGTGCAGGCGTCATCGATTCCCAGACTCCGAGATCTACAATTCCGTCGCGGCGAACAAGCCAGCGCAATGCCATATTGAAACGCTTCAGAGCTGTCGACGCAAGATTAAGCGGCAGACAGCGCGAGTCTCCCTTCCCATCGTTAGCTTCGGCAAGCTCCCGGTTGACAGCTTCGACCAAAGTCCACGACGCAAATTCCTGCCCGGGCGAAAGGACCTTAGCCGCAAAGGCGTCGAGAGAGGGATAGTGCCTGTAGATCCGATGGAGTCCACGCAGAAAATGACGGAGATCGGAAGCAAAAAAAGTTCGGTGGACATTTCCGTCAGGAATATCCTCATAGGCGCCATCCATCACAAAGTTGTAGGGGTCGTGGCCCATCAGCAGAAGCATCTTCTCACAGTTGCGACATATCATCTTCCTGTTACCCCAGGCAATCGACGATGCCAGCAAGGCAACGATCTCAATATCCTGAAGCCGCTCAAACCTGCGCGGAAACTGAACAGGATCCAGTTCAATGAAGTCGAGATTATTTATGCGGTCAGCTTCAGAAACAAGAAGCCGTGCAAGATCATCAGAAACGGGAAGTGACATCTATTATCAGAGGAATAGCCATTAGAACAGTCATATAAACAGAAAACCGCAAGCGAGAATCGCTGCGGTTTGTAGCCCATAGGAGAATCGAACTCCTCTTTCAAGAATGAAAATCTTGCGTCCTAACCGATAGACGAATGGGCCGGAGGTTGATGACGGCAAAGCCTATAATCAGCCGAGCTTGTTGGTATAGACTGCCAATTTGCTCTTAAGGTTAGAAGCCTTATTCTTAGAAATAGTCTTCTTTGCAGCCAGACGGTCAAGCATTGCGGTAACCTTCACCAAAGCGGCCTGAGCTTCAGCCTTATCGGTCATTTTGCGAAGATTGCGCACAGCATTACGTGCGGTCTTTGCATAGTAGCGGTTACGAAGACGGCGAGATGCAGTCTGACGAATTCTTTTAAGCGAAGATTTATGGTTTGCCATTGCCTGTTATCGAATTTAATAAAAGGAGTTAGTTTTTTAATTTGTAGCCCATAGGAGAATCGAACTCCTCTTTCAAGAATGAAAATCTTGCGTCCTAACCGATAGACGAATGGGCCAAGAACAAAATGCTTCGTTGAGCGCATTTGCGAGTGCAAAGTTAGTGATAGTTTTTCAATCCTGCAAATTTTTTACAAGTTTTTTTCTACTTTTTTTCATTAGGCTCGATTTTCCGCCATGCATCAATGATATTTTTCCCAACCGTCAGTGGCGGCTTCCGGACAACGTCAGATAAAACCCCGCTGCCATGTAAGGCTGTCAGAATCCATATTATAATATATAAAGAGCCGCCGGAACTGACATCCATTATCCTTATTAGAATTCCCCCTGTCCGGGATGGCTTAGAAACCGCCCTATGGGAAAGAGCCGGTTCGGAGAGGCAGAGGAAAAATCGTGAGGTTTCGAAACTATTTAGATAAGAAAATTGCTTCCAGGCAAGGGATTTCCAACTTTTAAGCGTAAATTTGCCGAATGGAAATACTCAGAGTGTCGTCGGAGCAATATGCCGGCCAGTTCGAACGGTTTGCGCCCCACATCTACAATACGGTAGCGTTTTCCGAACATAACCGTAAGAAATCGGAATCACTCCACTATCTGGTGTTTTCCGACAGTTCGCCGCGGCTCGGACTCATCGCGGGTGAGAAAAACGGAGAACTGCAAAGTCCGTTTTCCGCTCCCTTCGGAGGTTTCACCTCACGCGGCTCTCAGAGTATAGACCGTCTTATTGATGCGGTCAGACTTCTTTCCGACTATGCAAAAAGGCTCGGACTACGGGCAAGAGTGACACTCCCCCCTCCCCTATATGCCCCTACATTCATTGCCCATCAGGCTGCCGCCCTCTCGCTTGCGGCCTCGAAAGTGACAATCGACACCAACCATCACCGTCCGCTTGACTTCGACGAAGGATGCGCCCAGACGGTTTTCCGCTCCAAGGGGAGAAACTCTCTTAACATTGCCTTACGCAACAACCTGTCGTTTCATCTGCTCGACTCTTCCGATCCGGAACAGATCCGAAGGGCCTATGAAATCATCAGGCGGAATCACGCCGAACTGAACCACCCGTTGCGAATGACCAGCGAGGATGTCGTCGCGACCGCGCCGATCACAGGATCAAGATTCATGACGGTCGCCGAAAACGGGACAGACATTGCTGCGGCCATGATCAACGCGACAACACCCGAGGTTGCGCAGGTCATCTACTGGGGCGACACCTCCGACGGCCGGGGCCTGCATCCGATGAACTTTCTGGCGGCATCGCTGATGGACCACTGCCACCGCAGCGGAATCAGGATTCTCGACATCGGCCCGTCGTCCGAAAACGGCATCCCCGCAGCAGGCCTCTGCCGCTTCAAGGAGTCGATCGGCTGCATAGCGTCGACAAAGATCTCATTTATTCTCTGACAGCGTCGCGCCGGACTCAACTTATTCTTCGCTGAAAGCGTTGATAACGAGTGGACGGAAAGAAATGTCAAGACCAACAGCCGCGACGTCTGCCAGCAAAAAATTAACCGGTTCATCGCCGAGCACCGACCAAAAAATTGTAACTTTGCGATGAGCAAAACAAACATTATTCAATGACAACATTCGAAGAATTAGGCGTCAACCCCGAGTTGCGCCAGGCAATAGAAGAATTAGGTTTCGAACAGCCGATGCCGGTTCAGGAAAAAGTAATCCCCCATCTGCTCAGTGAGGATGGCGATGTCGTCGCACTGGCCCAGACCGGAACCGGCAAGACTGCGGCCTTCGGTCTTCCGGTACTCCAGCGTATCGACCCGACAGTCAACCGTCCGCAGGCTCTCATTCTTTCACCAACCCGCGAGCTCTGCCTGCAGATCGGAAGCGATCTGGCCGACTTCTCGAAATATCTGCCCGGGATCAAGGTGCTCCCCGTCTACGGCGGCTCAAGCATCGAAAGCCAGATCCGAACCCTGCGCAAAGGGGTGCAGGTGATTGTGGCCACGCCGGGCCGTCTGATCGACCTTATCAACCGCAACGAAGTGAAACTCGACGACGTCCACACCGTAATCCTCGACGAGGCTGACGAGATGCTCAACATGGGCTTCCTCGAATCTATCGACGCGATCCTGTCGCATGTTCCGGAAAACCGGAAGATGCTCATGTTCTCGGCGACAATGCCCGCCGAGATCGCAAAGATCGCAAAAAAATACATGAAGTCGCCCGTCGAGTTTGTCATCGGCAACCGCAACGAAGGAGCCGCCAACGTCCGCCATATATATTATATGGTCAACGCACGCGACAAATATCTCGCACTGAAACGCATCGCCGACAACTCGCCCGACATCTACGGAATCGTATTCTGCCGCACACGCCGCGACACTCAGGAGATCGCTGACAAGCTGATTGCCGACGGCTATAACGCCGAAGCCCTCCACGGCGACCTTTCGCAACAGCAACGCGACATCGTCATGCGCAAATTCCGCGACCGCGTCATCTCGCTGCTGGTGGCCACGGATGTGGCGGCCCGCGGACTCGACGTCGACGATCTGACCCACGTCATCAACTACGGACTTCCCGATGACACCGCTGTCTACACCCACCGCTCGGGCCGAACCGGACGCGCCGGAAAGACCGGAGTCAGCATCGCCATCATCCACTCCCGTGAAAAAGGCAAGCTCCGCGAAATCGAAAAGAAAATCGGAAAAACCTTCGAGCGCAAGGAGGTGCCGACTCCGCAACATATAATCGAGAAACAGCTCTACAATCTGGCCGACCGGATCGAACGCGTCAAAGTCGACGAGACGGAAATCGTCAAATATATGTCCGGCATCATGCGCAAACTCGAATGGCTTTCGGAAGAGGATCTGCTCAAGCGCGTTGTCTCGCTCGAATTCAACCGACTGCTCGCCTACTACCGCGACGCTCCGACAATCGACCTCATCGACGAGAAGCCCCGCAAAGAACGCAAGAGCGATTCCAAACCGAAAAACGACAAGGAGAAAGACCGCCGAACTGCCGAACGGGGCATGGAACGCATCTATGTCAATGTCGGCAAAGGCGACGGATTCTTTGCCGGAAACCTTATCGAACTTCTCAACCGCGACGTCCAGGGCAAACGCGTCGATGTCGGAAGAATCGACCTTCTCCCCCACTACTCGCTGTTTGACGTGAAGAAATCGGATGCCCGACGGGTTGTCGAAGGCCTTCGCGGTGCTGACTGGACCGGAACACGTCTCTACTGCGAGATCGCCGACGCCGACAAAGACTATGCACGCGCATCGGCCCGCAAAAAACGAGGCGAAGCCGCTGAAGAGCCTGGCGAAACGACCTACGACTATTTCCTGAAGAAAAGCCGCTCGTCAGCAAAAAAATCAACAAAACCACGTAAGAGAAAATAATCCCCTACGAGCCAATGAACCTGAAACTAAGAACACTGATCGCACTGGCAACCGTCATCATGCTCAACTGCGCTGACGGTATGGCCCAGCAGACAGCCACCCAGGCATTTTCGACCATTCCGAGAAAAGTGATGCCGCTGTTCGACGACAACGCGCGACTCGACATGATCGACTATTTCAACAGCAACATGTCGAACTCGACACAGAACAACTATGGCGGACGGTCGCGGGTCACCGCTATCTCGCCGGAGCAACTGACTCTGAAAATGACGGATGCATCCGACTGCCAGATCTCGATTCTGCCTGACGGAAAAGACGGACTGATCGCCATGATCACAACGGTTGCCTCGCCGACGCCCGACAGCCGAATGACAGTCTATTCCTCCGACTGGTCACGCGACCTGACGTCGTCAGTCTTCACAAAACCGACCCTGAGCGACTGGCTGACTCCAGAGGGAAAGAAAAACAGCGCGACCGTCGAGACTTCCGTTCCGTTCCTGCTCATCAGCTACAGCTATGACCCGGCGACCAGAACACTGACTCTGACGAACAACACTGACGAATTTCTCGGAAAGGATGTCTACGAACCGCTCAGCGGCTACCTTCTCGAAAAAATCGACTATCAGTTCAACGGCAAGCGTTTCAACCGCATCAAATGACGACCGGACCGATCACTCTCAGCCGGCTCAACCGCGCGATTGCCGCATATCTGCAGCAACCGTCACTTACAAATGTCTGGATCGTCGCGGAACTCATGGATGTCAGAGTCGCGCGAGGCCACTGCTACATGGAGCTGATTGAAAAAGACGCCACGACCGGCACGGTCGTGGACCGGATGCGGGCCGCTATCTGGGCGAGTGTCTACTCCGGTCTGGCGTCGCGCTTCCGCAAGGCGACCGGGCGCGAGTTCGCAACGGGGCTGAAAGTGCTTGTCTGCGGCACGGTCTCGTACCATCCGGCCTACGGACTGTCGCTCGTCATCAACAATATCGACCCCTCCTTCACCCTCGGAGAGGCCGAACGACGGCGAAGAGAGATTCTCGAGCAACTGACCCGCGACGGAATCATCAACGACAACAGATCGCTCGAATGGCCAATGGCAGCTCTCCGCATAGCGATCGTGTCCGCAGCGGGCGCGGCCGGCTATGGAGACTTCATCAACCAGCTCTACAGCAACCCCTCACGGCTGAAATTCGCCACCCGGCTGTTTCCGGCTGTGATGCAGGGAGAACGCACCGCACCGACAGTCATTGCAGCCCTTGACGCCATCGCCGCCGAGTCCGACCAATGGGACTGCGTCGTCATCATCCGCGGAGGAGGCGCGTCGAGCGATCTTCAGGCGTTCGACGATTATCAGCTCGCCTCAAACGTGGCACAGTTTCCACTCCCGGTCATTGTCGGAATCGGCCATGAGCGCGACGTGACAGTGCTCGACTATGTCGCAAACATGAGAGTGAAAACTCCGACGGCAGCGGCCGAATGGCTGATCGCCCACAACGAGGCCACCCTCGAAAGGGTGCGTCTGCTGGCCTCGGAGATTCTGCGCGTGGCCTCCGACCGGCTTTCGGGCGCACGGACCCAGCTGGCCTACCTCGAATCGACTCTGTCGATTGCCCCCAAAGGAGCTGTCGAGAGAGCAACCGGACGTCTGCGTCAGGCAACGGCCTCGCTCGGCAGCATCGGCGGTCGCCGCATAAGCCCCGAACTCGCCCGTCTCGACCACACGGTCACGGCCATAGCGACAGCTCAGACAAACCTCATCCGACGCCGAAATGATCATCTCGACGCAATCGAGCAGCTTCTTAAAGCCCTCTCTCCGGAAGCCACACTGCGCAGAGGCTACTCGCTGACACTCTTCGAAGGGAAGGCAGTGCGCGACGCAGCCTCACTCCCTTGCGGAGCGGAGGTGACAACGCGCGTCGCCTCAGGCGTCTTCAAATCAAAAGTCATCGACTGACAAATCCAACACTATTACTGAGACATATGCAAAAACCTGAATTCAAACCGGTAAGCGAACTGACCTACAATCAGGCCGTCAATGAACTCGACACGATTCTGCACACAATGCAGAGCGACGCATGCGACATAGACCTGCTGGCCACATACACACGGCGCGCGACCGAACTTCTCACCGAATGCCGCAACCGCCTGACCACGACAGACCGTGAACTACAATCAATCCTGGCCGACCTGCAGCAATAGCAGATACAATAATGGCCGCAGATATGCGTTAGAAAATATGTGAGCGCAAACATCTACGACATACACCGCTACGGAACCGTTGCCTTCCTATTGAGTGTGGGAGCGGTCGTCGCGGTGTTTTTATATTTTTCCAATTCGCTGGTCAACGATCTGGCCACTCAGGAACGTGCCAGAATGCAGATATGGGCCGACGCCACGCGCGAGATTGTCAACGCCACAACCTCGGCAGATCCCGCCCAAAGCGACCATATCGACTTCCTGCTCAGCATCATCATCGCCAACAACAATATCCCCGTTCTAATCACCGACGACGCTGGCAATATCGTCGACAACCGAAACTTCAATCTCCCGGAGCCGGCCGACCCTCTCAATCCGATGTTTCTTTCCGAAGCAAACGAAGCCTACCTCCGTGGCAAACTCGAAAAACTGAGCCACACCCCCAACGTGATCCACATCTCGATCGCACCGGGAATAAACCAGCACATTTATTATGAGGACTCGACCCTGCTGCGCCACCTGAGCCTTTACCCATACATCCAGCTCATCGTCATGCTGGCGTTCGTAGCCGTCGTCTACTTCGCCGTCAGTTCATCGAAGAAGGCCGAACAGAACAAAGTCTGGGTCGGACTTTCAAAAGAGACAGCCCATCAGCTCGGGACCCCCATCTCCTCCCTGATGGCATGGATCGAGCTGATGCGCGCAATGGAGATTGATCCTGAGATGGTCGGCGAAATGGACAAGGATGTCAAACGGCTCTCAACGATAGCCTCGCGTTTCTCAAAAATCGGATCACGCCCGAAGATGGAGGAGTCGGATCTCAACGACGTCATAAGCCGGTCGGCGGACTATATGTCGACCCGCATCTCGTCGCGCGTCAGCCTAAATGTGACCACTGACCCCGACGCACTTATCGTCAACATGTCGGAACCGCTGGTCGAATGGGTAATGGAAAACCTGATCAAAAACGCAGTGGACGCCATGGAAGGTCAAGGCTCAATCACCATTTCCGTCGGCCGCGTCGATAATATGGCTCAGATTCTTGTGAGCGACACCGGCAAGGGGATGTCGCGCAAAATGCGCAAAAATGTGTTCCGTCCGGGCTTTACGACAAAAAAACGCGGCTGGGGTCTCGGCCTGACTCTTGCCCGACGAATCGTCGAGCAGTATCATGGCGGACAGATCTGCGTCAGCGCCTCCGAACCCGGAGTCGGCACAACATTCCGTATCCTACTGCCACTCAGATAATTTTCCCCACCTCTCTAAGAAACCGCATCCGAATCTTTATGGCCCACCGACAGCTTTTCATCAGCGACATGGACGGCACCCTGCTGTCGACCGACAGCAGGGTGACAACAGAATCAGCACGTCTGCTCTCCGAACTGACACACCGCGGCGCATTGATAACCGTGGCAACCGCCCGCACTCCCGCAACGGTCGAACCCCTGCTAAAAGATGTGGCAACCACTCCCCCGGCCATTGTCATGACCGGAGCGGCACTCTGGGACCGCCGTAGACTACGGTTCACCGAACCACAGCTGATGACCGACACGATGTCGGCCGAAGTCCGCAATCTCTGCAAACGGGAAGGGGTCAATCCAATGGTCTACACGATTGCCCCTGACAGCTCCCGGATTGAAATGTTTGTCTACGGTCAGCCCGGCGATGCCGAACGCAAATTCCTGAAAGAGCGGTCGGGCAACCCCCTCAAACGGATCAACCTTCTTCCGGAAGGCGACGAGCCGAGATTCCACAGCCGGACAGTGCTTCAGTTCGCAATCGGGAAAGCGGAACGGATCTATGCCGTCGCCGAACAGCTCCGCAACCGGATCGGATGCGCCGTTTCGGCCTATCCCGACATCTTTCAGGCCGGAATGGGATTGCTCGAGATATTCGCGCCGGGGGTCTCCAAGGCCGCTGCGGTCGATCGCCTGCGAACGCTGACCGGAGCCGACGAAGTGACTGTCTTCGGCGACAACCTCAACGACCTGCCGATGATGGCAGTTGCCGACAGAGCGATTGCCGTCGGCAACGCACTCGAAGCGGTGCGCGATGCTGCCGACGAGATAATCGGCGCTAATTCAACAGATTCAGTGGCCCGGTATATTGCATCGCATTATTGCTGCGACCGATGAGACCGGCCAGCTACTATCGGAAAAAATTTGGACGAATCAAGAAAAACGGCTAACTTTGTTGTCCGTTATGAAGAACGGATTTGACAACGACAAGTATCTGCGCATTCAGTCGCAGCACATCAAAGAGCGCATCGCTCAGTTTGGTAATAAACTCTATCTTGAACTTGGAGGGAAACTCTTCGACGACTACCACGCCAGCAGAGTTCTGCCCGGTTTTCAGCCAGACAGCAAACTCCGGATGCTCAGCCAACTGCAGGATCAGGCAGAAATCGTCATTGTCATCTCTGCGCTGGACATAGAAAAAAACAAGGTCAGACAGGATCTCGGAATCACATATGACATGGACGTCCTTCGTCTTCGCGACGAATTCATGAAACGCGGGTTTCTTGTCGGATCGGTCGTGATCACCCACTACAACGGCCAGCGAAGCACCGACGCCTACCGCGAACGTCTGTCGCGCATGGGGATCAGATCCTATATCCACTATACAATCGAGGGCTATCCGAACAATGTCGGCCTGATCACCTCTGATGAAGGCTTCGGCCACAACGACTACATCGAGACCTCGCGGCCGCTCGTCATCGTGACAGCTCCCGGCCCGGGAAGCGGGAAAATGGCCGTCTGCCTCAGCCAGCTCTACAACGAGCACAAACGCGGCATCGAAGCCGGCTACGCGAAATTCGAAACGTTTCCCGTCTGGAATCTTCAGCTCAAACACCCGGTCAATATCGCCTATGAAGCTGCCACGGCTGACCTCAACGACGTCAACATGATCGACCCCTTCCATCTCGAAGCCTACGGAAAAACAGCCATCAACTACAACCGCGACATCGAAATTTTCCCGGTCCTCAACGCACTCTTTGAAGGCATCTATGGCGAAAACCCCTATAAATCACCGACCGACATGGGAGTCAACATGGTCGGATTCTGTATTGACGACGACGAAATATGCCGCCGGGCCTCAAACAACGAAATCATACGCCGCTACTTCACGGCTCTCAACTCGCTTGCTCTCGGCGAAAGCAACGACAACGAAGTCAACAAGATCGGTCTGCTTTTCAAACAGGCAAAAATTGACATCTCCTATCGCCGTCCGATTGCAGCGGCCCGCGAGCGTGCCGAACGCGACGGCGTGCCATGCTCGGCAATCGAACTCGCCGACGGAACAATCATCACAGCTTCCACCTCGCCCCTTCTCGGACCGAGCGCGGCTCTGATCCTCAACGCGATCAAACATCTTGCCGGAATCGACCACACTCTCCGACTGATTCCACAGGAAATGATCGAACCGATCCAGCACACCAAGATCAACTATCTGCGAAGCCGCAACCCGCGCCTCCACACCGACGAAGTGCTCGTCGCGCTATCGGTCCTGTCGACAACCGACTCAAACTGCCGGCGAGCGCTTGAAATGCTCCCGCAGCTCGACGGGTGTCAGGTCCACTCGACTGTAATGCTTGGCGAGGTCGACCACAAGATTTTCAAGAAACTCGGCGTCGGGCTGACCTGCGATCCCGCGAAAAAGCGCAAATAGTCAGAATCGCCGCATTTTTGCGGCGATTCTTTGGCATATTCTCTGATTTCCGGCAGCTATAGTCGCGTTATAATTGCGAGACCGGAACGCCTTCCTGCATTGATGCATCATATAACTCAACGTGGGGAAAAAGAATATAACTGAATACAGATAGTTGTAATAATTGTCAGTAACTTATCCAATTTGTATTTTTGGTTGATTTATAAGATTTTCTACTTATTTTCACATTTAGTACATTTCGATTGTTAATAGAAGTTGAGGGCTGTTTTCACGTTTCGCAACGTGTGCCTAACTTTGCCTTACAACCACAAAATTACTCTATTAATGGCGAAAATCCAAACACGGAACAAACAAAATCCGAAACTGCAACAATCCGAACTGAAAGACGGTCGGGCGAGCCTCTATCTGGAATATTACCTCGGACGCACCGAAACTCTTGTGCTTGATGATGAGGGAAACCAAGTCTATTACACCACAGGGGCAATGGCGGGAAAGCCCAAATACAAGATAAAGCACGACCGACGAAAAGAAAATCTCAATCCCTACATCTGGTTACATCCGAGAAATATGGCAGAGAGAACGCAGAACAAAAAAAACCTTGCGCTTGCGGAGAAAATTCGCTTCGAGCGTGAGCAGGCGTTTTTGGAGGACAGAGCAGGGTATCGGCTGAAAAAAGAAAAGCAGAACAACTTCCTCGCATATTTCAAAGAGAAATGCGAATCAGAGAGGTTTACCTACTATGTCCGCAAGTCGGTTGTCCATACATACAACCGATTTATCCGCTTTCTCAAAGAAACTCCGAGATATAGCAAGTATGACAAGTTCATGCACATGGAGACGGTGACACCCGAGCTTGTGATGAAGTTCGCAGACTTTCTCCGAGCCAACGGCAAGGGCGAGGGACCCAACAAGATGTATCATTATTTCAAGCGGATTGTTCTTGACGCTATCGAGGACGGCTTGATGAGGTCTAATCCCTGCAAGGGCATATCCGTTAAGCACGACCGCAACCAAGTGAAAAAGGAGGTTCTTACTCTTGACGAGGTAAGGACGCTTGTCAACACCCACTACAGTGTACTTGAAATGCCAAAGTGCCAAGAATGCCATAGGATAATCTTGAAAACAATAATGATACATCAACACCCTTTTTCTTGATGAAGTGTCTTTAACAGCTGTGCAAAAATACCAGAAATGCAAAGGTGCAACGAGAAAAAAGAATTGCAAGGGTATGTTTCGGGAGGTTTTTATTCCAAAAGCCACCGCTGAAACCGCAGCCACTGCCGTGTCCGCTCTCTGTTTTTTTTCACTGCCCAATGATGGCGTTTATGGAGGGAAGCAAGTTTATGCCTATGTATTACACGTAATTCATAAACAGACTCCCCAACCCCATAATCATTGCACCCGGTACAATGGTAAACCACTATACCGAGTGCAACAATATCAGCCGATCCGAGGCGACAAGGAAATTACACCGTCAGGAAATTCCTTAGCTCATCATGGAATTTTCCGAGCCGCATTGACAAGTCAACGCTGAAAATATCCCGAATGAGCCAAAGGAGTCCCCCTTTGGTAACCCCGAAATCGACATAATGAGTATTCATATACTTTGGTTGCTCAGCATGATCACAATCCCAATAGTAGAATTGGAAGAACGACAAACGTGAAAGATATAACAGAAAGAATCTATAACGTTGTTGAATTTTTGTGAGATTATAGACTCTATCTGAATCCTTAAAGATGTGCGAGCAAGTCTTATCGAACAATAATCTTGCAGGTCTCTAATGTGTGGCCGTCATAAGTGACGGTGATCAGATAAACTCCATATGACAGATTCTCTGTGGGCACAGAAATCCGAGTGGCGTCTGCTCCTACATTAAGGCTCATGACGGTCGATCCGTTAAGAGCATTGACTCTAATGGTGCGTTCGCTTGTAGAAGTCGGTAAATCCACAACTACAGGAGTTCCCTTTAACGCCGGATTAGGCCGAGCGGTAATATGATTTTCTTCTTTGATGACCTTTGCGACATTCCCGGTAGACTTATCTATGCGATAAAATCTCACGGTTTGCACATAGCGACCTTGTT
>CAJUHM010000059.1 GCA_910586475.1 uncultured Muribaculaceae bacterium | reverse complement strand
CTATCTGCTGAACTATTCACCCCTCCACACGGTCAAGAATGACGGCACGCCCTACCCCGCCATTCTTGTGACGACAGCCGACCACGATGACCGCGTGGTGCCTGCCCACTCCTTCAAATATGCAGCCGCGCTTCAGGAAGCCAACACCGGCAATGCCCCCAAACTGATCCGTATCGACTCCAATGCAGGCCACGGCGGCGGCAAACCGATGAGCAAGGTGATCGACGAAAATGCCGACTGCTATTCATTCATCTTCCACAATCTTGGAATTGATCCCACTGCCGGAAAGTGAACAGACTAAAAATGACATACCCTCTCATAGCGGCTGCCTTCCTAGCAGCCGCTATGACAGCATGTTTCACGGGAATCGAGAGCACACCCAAAATCACCGACAGCGAGATCCGGCGACAGAATGTCCGTGAGCGCCCCGAAGACAGCTATCTTTCGGACATCAAAGCCGAGCCCTTTGAAAAGTGGGCACGGGGCAAGAAGTTTTATGTGACAGACAACCGGTTTTCACTTCTGCTTCTTCCGACAGAAGAAAAAACGGACTCTCTGGCCGGACAGATCGTAAACTTCGAGTCGTCAAGAGAACTGACTGACATCACCGGTAACCGCATTGTCGAACTGGCCTTCGCCACAGACAATGGCACTCCGCTCTTCTACCGCACCTCGCACAGCCGCACAGCCATCGAAAACGCCGGCAAACTTGACATTCCATTCCTCGTCGAGCTCTCGGTCATCGACCAGGTCAGAGAAAAACTGCTCAGAAAATCATTCTACGTGATCACCGCCAACTGGTATGATCTCAACCTGTCAAGCCTCACCGGACGGAAATTCATCCACGCAACAATCGCTGACATCAGACCCGGCAACGAATATTATTCCACACTCCTTGAGCTGAACGACGAAAAAGGGGCCCCCTTCTGCCTCTTCATGTCGGTCGGAAACGATCTGAAAACCCTCAGAAACTTCGGATCGCTCTTTTCGTTTAATGACCCGCGGAAATCACATCCCGACATCAGCGACGAAACATGGAAGAATATCGTCAACGGCCGGGTGACTACAGACATGACTCGTGACGAATGCAGGCTCGCACTGGGCGCACCAGCCACCATCGACAGCCGCGTCGGCTACAGTTCGATCCGGGAAGTATGGACCTACGAAAACGGAATCTATCTCATCTTCGAAGACAATCTGCTTAAATCATTCCGCCAATAATGAAACTGACATTTCTCGGAACAGGCACTTCGACCGGCGTGCCGCAGATCGGTTGCAAATGCGAAGTCTGCCGGTCAACAGATCCGAACGACAAACGGATGCGCACCGCAGCACTGCTCTCCACCCCGTCGGGAAATATCCTGATCGACTGCGGCCCGGATTTCCGATCTCAGATTCTGCACGAAGGGTCTCCCGAAATCAAGGCTTTGCTGATCACCCATTCCCACTATGATCACCTCGGAGGGATCGATGACCTGCGCCCTTACTGCTCAGCCGAAGAACCGTTTCCGATTTTCTGTGGTCCAGACGTCGCAGAACGCATCCGGACAATCATGCCATATTGCTTCGGACCTCATCCCTATCCTGGCTCACCGCGCATAAGCCTTCACGAGATTGAACCATTTGAGACGTTCCGTCCGTTCGACGGCGCTCCCGAATTTCAGGCGCTTCCGGTCATGCACACCGAATCGCTCCGTATCTACGGATACCTGACCGACGGTCTCGGCTACGTTACTGACTGCAAGGTGATGCCGGATGAAACCGTCGAAGCGCTCAAGAATGCAGACACTCTTGTCATCAACGCCCTGCGCCACACCCCTCACCCTTCTCATCTGTCGCTTGCCGAAACCCTCCGGCTTGTCGAAATCATAAAGCCCCGCCAGACGTGGCTGACCCACATCTCCCACCAGATGGGACTTCATGCCGAAGAGGAACGCAAACTCCCGTCAGGGGTGAGGATTGCGGCAGACGGCATCTCAATAGAGATCAGCTGATCACCCTTCGGAATAACGCACGTCCCACCTCCGGAGACTGCGACAGCGCGAACAGTCCAGAACAAACAGGGCGCCTGGAACATTTGGTTCCGGGCGCCTGTTTATTCAGAATCTTTATATGTCTCAGAGTTGGCTTTCGGGATCGAGATTGGCCTGCTCGATGTCTTTGAAATAGCGGTAGGTTCCGACCATCAGTTCATCGCAGGCTGCTTCATCAGCCACGATGATTGCCTTGGGATGCATCTGAAGAGCGGAGATAGTCCACATCTGGCTTATGCCGCCTTCGACACCTTGCTTAAGGGCACGCGCTTTGTTATGTCCGTTGACAAGAAGCATTACGCTCTTGGCTGCCATGACGGTTCCGACGCCGACAGTAAGAGCTGTTTTCGGAACGAGATCAACGTTATTTTCAAAGAATCGCGAGTTAGCGATGATAGTGTCGCGCGTAAGTGTCTTCATGCGGGTCTTTGAGGTCAGAGACGATCCGGGTTCATTGAACGCAATGTGACCGTCAGGTCCGACACCACCCATGAACAGGTCGATGCCGCCATAGCTTTCGATCTTGGCCTCGTAGCGGGCGCATTCTTCTTCGGGATTCTCAGCATTACCGTTGAGAATATTTACATTTTCTGGAAGAATGTCGATCTGGTTGAAAAAGTTGGTCCACATGAAAGTGTAGTAGCTCTGTTCATGGTCTCTGGGAATTCCGCAGTATTCGTCCATGTTGAAGGTCACTACGTTTTTGAACGAAACTTTTCCTTCCTTGTTGAGCCGGATAAGCTCCTTATACATGCCAAGAGGCGAGCTTCCGGTCGGGCAACCGAGTACAAAAGGATGTTCAGCAGTAGGGGTAGCCTCGTTGATACGGGCTGCGACATAGGCAGCACCCCATTTCGACATTGTTTCGTAATCGGGCTCAATAATTAATCTCATAATCTAAGGTATTTTATAATTTTAATGTAGGATTTATTCTGTATGGGCTGAATAGTCACAGACTTCTCACTGCAAAAATAACGAATTTTATTCAACTGCATTCCTTTTCAAAGAAAATTAAGAGAAAAAATCTGAAATTATTTTATTAAAAAAGATAAAATGTTATTCTAACAAATCGGATAAGTTGTTGGTCAAATTAAAGAAGTTTACTACTTTTGTGGAAGCAATCTAAAATCCATTATGAAAACTAATCTTAGTTCCCAAATCAAGTTGGATCTCATTCCTCGCCGTTACTACGACCCGCAAGGGGAAGTTGAGCTAACAGCTCTTACACGAGAAGAGAAGATCTACACCCGCATTTTCGAAACCGTCTTCGACGGCAGTTCTTATCTTGCAAACAACATTGTAAAGTATATCAACCGCAGTGTGTCCGAAAAAGGAAAATGCGTTCTCGCGCTTGGTTCCGGCATGAACACCCACAGCGTCTATGCCGAACTCATCAAACTCCATAAGGAAGGGAAAGTAAGCTTCAAGAACGTAGTCGTTTTCACCATCGCCGAGTTTTTCCCGCTGGTTCCCGACGGACCGTGCGCGCTGACTCTTCTCAAAGAGGTGTTCCTCAACCATGTCGACATTGCCCCTGAAAACATCCGCACGTTTGACCCGGCAGTCACCAAAGAGGACATGTATGAATGCTGCAAAAACTACGAGCGTCAGATCGAATCTGAGGGCGGAATCGATATCTGTGTCTGCGAAATCGGCGCAGCAGGATCACTTGCGTTCAACGAATCGGGCAGCCCCGCGACAAGCCTTTGCCGCCTCGTGCTTCTCGGAAGCGAAGCTCGCCACAAAATCGCCGGCGACTACAAGTGTGACGCCGTTCCGACCACTGCAATCACGCTCGGGATCAGCAATATTCTTTCAGCCAAACGTGTGCTGACAATGGCATGGGGCGAAAACAACGCCCAGATCATCAAGAAGACCGTAGAAGGTCCGACTGACGTAACTGTTCCCGCATCTTTCCTCCAGGGACATCCCCAGGCAAAAGTGGTTGTCGATCTGCCCGCGGCAGAAACGCTCACCCGCATCAGCCAGCCCTGGCTTGTGACCTCCTGCGAATGGAACGACAAGCTGATCCGCCGCGCGATCGTATGGCTCTGCCAGATGACAGGCAAACCGATCCTGAAACTGACCGACAAAGATTATAACGAACACGGCCTCGGCGAGCTGCTCGCCCTCTACGGTTCGGCCTACAATGTGAACATCAAGATTTTCAACGACCTCCAGCACACTATCACCGGCTGGCCCGGAGGAAAACCGAACGCCGACGACACATACAGACCCGAACGCGCCAATCCGTATCCCAAACGTGTCATTGTGTTCAGCCCCCACCCTGACGATGACGTTATCTCAATGGGCGGTACATTCAAGCGTCTGGTTGACCAGAAACATGACGTTCACGTTGCCTACGAAACGTCAGGCAACATCGCCGTCGGCGACGAGGATATGATCCGCTACGTCATGCTGATGGACCAGATTGCCGACAAATTCGGTTTTGACAACGAATCCTATCGCGCCAAGAGCAAAGAGATCCATGAATTCATCCGTTCGAAGAAGGGCGGAGAAATCGACCTTCCCGACGTGCGTTTCCTCAAAACCATGATCCGTCGCGGCGAAGCCCGAATCGCCTGCAACCACATCGGTGTGAAACCCGAAAACGTCCACTTCCTCAACCTTCCTTTCTACGAAACCGGAACAATCAAAAAAGGCGACCTTTCAGAAGCCGACATTCTGATTGTCAAGAAACTCATCGCCGACGTCAAGCCCCAGCAGATTTTTGTGGCAGGCGACCTCGCTGACCCCCACGGAACCCACCGTGTCTGCACCGACGCCGTTCTCGCTGCCATCGACGAACTGAAAGATGAAGAATGGATGAAAGACTGCCGCATATGGATGTATCGCGGTGCTTGGGCAGAATGGGAAATCGACCACATTGAAATGGCTGTTCCTATTTCTCCGGAAGAACTCCGCTTCAAACGCAATTCGATCCTCAAACACCAGTCGCAGATGGAGAATGCGCCGTTCCTCGGCGACGACGACCGTCTGTTCTGGCAGCGTGCCGAAGACCGTAACCGCGCGACCGCACAGCTCTATGAAAGCCTCGGTCTTGCTTCCTACGAAGCAATGGAAGCTTTCGTACAGTATCATCCGATCTGATAAGAAACATAAAGCATAATAAACAGAATGAGAGGCTGCGTCCGGCACGCAGCCTCTCATTCTGTTTATTATATCAGTCGCTGCAGGCGGAGCGGGTAGCGCTCGGGGACTGATCAGACGGTCAAAAGGTGAACAGAAGTCCTTTACCCTGCTGCGAGGCCTCTTCATAGAGGTCGCAAAGACTATCGTAGGCTTCAATCCATTCCTCCGGTTCTGCTTCATACAACAGGTCTTCCGGTTCGGCATTTTCAGCCTCCTCCCTGTTGTCTTTCAACTTCGCCAGAATTGAAGCAACTTCGTCGCTTTCAACAATGCCCAGACCTTGCATGCCGGGATCGACCGTCACTCCGTCTATTTCTATGCCCCGGCCCAGAACCGGCATGACATCTCCATAAAAATCCTCAAGGCTTCCGGTGACCTCATTTACGGCATCCCACATATCGCTCAGTCCACAATCGTCATCAACATCATAGCATGCCGTCAGCAGGATGTCGAAACATTCCTGAAGCGTCAGGTCGCCGAATTCAGCCTCCCAGCCGTCCTCCAGTGTGTCACCCGTGTACGGTGACTGCAGCTCCCCGAGATGTCCGCTGATATATTGGCGTGCAATGCCGATGTCCCGGATGCTCTCTTTCATCACAGGCTCGATGTCGGTGTGAAATTTCTTTGTGTCAAACACAAATGCTTTATGCTCCATACTCATAATTCTTCCTCCTCTATAAAATAATATTTTTAAATGGTGATGATATTTACAATTGTAGGGACATGCCGTACTGAGACAACCCCAGGCAAAAACCGAGTGATGTCAGGAACGGGTGCAAGGTCTTATCAGAAACAGGGATGTTCAGCACCTTTGCTGTCGCCGATACGGACTCCGACAAAGCTTTCTTCATAAGCGCTGACGCAATGCCACGCCTGCGGAATCCGGGGGCAACGGCAATTCTCGCCACATCACCAGTCACCGGATCATGGACACAGCATCCGATCAGATTTCCACTGACATAGGCGCCCCATCTGCTGAGACCGGCAGCGCCCCGCATCAACGATCCGAGACTGTTCTGCCACGATGGTGAGAAGTCACAGAATGTCTCGGTCGCTCCGAGCGACTCCGTTTCGAAACGACGGATTTCAAAGTCTCCCTCAATCTCTTTTCCGGAACAAACCAGATCGCCGCTGACGATCCTGAAACAATCATATTCTGCCGCAACAGTAAACCCCTTCCGGCGATACAGTTCAATCGCCGAATCGTTTTCACTGAGAACTTCCAGCAGATACTGCCTGATTCCACGCTCCTGAAGCCGGGCAACAACCGAATCAAACAGCGTCGCAGCCAGGCGTTGCCCGCGGTAAGCCGGATTTGTACCTGTCGCGCAGTCGTAGGCTGTCGGGATTCCATCATACCGGCCAAGTCCGGTCAGAATAAACGAGACGAGAGTCCCGTCATCGAACGCACCAAACGAGACTTCCGGATCAAACCCTCGACGCTGAAACATATCAATCAGCTCACGACGGTCAAAATCAACGGCATATCCGCTGAATGCATCTTCAAAGCCGGATAGAATGGTCTCCATTTCACCCCCGCTCAAACAACGTATTTCCATAAGAAAAAATGTATGACGTAACAAGTCAGCCCGTCTGCACTTGGCAAACGGACCGAAAACAGGTTGTCAGACCTACAGGCCTTTTATTTAGCATTCGATTCGGGTTCGGGAGCAATCAGTTTGTAGCCCTTGCCATGAATGTTGATGATCTCGATCGAGGGATCTTCCTTGAGATGCTTACGCAGTTTGGTGATGTAGACATCCATGCTGCGCGCATTGAAGTAGTTGTCGTCGATCCAGATTGTCTTCAATGCAAAATTTCGTTCCAGAATTTCGTTGACATGAGCGCAGAGAAGGCTGAGGAGTTCCGACTCCTTTGTGGTCAGTTTGGTCACCTTGTCATCGACCATCAGCACCTGCTTCTGGGTGTCGAAGGTGAACTTGCCAATACGGTACATCGTGATTTCCTTTCCTTTCTTGCCTTTCACGCGACGGAGAATAGCTTCGATACGGAACACCAGTTCCTCCATCGAGAAGGGTTTGGTGATATAGTCATCGGCTCCGATCTTAAAGCCTTCAAGAATATCTTCTTTGATCGATTTAGCCGTCAGGAAGATGATTGGAACTTCCGAATTGACAGTGCGGATTTCTTGAGCCAGCGCAAAGCCATCTTTCTTAGGCATCATCACATCGAGGACACAAAGATCATATTTTCCTTTGAGAAAAGCCTTGTAGCCGCTCTCGCCATCGGCAAAGAGATCGGCATTGTAACCCTTTGCCTGAAGATATTCGCGAAGCAACATTCCGAGATTCTCGTCGTCTTCACATAGTAGAATTCGCAAACGGTCTTCCATAATTTTCAGTTTTTAGTTAGTGGTAATATTAGAATAAATTTTGTTCCTTTCTTAAGTTCGCTTTCGGCTCTTATCTCGCCTCCGAACGCACGCACCATCTTGTAGACGTAAGCCAGTCCGAGGCCGAAGCCTTTGACATCATGGCGATTGCCGGTCGACACACGATAGAACTTGTCGAAGACCTTCTTAAGGTCGTCCTTGCGGATGCCGATCCCGTTGTCGGCGACTGTGACTTCAAGCTGCTTGTCTGACAGATTACGCGTCGTTATCTTGAGTTTAAGCGGACGATCCTCGTCACGGTATTTCACCGCATTGTCGAGAAGATTGAAAATCACATTCGTAAAATGCATCTCGTCGACATAGATGTTCGAATCGTCGGCATTGAGATCGGCAGCGATCGTTCCGCCGTATTTCTCGACCTTGAGCTTAAAGGTGTGCTGGATGTTGGCAATCGCAACGTTGGCATCGACTTCCTGAAGGCGCAGTGTCGGGTTCTTATTATTGTCGAACATCGACATCTGAAGCACTTTCTCTACCTGGAAACGAAGACGTTTTGTCTCGTCATTGATGACCGTCGAGATATGTTCAAGCATTTTCGGAGACTTCCGAACGGCATTGTCGTTCAGCATCTGTGCCGCCAGCGAGATTGTCGAGATCGGGGTCTTGAATTCATGGGTCATGTTGTTGATGAAATCGTTTTTCATCTCGGTCAGTTTCTTCTGTCGGAAGGCAACTATGATCGTGTAGAGAAAAACAATCAGCAGGATGACCGTGAAGATCATCGAGGGGATCATGAACTTGACCGAATGGTAGATATAATCGCGCTTGTCGGGGAAATATATTTTTATGTAGTTCATCCGGTTTTTCGAATCATTTGGGAAAAGCGTCTGGACAAACATGTTGTTGTCACCCGACTTTTCAGGGTCAAAACCCTTCGATTCATAAACCGGCACTCCTGTGCGATTGACCACAGCAAATTCAAACGGCAGATTCAGTCCGTTGTTGGACAGTTCGGTCTTCAGAAGCGAGGCAACCAGTGCGGAATCGGCACGCTCCTCTATCGGGCGATTGCTCGACTGACTGATAATGTTGAGGATGACCTCATCAAGCAGGCTTCGCTGATAGATGTATTGGCCACGAATCACATCTTGGAGCGATCTGCGCCCGCCAATCAGCGTAGATCCCGACAACTGAGGCCTGATCTTTTCGGCATCTCCCTTAAGAGTGATGTCGCCGGTCACGCCTTCGTTGGTCGTGAACGAATATTTGACACCAGCCTGATTCTCTCCGGGAGTCGAGTAGCGCGGAAGGACCGATGACTGGATCTGAGCCACATCCTCTTCAAGATAATAGCGTGTTTCCTCCTGCTCGAGGGCGGAAGAGACCGCATAGAGACTGCGTTTGACACCCTCGGAAAACTGCTCGTTGCGCATCTTGACCATATTATGCATATAGACAATCTGGACATACAGCAATCCGGCAAAGGCAACTGCCATTATTATTGTGAGAAACCAGATGGTTGACTTTTTCATTGTCGAATTCTCGTTATGTATATCGCCGGGACAATCCATCAGCATTAAGCGATGGAGAATCCACATACGACGGCATTCAAAATTTAATGTTTATTATGTTAACACATTCCAAACCATAATTGTTGGGATGTGGATTTAACATTCAGTTCTAATTTAACACTTCGCGTCAAAATTAACATAAAAGTGTGAATTATGCAATATTTTCCGCAAAAAATACATCATGATTCCCCAATAAACGCTCTCCTTCCCCGGATCACTCCTCATCGAGCTCCCCTTTCAGAGACTGACGCAGACGCTCCAGACGCTCTTTGCCGGAAACGGTTCTTGAAGGTTTCGGCAGAGAATAGCGCAGGCTCAGATATCCGAGCACGCCTGAAAGCAACGAGCCTACGACAATTCCGATCTTGGCATGATTGAGAAGCGCTTCCGCTCCACCTCCAAATGAAAGATTGGCAATGAAAAGCGAGACTGTGAAACCGATTCCTCCGAGCACTGAGATCGAAGCCAGCATCTTCCAATTGGCACGCTCAGGCATAGGAGCAAGCTTCAACATGACTGTCAGCCACGAGAAACAGAAGATGCCAAGGAATTTACCCGCAACAAGGCCAATGATTATCGCAAGACTGAGGCCTTCAAAAACCGTCGACGGCTCAATATCGAGAAGAAATATGCCGGCATTGGCAAAAGCGAATAACGGAATTATGAAATTATTGACTACGGGATGAAGCGAGTCTTCAAGCTCCTGCAACGGTGAAATCACTTTGTCGGAAGCCGACTCGATCTCCTTCAGCCAGTTCATCTGTTGCTTGTCGAGGATCGACTTACGCGAAAGGCTCTCATCGTCCTCCTGATTGAAATTCGAAATAGCCCTGCGGATTGCCTTTATATAACGTTTCGGAGCGAATACAGGCGTAGCCGGTATGCAGAAAGCGACAAGCACTCCGGCAATCGTCGGGTGGACTCCCGAGTTGAGAAAAAGAAACCAGACCAGACCTCCGATTCCGAGATAGAAAATCTTGCTTTTGAGATGGAATACGGATCCGAGCTGAAGCACCCCAAGAAGCAGAAGTCCGTAGACAAGCGACATGAAGTCGATGTGAGTGCTGTAGAATACGGCGATCACGATGATACCGCCGATGTCGTCGACAACTGCAAGCGTAGTCAGAAATATTTTAAGCGACAACGGGACTCTTGACCCGAGCATGGCAAGCACACCGAGCGAAAAGGCAATATCTGTTGCCATCGGAATGGCCGTGCCGGCAGTGTAGTCTGTGCCGCGGCTCATAAGGAAGAAGATCGAGACCGGAACTATCATCCCTCCGATCGCACCCATTACAGGCAGGAGTGCCTGCCTGAACGACGACAACTCCCCTACGAGGACTTCTCGCTTGATTTCCAGACCGATCGTAAAGAAAAAGATCGCCATTAGAGCATCGTTGATAAACTGGAGCATCGTCATCGGCTCTCCGGAATGGCTGAAAAGATTAAAATCGCCGATCTGAAGGCGCACAGGCTGATCCCAGAACTCGAAATAGGTCGCATTGACTCCCGGAATATTCGCTATGATCAGCGCAAGGACAGTCGCAAATATCAGGATATTACCACCGCTGGCATGACGACGCAGCGCCTGACGCGCGGCAAAAAAGGCTTCTGTGCCACGAGTGTCATGGCGGTTGGGGGGTTCTGTTCCTGACTGACTTGAATTTTGGTTAAGTGTATTTTCTGACATAATAGTTGAAATGTTGGATTGTATCCGGCTGGAGTCCTCACGACGTAAAAACCGACACAGCATATCTGTCCCGCTACAGTTCAGCAGAGACCGAGAGCGCGCCTGCCGAAGCAGATATCCTATGGGAGCGTCCAACCGACAACACTCCCCTGCAGGATATCACATATCTCTTCAGATATCTAACGCTTCAGCACACAAATAGGTTGCGGCACCGCGCCGCAGCAAGATCAATCGAGCTTGAGCACGGCAAGAAATGCTTTCTGCGGAACCTCGACGGAACCGATCTGCTTCATGCGCTTCTTGCCTTTTTTCTGTTTTTCAAGAAGTTTACGCTTTCGCGAAATGTCACCGCCATAACACTTTGCGGTCACATCCTTGCGGACAGCCTTGATCGTTTCGCGTGCGATGATCTTAGCGCCGATGGCCGCCTGAATAGCGATGTCGAACTGCTGGCGCGGAATCAGCTCTTTGAGCTTCTCGCACATACGGCGACCGAAAGTGACCGCATTGTCGACATGAGTCAGAGTCGAAAGCGCATCGACGCTCTCTCCGTTGAGAAGAATGTCAAGCTTGACGAGCTTCGACTCGCGGAAGTCGTGGAGATGATAGTCAAACGAAGCATATCCTTTCGATATGCTCTTAAGCTTGTCGTAGAAGTCAATCACGATTTCCCCGAGCGGCATGTCGAAAATCATTTCCATTCGGTTTCCGGAAATATACTCCTGCTTGATCAGCTCTCCGCGCTTGCCGAGACAAAGCGTCATGATCGGACCGATATAATCTGCGGCTGTGATCACAGAGGCTCTGATGTAGGGCTCTTCGATCCGGTCGATCAGAGTAATGTCAGGCAATCCCGACGGGTTGTGGACCTCTGTCATCTTCCCGTGTTTATCATAAACACGATAGGAGACGTTGGGGACTGTCGTGATGACATCCATGTCAAATTCGCGTCCGAGACGCTCCTGGATGATCTCCATGTGGAGAAGACCGAGGAATCCGCAACGGAAACCGAATCCGAGCGCCATCGACGATTCGGGCTGGAATGTCAGCGAAGCGTCGTTGAGCTGCAGCTTCTCGAGGGAGGCACGCAGATTTTCAAAATCCTCGGTTTCGATCGGATAGACACCGGCAAACACCATAGGCTTGACCTCCTCGAATCCTTCGATCGCCTTGTCGCACGGGCGTCCCACATGGGTGATCGTGTCACCGACCTTTACTTCTTTCGAGGTTTTGATTCCGGAAATGATATAGCCGACAGTTCCGGCAGAGAGCTCCTCCTTTGGGATCATGTCGAGTTTCAGCACGCCGATCTCATCAGCATGGTATTCCTTGCCGGTCGACACGAATTTCACGAAGTCATTTTTGCGAATCTTTCCGTTGACAATCTTGAAATAGGCAATGATGCCGCGGAAAGGATTGAAAACCGAATCGAAAATCAGAGCCTGCAGAGGGGCTTCTGGATCGCCCTTCGGAGCAGGAATCCGCTCTATTATCGCATCGAGAATAGATTCCACTCCCATGCCTGTCTTTCCGCTCGCCCGGATGATCGACTCATGGTCGCATCCCAGCAGATCGACAATCTGATCCTCGACCTCTTCCGGTTTGGCACTGTCGAGATCGCATTTGTTGATCACAGGGATTATCTCAAGATCATGTTCGATCGCCATATATAGATTCGAGATTGTCTGGGCCTGAATCCCCTGCGAGGCGTCGACAATGAGAAGTGCGCCCTCACAGGCTGCGATCGACCTCGAGACCTCATAGGAGAAATCGACGTGTCCCGGAGTGTCAATCAGATTCAGCTCGTAGCGCTCGCCCTTGTAATTGTAGTCCATCTGGATCGCATGACTTTTGATTGTGATTCCTCGCTCACGTTCGAGGTCCATGTCATCAAGGACCTGAGCCTGCATGTCCTTTCCTCCGACGGTGTTGGTATATTCAAGCAGGCGGTCTGCAAGTGTACTCTTACCGTGGTCAATATGGGCTATGATACAAAAGTTTCTTATATTTTTCATTCAGTCGCGATGTTTTTTATTTAATTGAGGGAGTGGATTCAGTCTGCAAATTTACTGATTTTTTCCCACATAGCCAACATCCGCCCTCCGAGTCACCAGGGCTGACGCATCTTAATTTTTTACAACATCAAAACTTTTTAAGGCATAAA
>CAJUHM010000058.1 GCA_910586475.1 uncultured Muribaculaceae bacterium | reverse complement strand
GCGCGTGCGGGGCGGTATGAGGGGGCGGCATTGCAACATATCGCCGCAAAGATAGACAGCAGAATCAGCCTTGTCGGTCCAAATTCAAAAAAAATATTTCAAAATCAGCGCCGTCTGGGTGAGAGGAATGCCTGAGACTCTGTTATGACCATGTCGACGGGTATGTCGAATGATTCGGTCTCGATTTCGTCGACGAGCTGGAAATCATAGGCGACGCCGACGGTGAATGCGTGTGTCGTGGCAAGCAGTCGGTCGTAGAATCCTTTTCCGCGTCCTACGCGGTTGCCTGAGCGGTCGTAGGCAACGGCAGGGACGATTATCAGGTCGATTCTGTCGGGACTGACAATGTCGTCGCCGGATGGTTCCTCGATACTGAACGCGCCCATTTTCAAGGATGTCTTTTCGTAGGGCAGGAGCTCAAGGTTGACGCCGTTGACTCTCGGGAGATAGAAGCGTTTGGAGCGGTTCCACCTGTCGATAAATTCCAGAGTCGAAAGCTCGTCGGGGAGTGAGTGGTAAATGAGAATATGTTCGCTCATGGCGAAGGCGGCAAACTGCTCGAATCGGTCGAAAACGCGACGTGCAGCAGTCTGGCGTTCGGAGTCAGTCAAGAGGTTTTTACGTGCTCTGACCCGTCGGCGAATGTCGTTTTTGTTCATTTTCCGTTGTTGTTAAACTTGTCGGTCATAATCGGGAATTCGGCGTTGCCTCCGGCGAATTCCTTCAAGGCCTGACTGAACGCGTTGTCGGAGGCGTTGATTACCTCATAGTAGGCTGAGATGCCGAGGGCATCGCGTGCGATCAGGGCTTTCAGTTGATTAACAATCAGGTTGCGGGAAATGTTTATGTAGTACCACCTTGGCGGTATTTTTTCTGTGTCACGGGCGAAGTAGGCAAAATCCTGCAGGATCTGGTCGTCGGCTGGTAGCATTGCCAGGAGCGATTTGAGATTCTTTGCGGTCTTGAGAGAGCTGCGATTTCTGTCGGCGTAGTTGAACGCGAATTTCTGGAGGAGTCCGGCGTTGAACACGTCGATATAGTAGCTTGAGATGCCGGTTGTGTCGTTGGGGACATATATGTCGGGCATTATTCCGCCTCCGCCGTAGACGGTGCGTCCGCCTAAGGTGGAGAATGTCTGGGAGGTGTCGAATTTGATGCTGTCGGGGTTGAAGTCCTCGCCGTGGCGGAAGCGGTCGGCGATTTCCATGCTGTAGGAAAGGTTGCTGCCGAGAGTGTAGGGTTTCTGGATGCATCGTCCGGATGGTGTGTAGTAGCGGGCAGTGGTCAGCCGGAGGGCGCTATTGTCCGGGAGATCGATCTGGCGCTGAACGAGACCTTTTCCAAAAGAACGGCGTCCGAGAATGAGTCCGCGGTCGTTGTCCTGCATCGCCCCGGCAAAGATTTCGCTTGCGCTTGCCGAGAATTCGTCGAGCATTACGATGACGCAGGCGTCCTGGAAAGCCCCCGATCCGTCGGCAAGGATTTCATTTTCGACATCGCTGATTCTGCCGTGAGTGGCTACTATCGGGCTACCTGCAGAGAGGAATTCGTTGGCCATCAGGATTGCCGGCTCCATGAATCCGCCGCCGTTGCCCCGGAGGTCGATTATGAAGTTTTCGGCACCGTCGTTTTTGAGAGCCACAAGAGCGTTGAGGAATTCGGAGTAGGTGTTTTTAGCGAATTTGTTGATTTTGATGTAGCCGATATTTTTTGCGGCGAGATAGGAAGCGTCGACCGAAGAGACCGGAATGTCACCACGAGTTACTTCGAAAGACAGCAGTTTGGGAGAGTTGTCGCGCATTATGCCAAGTCCTACTTTCGATCCTTTTTCACCTCTGAGATTCCGGATTACGCGTTCGTTTGTCCAGCTTTGTCCGGCAACGACCGTGTCGTTGATGGAGATTATCCTGTCGCCGGGCATCAGTCCGACTTTTTCCGATGGTCCACCAGGTATGACTTCAAGAACTGTAATTGTGTCGGTCAGCATGTTGAATGAGATTCCGATGCCGCTGAAGGATCCGTCGAGGTCTTCGTTGACAGCCTGGAGGTCTTCGGCTTTGATGTAGCTTGAATGAGGGTCAAGTCGAGCTATGATTTCCGAGAGGGAGGCTTCGAGAAGGCTGTCGGTGTCAATCTGGTCGACGTAGTCATTGTCGATAAGCTGCATTATGGTTGCAAGTTTGTCATAGACGGGACCGTAGCTTCGTCCGGCGGTGAAGAATGTCGCGCCGAGCCAGAGTCCGAAAGTCAGAGAGAAGGCGATTGCAAGTGGGGCCCATACGGATGGGCGTCCGAAAAGATTTTTCATTAATAAAGGTCGGTGAATATGTTGGAGTGATTTGTCAGGAACAGGAAGCGGACAGGTCCGGTCGAAGAGGCGGCAGTTTTCAGATCTCAGGGATGTGGACGCATTCGACGCCGGCCCTGCGGAGGAGTTCAATGCCGTCGGCGATCCGGTAGAGTTCGTTGAAAACGACGCGCCTAATGCCGGCCTGAATTATCAGCTTGGCGCATTCGACACATGGCGACGCGGTTACGTAGAGAGTTGATCCCTCCGAAGAGTTGTTGCTCCGGGCGACTTTCGTTATCGCGTTTGCTTCGGCATGGAGGACGTAGGGCTTGGTTAGTCCGCTGGCGGGGTCTTCGCATATGTTTTCGAATCCGGCCGGAGTTCCGTTGAATCCGTCGGAAATTATCATCTTGTCTTTAACGAGAATTGCTCCGACCTGACGCCTTATGCAATATGAATTTTCAGCCCAGATAGATGCCATGCGCAGGTATCTTCTGTCTAAAAGATCTTGTTTGTCCATTTTGAAATAGTGAGACACTCAAATTAATTCGCAAATGTAGTGAAAAGGCTTGAAATGGCAATAAGAAACGGTCTATTTTAATAGGGTTTTAATGGGGAAAACCGAATTCTGTTAAATTTGCGGAAGTGAAATGTGAAAAGGGTCGAAAAGTGTGAAAACCCAAAACAATAAGACTTTCGGCAGAGTTAAAGAAGTAGGCCGACGACTTAGGGCGATTCCGCCGAGAGTCCGCCGGGAAGCCGATTTTTTCAATATTCTCTCAAACTCAGAGCGTTGTCTGAATTGAATTGCAGTAAGAAAAGCAGAAACTTCAAAGTTTGATTCAAATTCAAACGCTCTCTCAAAAAATCTCCAGTTATGTTACACAAAATCTTCCAACAACAGCTTCTTGGTCTCCAGACCCATTTATATAATTTTGCGTACGTCCTGACGTCGAACCGTGAGGATGCGAGCGATCTTCTTCAGGATACGACTCTGAAGGCTCTCGACAATGAGGATAAGTATCAGGACAACACCAATTTCAAGGGCTGGGTGTTTACGATCATGAGGAATATTTTCATCAATAATTACCGGCGTGCGGCGAAGAGCTGTGTGACGCTCGACAATACGGATGATTCGTACTATCTGAATGCCGCAGACGATGAGACGGCGCCGAGTCCGGAGGATTCATTTTCGGTCATTGAGATCCAGAATGCGATCCATTCGTTTTCGCCGGAATATGCGATTCCGTTTTCGATGGTTCTTGCGGGCTATCACTACAAGGAGATCGCTGACAGGATGCATCTGCCGGTTGGCACGATCAAGAGCCGGATTTTCTATGCGCGTCATAAGCTTCAGGAGATGCTGAAGGATTATGTCGGTCGATAGGGGCGGGTCGCTCTCAGGCGTCGGTCCGGTCTTCGGGTCCGGACGGGAGGCGTTTGGAGGCCTTTACGCCAAGTTCGCGCAGTTTTTCCGCGCGCACGATCAGGGAGCCGGTTCCGTCGCGCAGTTTTTTCATTGCGGCATCGTAGGCGATGCGTGTCGAAGAGAGGGCGCGTTCGATCCGCTCCATATCGGCTACGAATCCGACAAATTTGTCGTACATCGCGCCTGAGCGTTCGGCGATGTCGATAGCGTTGCGTGTCTGTCTGTCGTGGCTCCATAGCTGGGAGACGATCTTGAGAGATGCGACGAGCTGAGTCGGCGAAACGATCAGAACGCGTTTGTTGTAGGCTTTTTCCCAGAGTGCCGGATCGAGTCCGAGGGCGGCTGTGTAGGCGCTTTCGTTGGGGATGAACATCATTACGAAGTCGAGTTTGTGGTGACCGACGTAGTCCTGATAGTTTTTCTGGCTCAGTTCGTTGACGTGGCGAATGACGCTTGCAAGGTGGAGCTGGCCGAGTCGAGCGCGCTCGTCGTCGGAGTCGCAGTTGACCATTTCGACAAAAGATGTCAGAGAGACTTTCGAGTCGATGACCATCACTTTGCCGCCGGGGTATCTGACGACGACGTCCGGCCGGAGCTGGTTGCCGTGTTCGCCACGGATGGTCGCTCCGTTCTCGTCGCGCTGCATCTGGACTTCAAATTCTTCTCCTTTTCTCAGTCCGGAGTTTTCGAGGATTGTCTCGAGGACGAGTTCGCCCCAGTCGCCCTGGACTTTCGAATTGCCCCGGAGGGCCTTTGAGAGCTCGCGGGCTTCGCGTCCGATGCTGTCGTTGGTCTGGATCAGTTCTTTGATGCGTTGCTGTAGCGAGAATCGTTCGGCAGATTCTTTGGAGTAGAAGTCGGTTACGTCGCGACGGAATTTGTCGATGTCGTCTTTGAGGGGCGACAGCAGACGTGAGATGTTGTTTTCGTTTTGTTCGTTCATTCTGTCGACGTGGGTCGATAGGAGTTCGCCTGCAATCAGCCGGAAGCGCATTTCGGACTGTTCGTTGATTTTCTGCTGTTCGCGGAGGGTTGTCTGGGCGTTTTCGGCCTGGAGCTTTTCAAGGCGGGAGGCGTGTTGCTCGGCGTTGAGGGCGCGTGCTTCAAGCCGCGCAGAGTTTTCCCGCAGGGCGGCGTTGATTTCCCGCGATGCGGTCAGTTCGTTCTGTAGCTTTGTTTGTTTTCCGGATGACAGAAACAACAGAAGCAGCAGGATGACGATTATGATTCCGAGGATTATAATGGTTGATTCCATAGTCTGGGTGTCTGTTTGGTCTCTGCAAAGAGAGGGGAATGTTAATGTAAAGTTAGTGAGAAATGTCGGATCGGCCAAATGGAGCCCCATTTTGCGGTCGGCTAAAAATGGTCGCGGGGGTGAAAATGGGGCAGTTTTCTATTTCAATTTGTCAACTTTTATGCTTAACTTTGCCGTTGGTTTGGCGACGAGGTCCGCCTGCTGAGCCGCAAGAATTCTAACACTGATTATTGAAGACTGACGTTGGAAAGTAATACTATTGATATTGATGGAGTCAAACTTCACTATACGACTCAGGGAGAAGGTTCTCCGATACTTCTGATGCACGGCTGGGGCTGTGACAACTCGACACTGGCCTCTGTCGCCCGCATTGCCGAGAAGCATGGGAAGGTCTATAATGTTGATTTTCCGGGCTTCGGGCAGTCTCCTGAGCCTCCGGCAGTCTGGGGGGTCGAGGATTATACGCATCTGATCGAGAAGTTTACCGCCAGGGTCGGGATGGAGAATCCGGTGTTGCTGGGACATTCTTTCGGCGGACGTGTCGGAATTCTCTATTCATCGCGAAACAGGGTCGGGAAGCTGATTCTGGTGGATGCGGCCGGTGTCAAGCCTAAGCGTTCGCTGAAGTATTATTTCAAGGTCTACAGTTTCAAGGCCTCCCGCCGGCTGACGACGCTTTTTCTCGGGAAGGAGAGGGCAGAGGCGGTCATTGAGGCGAGACGCCGCAAAAACGCGTCGGCGGACTATGCTGTGGCAAGCCCGAAGATGCGTGCAGTGCTGAGCAAGGTGGTCAATGAGGATCTCCGGCCTGTTATGGCGTCAATCAAAGCTCCGACACTTCTTGTCTGGGGAGAGAACGATACGGCGACTCCGATGCGCGACGCGCGGATAATGGAGCGTCTTATTCCGGATGCCGGTCTGGTCAGTTTCGCCGGCTGCGGCCATTATAGTTTTCTGGACAATCCGGTGCAGTTCGCTGCGGTCCTCAACAGTTTTCTCGGTTCCTGAAACAATTATAAACAATCAGAATATGTTTTCACCATTGGTACTTACCTGTTTTATTATATCGCTCCTCTGTGTGGCGGTCAATATGGTTGCGGAGTATAGCCGCGACCTGATGATGATGCAGCAGAATTCGTACAGAAACGAACGCTATCGCCGCTGGCTCAGAAATTCGGGCGACACGACTTCTTTTCCGCGTCTGATCGGGCTCTGTGTCGCTCTTCTGTCGCTGGTCGATTTCGGTTCGGAGCTGTGGGGCATGGTGCTGATGGCTGTCTTTGCGGCCGGAAGCGCGTTCACGCTTTTGTTCAGAAAGTATAAGAAGCCGCTGGTCTGGACAAATCGCGTCAGACGGATCTTTTCGACGATGATCGTCCTGTCAGTCTTGGCTGAGGGGGCGGTAGCTGCAGTCGTCTGTGCGACGAGCGGAGCAGGCGCGGTGATGTTTGCTCTCGCGGTGGGGGCGACGTTTCTTTATTGCGGCTCACATATAATCGTGATGGGGTCAGTGGCCATTCTCGGTCCGGTCGAGAAGGCGATCAACCGCAAGTATTATAACGAGGCGGCGGAGATTCTGCGTTCGATTCCCGATCTGAAGGTGATCGGCGTCACGGGCAGCTATGGCAAGACGAGCACAAAGCATTATCTTGAACGGATTCTTTCGGAGCATTTTGATGTTCTGATGACGCCTGGCAGTTTCAATACGACTCTTGGTGTTATCCGGACGGTCAGGGAGATGATGAAGCCTTATACGGAGGTTTTCATCTGCGAGATGGGGGCCAAACAGCTTAATGATATCGAGGAGATCTGCGATCTCGTTCATCCGCAGATCGGAATCGTGACGGCCGTCGGTCCGCAGCATCTCGAGTCGTTCAAGACGATAGAGAATGTGCAGCGGACAAAGTTTGAGCTGGTCGATTCTCTTCCGTCTGACGGTCTTGCAGTTGTCAATAACGATTTTCCGATGATTGCCGGCCGGAGGGTTGACAATACGGTCTGCCTGCGCTACGGTGTTGCGGCGTCTGAGGGTCTCGATTTTAAGGCTGTCGATGTCAGATATAGTCCTCAGGGGACTACGTTTGCGGTTGTCGGCAACGGAGTCCGTCTGGATCTGCGGACCTCGCTCGTCGGAGAATGCAATGTGTCGAATCTGGTTGCGGCGGTGGTTGTCGCGATGCATCTTGGCGTTCCGGAGGATAAGATCCGTTATGCCGTGGAGAAGATCGAGCAGGTCGAGCACCGACTCAATATGAAACGTACGCCTGCGGGCATTAATATTATCGATGACGCCTATAATTCCAATCCGACGGGATCGGCGATGGCACTCGATGTGCTTGCATCGATGACTTCGGGACGCCGTTTCGTGATCACTCCGGGGATGATCGAGCTGGGTGAGAAGCAGTATGAGCTTAACCGCAGTTTCGGCGAGAAGATCGGCCGCAGTGTCGACGTGGCTATAGTTGTCGGCGATTATAATAAGGAGGCTATTCTGGAGGGGATCGGGAGCGCAGGCAATCCGGATCTTGAAGTGCTGACGGCTGCAACGTTTGCTGAGGCGCAGTCGATGATGGTTGCGCGTGCGAAAGCCGGTGATACGGTTCTCTATGAGAATGACCTTCCCGATACGTTCAAATGAGAAAACAGAAACAACAACATAAATAAAACTGAGTTAGAAATGAAAACCAATATAGGCGTATTTTTCGGCGGATGTTCGACAGAACATGAGATTTCCGTCATTTCGGCTTCGCAGGCTATGAGTGCGATCGACCGTTCGGTCTATGATGTCACTCCGGTCTATATCACTAAGCAGGGTCGCTGGTATACGGGCGAAGCTCTTTTCGATGTTGCCAATTACCGCGATGTTCCGGCGCTGCTTGAGAAGTGCCGGGAGGTTTACATGGAGCCTGTGCGCGACGATTACAATCTCTATCTGCGCAAGCGCAAGCATTTCGGAAGCAATGTTGTCGGGAAGCTCGATGTCGCGATTCCGGTGCTTCACGGTTCATACGGAGAAGACGGTACGTTCGAGGGTATTCTCGATGCGATCGGCATTCCTTATGCGGGTTGCAATGTGCTCGCTTCGGCCAACGGGATGGATAAGATCACGATGAAGATGATTCTACAGGCCTGTGAGGTTCCTGTCGTTGACTATGTGTGGTTCACTGACAAGCAGTGGTTCAGCCAGCGCGATGCGCTGATTGAGAAGATCGAGTCGAAACTCGGCTATCCGGTCATTGTCAAGCCGTCGAACCTGGGCTCGAGCGTCGGCATCGGGCGTGCGAAGGATCGCGAGCAGCTGATCATGCGGATCAATGATGCCGAACGTTACAGTGCCCGCATCATTGTGGAGCATATGATCGAAAATCTCCATGAGGTCAACTGTTCGGTGCTTGGAGATTGCGACGAGTATGAGACTTCGGTCTGCGAAGAGCCGATCAAGAGTGGCGAAATTCTCTCGTATGAGGATAAATATATGGGCGGAACTAAGGGAGCGAAGGGTATGCAGGCATCCCAGAAACGTATTCCAGCCGATCTGCCGAAGGAAACAAGTGATCGAATCCGTTTTCTTGCCGGCGAGACATTCCGCGTGCTGTCGTGTCACGGGGTGAGCCGTGTCGATGTGATCATGGACGCTGATAACGGCGAGATCTATGTCAATGAAATCAATACTATCCCGGGATCGCTTTCGTTCTATCTCTGGGAGGCAACGGGGATTTCGTTTGACAAGCTGATGGACCGCCTTGTGAAACTCGCTCTCAAACGCAAGCGTGAACAGAGCAAGAAGACGATCAGTTATGACCAGAATATCTTTGCCCTCGGTGGCGGGGTCAAGGGTGGCAAGCTGAAGTAAGGCAGTCTGCTCAGAGAAAAAACAGATGGTGCGCCGGGGCAAGAGGTTTCTGGCGCACCATCTGTTTTTTTGTTTTGTGTCTGAGTCGGCTCAGTCGGGGCTGATGGTTCGCTGGCGTGTGGCGAATGTTTTCAGTGCGTATAGTAGGCCGAGCGCGATAATTGCGCTTGCGGCGGCGATCAGGTAGTTGCCGGCCCCGAATTTTTCGATTTCGGTGATTTCCGAGGCGGGATTCCGCGAGGCAGCCCACATTACGGTCGCCGCAAGGGAGTTGTTGAGGCAATGGGCGATTGCGGAGAGCCATACGGATCCGCTCCACCAGGTCATGTAGCCGAAGATCGCGCCTAAAATCAGGCGTGGGACGAAGCCGAAAAACTGGAGGTGGATCGCGCTGAAAATAATGGCTGTCGTCCAGATGGCTATGTGAGGAGAGACGCCTGCGGTTGTCATCATCCGCTGGATTGTTCCGCGGAAGAAGAGTTCCTCCGAGAAGCCGGCAAATATGCCGACAACCAGAATCAGCACTATCAGACTCATTACGGATTCGCCGTTGACCATTACTTTAATCGCTTCGGAGGCTGATTTCTCAGAGTTGATCATCCATTCGCGGAGACTTCCGAGCCATTCGGGGAGTGAAATCGAGGCGTTCCACTCTATTATCAGATTCATTGCGGGAATGGATGCCAGAAGCGCGAGGATTGCCAGCTGGACGACGCGACGCGATGGCACGCGGTCGATGGCGAGGAATTCTGCGGGCTGCCGAGTGATTATAATAGCTGTGACGATTGCCGGAAGTATGAACAGGAGGACGTCCTGGACGACGGTGATGACTGACATGCGTGTTGCGGTCATTCCCTTGCCGAGAACGATCAGCGCCAGGACGCTCGCGATTATGTAGCAGATCAGTGTTATGCATGCAAGCAGAAGTGCCCGCTGGATTGGGCTGATATTGAATTTGATCGGGGGTGTCATGTTTGCTAAAATTGTAGATAATAGTCTTTGGTCAGAGAAATATATTCGGGGGTGTAGTCTCCTTCGCCGGTGCGAATCGCCAGGCTGTCGGTCAGAAGCGGACCGCCGAGTCGCGAGAAATGCCATAGGAGTCGGGTGGGGGAGGCCGTAGCCTTGGTTTTGACGGATGTCAGACGCCGGAGTTTAAGGTCGTTTATTGCGGCTTCCCATTCGATCGTGTCTCGTGAGGATTCGGGAGACACAAGAAAGAGGCTACCCGTCGGAGAGAGTTTGCGGGCCGCTATTTCGATCACGTTTTTAAAAGAGAGCCGGCTGTTTCGGCGGGCCATGTCGCGTTGGTGGCCTTTGGCGGGAATCGCGCCGTCGGCGGTGTAGTAGGGCGGGTTGCTGATGATGATGTCGGCGGGATCAAGATATTTCGTCATTTCGACAGCGTCGCCTTCGATTATCTTCATTCTGCCGGCCCAGGGGGAGTTGCGGAAATTAGAGGCTGCGACAGATGCGGCGTGTGGGTCAATTTCAAATCCGGTTATGAGGGCGTCAGAGCGCTGGGCGAGCATCAGGGCAATGACCCCGGTTCCGGTGCCGATGTCCCAGATCGATAGGGATTCGCCGGTTTGGGACCATGCTCCCAAAAGAACACCGTCGGTGCCGATTTTCAGGCCGGCGACATTGTTTTCGAGTGAAAATTGCTTGAAGCGGAAAAGGCTTCTGTTGTCAGAATACTCCTTCATATTTGCAAAATTAATGATTATTCCCCGAAAAAACGAGAAAAAGGTTTTTTGAAAAAATAATAGGCAAAAAATTTGGAGGAATAAAAAATAAGCTATAACTTTGCACTCGCAAACCACAAACAACATCAAGGAGAGATGGCAGAGTGGTCGATTGCGGCGGTCTTGAAAACCGTTGAGGGTAATACCTCCGGGGGTTCGAATCCCTCTCTCTCCGCCAATAATGCTGAGTATCAGCAAATTCAGAATTGATGCCCAATTTTGCACCCAAAATGGTCAAAGTTGGGTGTTTTTATATATTATTGACTGTCTGAGGTAGCTGTGCGCCGCTACATGGGGTCGCTGCGGATGTATGTAGCACAATGTTGAAGCAACCGTTGTCATGTATGATGCCGTAAAGTCACATCCCGGTCTGCGCCCATGCAAATTTTTCTTTTGCCTGGTCTCCATATATTGGTTTAGGTTTAGTCGGGCATATATAAAGCCCGAACCAAACCAAAATCAATGCTCAGGAAAAGATAAGCAGCTCAGTTAGCTGTTTAGTCGCCGATTTTTAGTAATTTTGTATCTTGAAACGGCTGTGTAATAGGCTGTCATTGAATATGGATACAAAGATGACCTTACATAGATACCCATTACTGCTGATGCTTGTTGCGTTTATCGTGGCAAGTATGGCGGTGTCGTGTGGTAACAATTCAGAGATAGAACATCAGTTGACTAAGGCGGAGGAGATTATCGAGCAGCACCCGGACTCAGCCTACATGATTCTGAAGGGAATTGACAAAGAGGCTCTATCGACGAGGAAGGAGAAAGCTCGCTACGCACTGACACATGCCAAAGCCAATATGCATATGGGGCGTTCGCTTGTTACCGATACAATTATCCCATTCGCTGTCAATTTTTATAAAGAGAATGGTGATACTACAGCATATGTAGAATCTGTAATAGCTCAAGCTTATCACTTAAGGTCTGTAGATTTGAAAGGAGAGGCATTCCATCTTATTGATTCTGTAGCTATCGGTATGCCTGTAAGAATTCAAAAGGGACTAAATCAGGAGCTTCTCGGATTTTCTTTTTCGGATAAAGATTATTCCAGGTCTTTGGATTTAATAGAGCGCCAGATACGACTGGCTGACGACAACGAGGAGCGTTTTAATTTTGAAATCAAGAAGATAACTCCGCTCGTCGCACTCAATAGAAGCTCTGATGCCGTTGCGTTGTGCGATTCGCTATTTGATTTGCCGGAAGCTCCGGAGACGGAGTCGGCAGAATGGCTTTATTTGCGCGTGAACTATGCCGCCGCTCTTGGCGAACGGAGAGAGACCTCGGCAAAAGCAGTGGAGATTCTAAAAGATGCCATTGAGCGCATGAAAGGCGTGTCTACCGAAAAACTTGCCGAGTTCTATGTGCCAATGATAAACCTCCAGCTTAACTCAGGCAATCTAACGGAAGCAACTGAATATGCCGATATGATTGACCGTATGAATGTCAATCTCTTCCGAAACGATCCGGTTGCCGCTACATATCTTGAATTCCTAAAAATAGTTCTGGACTATGAACATAGCGGAGCACTCTCGCTGAGCCGTCTTTCCAACACCGCCCATTCTTTGAGACGCGTCAGCAATGACCTTGAGACAAAAAGACAAGAGCGTGATGACGCGCTTGAAACTTCGTATGACCTCAGTCGTCGTAACTATGAACTTACCATTGAACAACAAAGGATGTGGCTGTTAATTGTGGCTGTTATGTTAGTGGCGTTTGTTCTCATTGGCATAATTTATCTGATTGCACATAGAAGAAGACAACGGCTTATAGAGGCGGAAGAACGGATAGAAGCTTTGGAACAGCTTTCAAAAGCAGCGGCTGTTTCATCTACCGACGACAAACAGGCTCTACTGAAAAAGACACTCTTGCAGCAGATAGGTATAATCAGGACATTCGCGGAATCTCCTACAACTCAAAATCAAGAAGCCTTAAGAAAAATAAGCAATGTCGGCAATTCAGAATCCATATCCGATACCTTGGTTAACTGGCAACAGCTATATCCTGTGATAGATGAATTGTACGATTGCTTCCATACAAAACTTCTCAATTACTATCCGGGGGTATTTTCCGAAAGAGAAATTCAGATTCTATGCCTGTTGCGTGCAGACTTCTCGACAAAAGAAATCGGTGTCTTGATTCAACAGACCTCTAACTCGATATATGTCAGCAAAACCTCAATAAGAAAGAAGTTGAATCTACCGCCAAAAGATGATTTCATAGCCTTTTTGACGGCTTCAATTCGACCTTAAGACCCAATTAGACCGAATTAAGACTTTTGTCAATTATTGCCATTGAATATCAGTATATTACACTACGCAATTAAGGCAGATTTGTTGATATTTAAGTAGGCTTGGGTACTGTTTTCACACTAACTTTGCAGTGTAAAAATTCAAAATCCAAGCGATATGAAAAAGTTATTTTTAATTCTCGCGACAGCCCTTATCTGGCTGTCAGCATATGCTCAAAAGGAGCATCAACTTCAGGAGGTGACTGTGGTTGCCTCGCGCACCACCAACAATGCCGAGGGTTACACAACCAATCTCCGAGGTATGGATATCGTAAAGGGGAAACCAGCTGTTGATGTACTGGGATTTCTTCCCAATATATCGCGTGAACAGGGAACATTCAAAATCAATGGTCTTGCCGTCAGTGAGATTTATGTTGATGGAATCAAACTATCCGACATATCCGAACTCGACAACATTCCCG
>CAJUHM010000057.1 GCA_910586475.1 uncultured Muribaculaceae bacterium | reverse complement strand
TATTGGTAAACTGCCGTTAAGTTTATTTAAGATGCGTCTGCCGTGCCGGCTCAGTTTCTAAGAAATGATAAAATCGGTGTATAAAATCCGCTCATGACGTTTCGTCAATAGTCCACAAAAACAACATCGGTCGGAGTCCTCGCGGATTCCGACCGATGTTTGGGATGTTTAATATATTCCTAAATCACTATTTCTTATTGCTTGTTCTGTGCCAGAGTTGAGTTTTGGGCCAGACTTGTGCCGAGGATTCGGCGCGCTCCGACGAAGTTGCGCTGGTAGTAGCCATTGTCGGGGAAGTTCTGGTATGTCACGCGGCCTTTGCCTGATGAGGCGTGGATGAATTTGCATGAGCCGTCGGGATTCACTTCGGTAACCATTGCGACATGTCCGACGTTGCCGCGGCCGCTGCTTCGGGAGCTGAAGAAGAGCAGGTCGCCCGGGCGCAGGTTGCCGAGGCTGACTTTTTCGCCCTGGAGATACTGCTGGCGCGAGGTGCGGTTGAGTGTGATGCCGAAGTTGCGATAGACATATCCGACGAATCCTGAGCAATCGAATGCCGAGGGGCCCATTGCGCCGAGAATGTAGCGGGTGCCGAGAAAACGGGACGCGTAGTTGATGATCTTCGAGGCGGAAGCGTCGGCGATTGTGGCTTCTTCGGTGAGAAGGTCGGGCATCTGGGCGAAGGGGGTGTTTTCGCGAGTCTGGGCTGTTGCCATCGCGATAAAGGAGTTCGACGGATCGGCCGCTGAGAGCTGTGTTTCCTGACGGGCGATATTGAGGTGTTCTTTGGGAAGAGATTTTGCTGAGGATGTAAGAGGTGACAGAATGCCACAGAGGAGAGTTGAAATTACTATTTTGCGAAGTGTCATTGGTTGCCTGATTTATTAAAAACTATTGATTGGTGTGGTAATAGTTTTTTTGTTTGACGTTGCAAAATTAGGCATAAAAATCGGCGTGTGCAAATTGTAAAGTGCTGATAGCGTCATAATTGACGTTTTTAAACTTTTTGATAGCGGGTTAAAGGTTTATTAGCAGATGCGACACGATGTTAAAAAATAGCGCGTTTTGCGCTGTTTATGTTACAAAAATTAAGATCGGTTAACATATAGGCTGTGTCTGTAAATTATTATTGCACATTGCGGTTTTTTGGTGTGCAGAAATGTTGCAAAAGTAAACCGGCTGGAATGTCCGATTTTGTAACATTTGTTAACAGACTGGACCCGATTTCAATAAAAAACGAGGGCGCCAGGGGTGTGTGGCCCATGTGCGCTCCTCGTTATTGCTTGTTGGTCAGTATGTTCAGGTGGATCAGAAGGCGAGTATGCAGCGTACGCGTGCATATTCGTCCCATGCTTTCATGCTATACGAAAGCGGTCGGTTGAGCTCAGCGAAGTAATAGTTCCATGCGGTTTCGTTGAGAAGTGCGATGGTAGCCGAGTATGTTTCAGTGCTTGACCAGTAGGTGAAGCCGTCCATCTCGATCTGTCCGATCGCGCTGAACTTGGAGTTGATAAGCTTGGCATTGGTCATGATCGGTTTCTTTATGTAGATTGTGCCCTCCATTTCGCCGGCACAGAGCAGAGAGAGCTCCTTGGGAGAAGGTAAGTACCAGTCGCTTGTTGAAAGGGGCGCGGGAACTTCGCTGCGATAGGCGACGGTCCATTCAATCGGGCTGACGCGGTAGTTGCTGTTTTCGTCCGCTTTATTGAAGGCTTCGATTGCTTTGGTGTTGTTGTAGCCTATGATGTTCTGCAGGGGATCATCGTTGCCATCTCCGCTGCGGGGCAGTGCGAGGCCGGTTGTGTTGGCTTCCACCCATTCGCTGACAGTGTAGGAGATAGATTCATAGGCGGGTTGCCATGCGAGCTGGGCTTCGTCGAGTCCGATGACGAGTCCGTGGGTGCATTCGGGATGGTCGGCGCGCAGTTTGGCGTCTTCAGCAGTGGGATCGCCGGTCCAGAAAACGACACCGATGATTGATTTCGATTCGTCGATTTCGGCCGACCATGTTCCGTCGGAATAGAAGTAGTCGCCGATATTGGGTGCGGGTAAGGGTGCTTCTACGGTCACTTCGCAGACTGCTGTCGCTCCGTTGCATTCAGCCGTGATGGTTGCATTGCCGGTAGCCAGAGCTGAGATCAGTCCGGTAGCGTCGACAGTAGCGACAGTCTCGTCAGAGCTTGTCCATTCGACCGGATGGCTGTCGGCATTTTCAGCCGTAGCGGTCAGCTGGGCTGTTTCGCCGGTCTTAAGTGTCATTTCATTTTGGGAGAGTGAGATAGTTGTCGGGGGAACTACGGTGACCTCGCAGCTTGCGCTTGCATCGTTGCATTTTGCCGTGATCGTTGTTGTTCCGGGATTGACTGCGGTGATTTCTCCGTTCTGGTCAACGGTTGCTACGGTTTCGTCTGCGCTTTCCCATTCGATGAGGCAGTCGTCGGCTCCGTTTTCGACAGTTGCTGTAAGCTGAGCGGTCTGACCGGCAGTCAGTTTTATTTCAGATTGAGAGAGCTCGATAGTTGTAGGTATGACCGGTTCGTTGGGGTCATCTTCGGAGCAGGCGCACAGTCCGATCGAAGCCATTGCGAGAACCGCAAATGACAGTAGTTTTGTTTTCATTAAAAATGTTGGTTAAAAAGGTGGAAAATTGAAAAAATGAAATCTTTTAGAATCTGTTTAGATTTTGTCGTGAGGTTCATTGAGAGTATTTTATGATTTGTTTTCGCGAGTTGACGCAGGGAGCATAGCGGGCTATGTGAGCGGTGAGACTCGGAGAAGACAACCATGAAAGACCTCAGGGAAGCCACAGGATTCACTCATGTAAATAATTTCGAATTAAATCTAAACAGTTTCGTATGTTTTGGTATCAGAATGCGAGTACGCATCTGACGAGCTGATTGTATTGGTTACTCTTCATCGTACACATTATTGTGCCGTCGAATGATGAAACAATGTAGTTCTGGACATCGTCATAGTCGTTGCTTGTCCAGAAGTCATAGGCCCATCTTTTCGATCCGAGCGGTTCTGCGCCTTCAAGCGATTCGAGGGCTTTGTTGATGATGGCTTTGTTGAGTCCGCGTTTGTCTGCGGCAGTACTATTGAAGTCAAGCACGTCTCCGTCATATTCGCTGTTTATGAGCAGGGAGAGCTCTTTTGTGCCGGGCAGAAACCATCCGCTTGTCGAGGCCGGAGTCGGGGTAGTCGCACGGAATTGTTGCACTTTGCTGATTGCGCTGACTGGCCATGCTGAGTTCGCCGGGTCGGCATTGAAGAGCTCGAGAGCGCAAGTGTTGTTATATCCCGAAATGTAGTTGCGTCGGGTATCCTTTCCCCATAAGGACACAGGCGTGATGTAGCGTCCAGACAGGTTGTCTTCAATCCAGGGGCCGGTCGTAGAGCCGAAGGCTGAGACATTGGTTTGCCACGGCGTCGGCGTCATGTTGGGATAGGCTGCGACTACGAGTCCGTGGCAGCATTCGGGATGCTCGCGCCGGAGAGCCGCATCTTCTGCTGTCGGGTCGCCGGTCCAGAAGATTATACCGATGATTGTTTTCTTTGAGTTGATTGATGCTGAGAATGTCCCGTCGGAATAGAAATAGTCTCCGACTTTTGGCGCGCGGATAATCTTGACGGCGACAGATGCCGATGTCGAAGCGGCATAGGCGGTCACGGTGACTGAACCGCGGGCGATTCCGGTCACGACTCCTTTTTCGTCGACGGTTGCGATTCTTGTGTCTGAGGATTCCCATCTGACTGTTGCGGTGTCCGGTTCAACGGTATATTCGATAGGTGTCGATGCTCCGACAGGAATTTCGATCGATCCGGAGGTGATTGTGATTGTCGCGACGACTGGTTCTTCTGGATCAGGATCTCCGGGGTCGGGTTGTTCGGGCTGTTCCGGTTGTTCGGGCTGTTCCGGTTGTTCGGGTTGTTCCGGCAGTTCCGGCTCGTCGTTTGTTTCAGTGCAGGCGACGAGGCATAGGGACAGAAATGCTGTCGCGAGAATTGACTTAAATGTCATGATTGTTTAGTGGAAATTTGGTTGGTTTGTTTTACTGATTGGTTTGTTTCTTAGGTCAGATGCCGATGTCGGCATTTTTTTTCATTAATCACGACAAAGGTAGGTAATAATTGTCAAAATGGTGTAATTTTTTCTTAAAAATATTTCATGTGTAAATTGAATTCTTAAATTTTTGGAAAAATGACCGGATGACCCGATGGCGGAAACCGGCATGAATATCATGAGGGTGTCTCATGTCAACTCCATTCACCCTTACGCTTATGCTTCTACCATCTGACTGACAGCACCCTCTCCGTCCGGCAGAAAAAAAATAGGCGCTGTGTCAAAATTTTGAATTTTGACACAGCGCCATAATAAAGTGGCAGGAGAGATTGGGGCAGCTGCTATCAGAACCGCAGAACCATTTCAAGTACCAGTTTGTCGCCCATTTCCGGGGTGACGGCCACCCCCGAATGGTAGAAATATTTCTCGTAGTCGGCGCGTATGTCGAGATACATTGATTTCGTCCGGATGTAGCTGATTGTAGTGCCTACTGTTATGCGGTTGCGTGCGGGATTGTTGACCTCGAGTTGTCCCTCTTCGTTGAAATTTCCGGAGCTGTGTGCCGTGATTCCGTCGAAACGTCCCTGAAATGAGAGCCGGTTGAAGATTCCGGCCTTGATTGGCATCGCGTACGTTGTGTAGGCGTTATAGGCGTGCGACGCTTTGAAGCGGTTGTGGGCATAATGCGTGTAGAGATATTCGGCTTCTGTTGTCCAGCGTCCGGTTTTCCACGTGATGCATCCGTCGAGTGCGTTCATTCGTGTGTCTGTCGGCTTAATTGAAGCATATCCGGCAGCAAATGTGAAGTCGCCCGCTTTGTAAAGCGCTTTGGAGGCGAATGCAGCTGTTTTGTTCCAGGGAGTGTGGTCGGATATCGATTTGGGATTGAACACGCCGGCTTCGAGTGTCAGAGGCACGCGGGGGAGGGTGTAGGAAACTTTCGCTCCGACAGCACGCCAGTTGAAAATCTGTTTTCCGATGAATGATCTGTTGGAGAACACATAGTTGTGGGGACCGCGGAACGGATCGACCGCAAACGGCATTCTGAATTGTCCGGCCTGGAATTTCAGTCCGTCAGCAACCTTAATGCGTGCCCATCCGTCAAGAAACTTCATTGTCCCGCGGTCGCAGGCGTCGACCTGGATGAAATAGTCGATCGAGGAAGAGATCTGTCCGTCCATGCTGACGCGGGCGTTGCGGAGCTGAAAGCGGAATTCGTTGTCTTCGGTCGATAGTTCCATTCGGGGACGCAGTGTGCTGTGGAAGTTGGGACGATAGGAGATTGAATCATTTTTTTCGGCAAAGAGCGAAAATGAAACTCCCGCGCAAAGCAGCGAGCAAAGAAGTCTTATAGGTAAGGACATGTGTGATGACTGATTGATTGGTTTGAGGCTGCAAAGTTACAAAAAAAAACAGTCATTACGGCGGAAAGGCCGTAATGGCTGCTTTTTTTCTGTCAGGTCAGGATAGCTCTTCGCGGAGAAATGGAGCTGTCGGCGAGTCGGCCACCGCAACCTCCTCCGGCGTACCCTCCGCAAGAATGCGGCCACCGTTTTCTCCGCCCTTGGGACCCATGTCGATGACGTGGTCGGCAGCTTTGATGACGTCGAGATTATGTTCGATGACAACGACAGTGTTGCCCTTGTCAACGAGACGGTTGAAGACTCCGAGCAGAATCCTGATATCTTCGAAATGAAGCCCGGTTGTCGGTTCGTCGAGTAGGAATAGGGTTTTGCCGGTGTCGCGTTTGGCAAGTTCTGTGGCCAGTTTGACACGCTGGTTCTCTCCGCCGGAAAGGGTGCTTGAGGGTTGTCCGAGTTTAATGTAGCCCAGTCCGATTTCCTGAAGGACCTTTATCTTTTTGAGGATAGCGGGGACTCCGGAAAAGAATTCGACCGCCTGGTTTATCGTCATGTCAAGGACATCGGCGATGGATTTTCCTTTGAATCTGACTTCGAGAGTCTCGCGGTTGTAGCGTCGGCCTCCGCAGGTCTCACACGGAACCAGAACGTCGGGCAGGAAGTTCATTTCGATCGTGCGGTAGCCGTTGCCTCCGCAGGTCTCACACCGGCCTCCTTTGACGTTGAATGAGAATCGCCCCGGTTTGTAGCCGCGGATTTTGGCTTCGGGAAGATTGACGAAAAGGTTGCGTATGTCGGAGAAGACACCGGTGTAGGTCGCCGGATTCGATCTGGGCGATTTGCCAAGCGGAGTCTGGTCGACTGTGACAACCTTGTCGATATTTTCCAGCCCGTTGATGGCGGTGTAGGGGAGCGGTGTTTTGAGCGAGCGGTAGAAGTGGGCCGACAGAATTGGCTGAAGTGTATGGTTGATGAGTGTTGACTTGCCTGAACCGCTGACGCCGGAGATGCAGATCAGTGTGCCGAGCGGTAATCTCAGATCGACATTGCGCAGGTTGTGGCCCGACGCGCCGGTCAGTTCGAGCGTTTTTCCGGAGCCTTTGCGCCGCCGCTCAGGAATCTCGATTTTCCGGCGGCCGAACAGATAGTCGGAGGTCAGGGTCGACATTTCTTTCATCTCGTCGGGAGTGCCCTGGAACACGACCTTTCCGCCCTTGCGGCCTGCGTTCGGACCGATGTCGACAACATAGTCGGCCTCGAGCATCATCTCTTTGTCGTGTTCGACAACGATAATCGAGTTGCTGGCGTCGCGAAGCTTTTTCAGTGAATCGATAAGACGCCGGTTGTCGCGCTGATGCAGTCCGATCGATGGTTCGTCGAGGATATAGAGCACATTGACCAGTTCCGAGCCGATCTGTGTGGCGAGTCGGATTCGTTGGCTCTCGCCGCCGGACAGGGTTGCCGACGCGCGGTCGAGCGACAGGTATTCGAGTCCGACATCGACAAGAAATCCCAGGCGCGAACGGATCTCCTTGAAAATCTCCCTGCCGATCGTCGCTTCCTGACTGGTGAGCCGCTTCTCTATGTCGAGAGTCCAGTCGTGGAGGTGGCGGATGTCCATCGACGCGAGTTCGGAAATGTTTTTTCCGTCGATGAAGAAGTGGAGGGCTTCGCGGTTGAGGCGTCTGCCGCGGCATTCAGGGCAGGCTGCACGCGAAAAAAACTGTCCGCTCCATTTTTTCGCCTGACTGCCGGAGTCGTCATCGAGTTGCATCTCGAGATATTTTGCCAGCCCTTCATAGGCAAATGAGTAGAGTGCGGAAAGTGAGCCTGAAGGCATTTCGAGACGTTCGTCAGTTCCGTTGACAATGTCATCGATCGCCTCCTGCGGGATCTCTCCGACGGGAGTCTTGAGCGTACAGCCGTATTTCTTGCAGATGGCCTCGATCTGATGGAAGATCATCGAATCACGGTAGCGGCCGAGCGGGGCGATGCCTCCGGCGTGGATCGACAGTTTCTCGTCAGGGAAAATCTTGGCGCGGTCGACCATGTTGACGTAGCCGAGTCCTTTGCATTTAGGGCAGTAGCCCTGAGGCGAGTTGAATGAGAAGTTGTGGGGTGCGGGCTCGCGGTAGGAGAGTCCGGTCGTCGGATCCATCAGTTGCTGAGAGAACTGATAGATGCGGTCTTCTTCAACGTCATAGACCATCATCTGTTTCTCGCCCTGACGGAGAGCTTCGTCAATGGTGTCGTGGAGCCGCGTTTCATCTTTTGCGCTGACTTTCAGCCGGTCGATGACCGCTTCGATCGAGTGGTTCTTATAGCGGTCGAGCTTCATTCCCGGAGTGACCTCTTTCAGATGACCGTCGACACGTACGGTCAGATAGCCTTTCTTCCGGATCGATTCGAAAAGTTCCTTGTAGTGCCCCTTGCGGTTTTTGACAAGCGGAGCAAGGATATAGACCCTGTGTCCCTCAAACCGGTCAAGAATGAGGCGCACGATTTTCTCCTCTGAATATTTGACCATCGGTTCTCCGGATAGATAGCTGACGGCGCGTCCTATGCGGGCATAGAGAAGTCGCAGGAAGTCGTAGATTTCGGTTGTGGTGCCGATGGTGCTTCGCGGGTTGCGGTTGATTGTTTTCTGTTCGATCGAGATGACCGGACTCAGTCCGGTGATCTTGTCGACGTCGGGGCGCTCCATGTTCCCGAGCATGTTGCGCGCATAGGAGGAGAATGTCTCGATGTAGCGTCGCTGGCCTTCGGCGTAGATTGTGTCGAAGGCAAGCGATGATTTTCCGGATCCGGAGAGACCGGTGATGACTGTAAGCGTGTTGTGGGGGATGCTGACATCTATGTTCTTGAGGTTGTGAACCCTTGCTCCAAGAACCTCGAGCGTTTCGGTACTCATGGGCTGTTCGGCGGATTCGGATTCGGCAGGTTGTTTTTTAGAGTCGGTGAGCTGCGTCATTTGTTGACCCATTTCTTGTTATAGACTTTGTTTTTTACGGTGGAACGGTGCATCGATTTCTCAGTCGGAATCTTTACCGAATATTTTTTGCCCGATTTGTTCGGGAGTGATTTCGCACGGATCCAGGGGTTATGTTCGCGCAGAGTCATGTAGCTGATTCCATGCTGCTGGGCCCATGTGGGCCAGTCCTCGACAGGCGTTGAGACTTCGACGGTTTCATATTCCAGAGGCTGATAGAGCTGGTTGCGCGAAAGAATATAACCATAGGCCGACGGATCTTCCATGATCATTTTCATTGCGAGCAGGCGGAACATATAGCGGGTCGTTTCGCTGACAAGCCAGAGATCGAAGGCCGAGTCCTGTTTCTGCGACGAGAGTTCGGACGAGATCCGGCCCTGACCGCCATTGTATGACGCGGCGGCTGATTCCCAGTTGCCATATTTCGCATAGGCACTTTTGAGATATTTGCAGGCGGCGCGGGTTGCTTTCTCCAGATTGTAGCGTTCGTCGACATAGTCGTTGACCTCAAGTCCGTATTCTTTGCCGGTTGAAGGCATGAACTGCCAGAATCCGGCGGCTTTTGCCGGAGAGACGGCATGAGGGTTGAGCGAGCTTTCGATGCATGCGAGATAGAGAAGGTCTTCGGGGACACCTTCGCTTTTAAGAATAGGTGCCATTTCCGGGAAGTATCGGTTGGCTCGCTTGATGGTCAGGAGTGTGTTGCCGTGGGTGTAGGCCATTGAGGTCAGCTCGCGGTCGAGGCGTTCGAACATATCGATGCGGTCGAGATCGATTTTCTGTCCGGCGAAAGTCATCTTTTCCGGCACTTTAGGGTTGCGGACGGCTGCGAGAGGGGCCGGAGTTGAGGCTGTCGAGGGCAACGCGGCCGGGGCCGTTGCTGCGAGTGTCAGAAAGAAGGCATAGAAAAACTGTTTCATAGTCTGGGCAGTGTGGGTGTTGGGTAAGGTGGAAAATGAAAAAGCATAGGTCGGTCTGAGGCAACGGTTGTGACCGATTGCTGATTCGGCTTATTCGCCGGTGTAGCGCACGATATTGATGTCTCCGCTGAGGTTATATTTCTTATTGTCTGAGCCGACGGCCTTGATGACATAATAATATACTCCGGCGGGAGCCGGTTTTCCGTTGTAGCGTCCGTCCCAGCCGAGGGCCGGATCGTGGAACTCAGCCACTTTCACGCCCCATTGGTTGAAGATATAACACTCGAAGCTGACAATGGATTTGTAGCTTACTCGCCATTCGTCGTTGCTCCCTTCGGACGAGCCCGGAGAGAATGCGTTGGGACACCGCAGAAAAGACTCGCCGACAAATACTTTGAACACTTCGCTTTCGGCGCTGCATGTTCCATCCGAATTGGCTGCTACGAAGCGGGCATAGGTTGTGCCCATCTCCTGGAATGTGCGGGTGATCGTCAGTTCCGGATTGCGGATCGTTATATCTTGAAATTCGGCGTCGTTTGCAAACTGCCATTCGTGAAAAATGGCCGCATCCGTCACGACCGCACTGAAAGTGATGTCGAACGGGGCAGAGCCGCCAAGCCCGTCTGTGTCGACATTCAGCTGGTTGTCGGGCTTCTCTCCATCCTGCACGGCTTTCGCCCTGGTATCCACGGATGTTGTCGTGTAGAGCGGGGATGTCGTTTCTGTTTCGCGGTTCCAGAACCGCAGGAAACGATCGCCCGAAAGAGTGAAATATGTGTCGCAGAGCGGGGCTGTGATGTTGATTGTCGAACCGATTGACTCGAAAGTGTCGGTTGATTCAGAGGAGATGTAGGTAAATGCATTTTCGTCGAACTGCAGCGTTGTGTAGCTCAGTTCAAGTTCACGGCTCAGCGTCAGGGAGCGCGCATTGATTGCGTGATAGGTGATCGGGGCCGCATTTCCGGAGAAATCGAGAAATGCCCTGCCGCACTCCTGTTCGGCCGACGGAGTTATCGAGTGAGACTCATATGTGTGGGCCGAGTAGTCGACGATCCAGAAGTAGACGGGGCGGTCATCGATCGTAATTGTGTAGCCCGTGTCGCCGTTGATTCTGTTGATAGTAAGAGATGATCCGTCGCGCGAGATGTCGGAAGCCTCTGCCGGAACGGCATAGGCGGCTCCCTGGTTTCCCCAGACGGCGACTGTCGCGGTGGATGTCGGCGTCGGGAGGGTGATCGAAGCGGAAACTCCGTCGGTTTTCTCGACAACATAGATCTCGTCCAGTCCGGATATTGCCGAGCCTTTTTCGCTCCATACGGGAAGGCTGTTGCCGGAAAACGAGAGCGAAGCCGCCACGGATGCGACGGATGTCAGCATGGCTAAGACTATAAAGACAAAATGTTTCATATTTGTACGTTTGAAAGCTCTTTGTGGCGGCGGATGCCGGTTGATTGTTTTCTTGTCCGGAGGAGCTTGTCTGCGTCACATCGCGCAATCTTATGCCGGCCCGAACGAGTGGTTTATTCCTCTACTTAAAACGATGAAATTCGCCCGTTATTGTCTGCCCGAATCAATTTGAACCAGTGGGGCGACGGGGGTGAAAAAATATCACGCAGGCTCTCTCTTCGACGCCTGCGTGATTTTGTGATTGATGATGGTCTCTTAATTACTCTAATTTGCAGTTGTTTTTTTGATTGGTATAGATTGATTGTATACTTTTAGCTTTCTATCTTTGTAAGTTTATTATCTAAACGAGAATTTTTGTTTTGCTGTGACAAAATTAGTTAACGGAAATTACGATATGATGACTATTGTGTTACAATCCTGCAACGGCGTCTCGTTTAGCCTAAAATTGGATAATTTTAACTAAAATTAGACCGATTTCTTCAGGGTGAAGAGGAATTCAAGCCCACCCTGCGCACGGTTGTAGACCGAAATCGCACCTCCGAGCGATTCGATCGTGCTCTTGACAATTGGAAGTCCGAGCCCGGTTCCGCCCGATTTGCGGGAGCGCCCCGCCTCGACACGGTAGAAACGTTCGAAGAGGTGGGGAACATGCTCGCTCGGCACTCCCTGGCCGTTATCCCAGAATGCGAAGGTGTAGAATTTCTCCGATTCTGCGACAAGGTTGATTCCCATAGCGGTCCCGTGGGAGTGGAGCACGGCGTTTCGCGCGAGATTTGTGATTGCGCTCGTCAGCAGGTTGGTGTTGGCAAAGACTGTGCATTTGAGTGGTATGTCGTAATCGAATTCCATTTTTTTAAGGAATCCCGACTGAGTGAAGTCCTCCTTGATGCCATAGATGAAGTCATGGAAGTTGATTGACGAAATGATGATTTTCGATGAACCCTCTTCGAGACGTGTCATCGTGGAAACGTCATTCAGAAGCATACAGAGCCTTTCGACGTTGCTTAGCGCGCGCGTAAGGAAGTATTTTTGTGTCTCGGCGTCCATATCGTCTGACGAAAGAACGGTCTCGAGGTATCCGCGTATGACCCCCACGGGGGTTTTCAGCTCATGGTTGATGTTGTTGGTCAGCTGATGCTGGACGCGCCGTTTCTCCTCGATGGCATGCATTGCGATGGCGTGCTCTTTGTCGCTTGCTTCCATCGCTTTGACTCGTCCGCGGTAGAGATGGATGATTTCGCGGGAAATGTCGCCGAGTTCGTCGTGGCCGAGCCGTGTTTCGTCGACCTTGAGCGTCGAATTGTTGGCCAGATGTGCGAACTCCTTCAGAATCTTGATGTTTCTGACGACGAAGTTGGTCGAGATATAGGCGAGAATGATGACGAGCAGGAATGATCCGAAAAGCAGGGTGAAGAATAGCGAGTTGTCGGTTTTCAGAATGTTGTTGATCGCCTCGTTCCAAGGCATTGCGGTGTGGACTTCGAGCTGGCCGTCCTCGCTGATTTTCCGTGAGTAGAAATGGACTTCGCCGGAGTCGTTCTTGCCGATGACTCCGTCGGTCTGCGTTGCCTGGTCGGCAAACTCGTCGGGCACTTTGAACTCCCGTCCGATGGCGTCGATCAGCCTTCCCTGAGAGTCGTAGATGCTGACCTGGACATCGTCATACTCCGAGTTGTCGTAGTATCGGCGTATGAAGTTGAGAAAAGGTTTGATGTCGGTCTTGCGTTCGTGGGCGACAATGAGTCGTGAAGAGATGAAGTTGAGCTGTTTGCCGATGTCGTTGAGGCGCAGTTTCTCTTCGCGCGAATACTGCACGAAAAGCAGCACCATGACCAGCGCGAACATGGACCCGATTATAGGCAGAAGTAGTCGGAGTCGAACGCTAAATTTTTTCTTTGAATCCATAGCCGAAACCGAGGCGAGTTACAATATTATTGCCGTATTCGCCGATTTTTTTGCGGAGGCGCGCGATATTTGTGTCAATCGTGCGGATTGTGACAACAACGTTGCTGTCCCATATTTTTTCAATGAGCTCCTCGCGTGAATAGATCCGGTTGCGGTGGGTGAGGAAGAAGAGGAGTATGTCATATTCCGTGCGGGTCAGATTGAGTTCCTGGCCGTCGAGATACCCGAGCTTTTCGTTCCGGTCGATTCGCAGCCCGTTGAAAGTCACGTCGGAAATATAGTTGCTTTCCTTGTTGGACATCGGCATTTCGGAGATGTTGACGCGGCGCAACACCGCACGCACGCGGGCAATCACCTCGCTGATCACGAACGGTTTGGTGATATAGTCGTCTGCACCGATATTCAGACCCATGACGGTGTCGTCCTCGCCGTTGAGTGCCGAACAGAAAATGATGGGTGTGAATTCCGTTGCGGGATCATTTCTGACTTTTTTTGCAAAATCGAAACCGCTCATAGCCTCCATCATTATGTCGACAATCATAAGATGATAGGGGGTGAGATCCATCTCGAGTGCTTCTTCGGCGCTATACGCGCAGTCGACGTCATAGCCGTTTTTCTCGAGGTTGAACTTCAGAATTTCGCACAATGCTTCTTCATCGTCAATGACAAGTATTTTTGCGTTCATAGAGTTGTCGTTGTATTGAAACTGCCTTTCAAAGAGGTCGTTCAGTTGATCGGTTGATTGGTTGTCAGGGCAATCGTGACGCCCGTTTTGATAAATTTGGTTGTAAAGTTACAAAAATCGGGCTTTAAATAGAGTTAAAATAGGTTAAATCAAACGACCGCCGAAACCAAACCGCACCCCCGGCGTTCTATAGGTATAATTACTATATTTGCACTGTGTTTTTTTCATGGTATTAGATTTTAAGGTTAAAGATTAATCGGCTGTCGGGAGACAGCCGACTTCTTTTGTATGACGCGCGGACATGTCAGTCAATTTTCTTGGAAGGCTTCTTATTGATAACGGTGTAGTCCGAAGCGGAATGGAGAGTGGAGATGCAAAAGATGCCAGGGCAGACGCATCTTAAATAAACTTAACGGCAGTTTACCAATATAAATAGT
>CAJUHM010000056.1 GCA_910586475.1 uncultured Muribaculaceae bacterium | reverse complement strand
GCGGCATAGTCGCGGCGGAAGAGATGGCGCGGGCGCGGCGGTATGAGGGGGCGGCTGTGCAACATATCGCCGCAAAGATAGGGCGTCGGAAATGAGAATGAGGTCCAAATTCAAAATTGCAGCAGTGCCCATAGGACTTTTTCATTATTTTTGCGTCATCAAATTACAAGACATACCCAACAATGATGAAGAAAATATGAGAAACAATCTAAGGATTCTGTGGATTGCGATAGCGGCATTTACAGCAACGGCGTCAGGGGCATCCGACATAGAATATTTCACCCACCACCGCGCGTCGGTCAGCGGCACGCTCACCTCATCACTGACATATTCGGCAGAGATGGGCTACCACTATATGCTTCGCGATTTCGCCGGCATCGGAATTTCACTCGGGTATTGGAAGAACTTCTATGCGGAGGGGTGGGCAGCCGAGAGCAACTGGAATATTTCGTCAGACGACGAATGTCCATCGAACCTCTATCTGCGCCCGTCGGTCATCATCAAATCGCCAGCCGTCAGAATCAGAGACGCCTATCTTTCTCTCTACGGAGAGCCCGGGGTGATGATCAACCTCCCCTACCAGAGGGTAGCAATCGAATCCACGTCTGAATGGCCAAAGACGGACTACACATTCATCTCGACGACAAAAGGACAGTGGCTTGCGATGGAATTACGCGCAGGCATCTGCATCGATATAGGCGGATGCGGCATCAGCGCGGGCTACATGTTTTCAAACTATGACATCAACAGCCAATACCGCCATCTCTCTTACCGCGGAGTTTCATTCAACAGATACTATCCGAGAAAACCGGTGATGCACGGCGCATTCCTTTCGCTGTCATATAATTTCTGAAACGGCAGCGACCAATGATTCGCACAAGCAGAAGCGAAGGGTAGGAATAACCACAAAAATGGTAACTGACACTTCCCGAAATTTCTGTAATTTTGCAAAAAATTACAACACCCATCCAATACATCCGATATGAAAGTAATTGAAAACAGGGAATTCGGAGGTGAACGTCCGTTGTTTGCCTCGCGCGATCTGCGACTTACAGGCGTTACCATCCATGCCGGCGAATCAGCACTTAAAGAATGCAGCAACATAGAGGCCGACAACTGCCGCTTCGAAGGGAAATATCCATTCTGGCATGTCGATGGATTCCGCATCAGCAACTGTCTTTTCACTCCTGGAGCGAGAGCGGCCCTATGGTATTCGTCGGATCTGGAGATGACCGACACTGTTGTCGAGGCGCCGAAAATGTTCCGCGAAATGAAGAATCTCCGTCTGAGAAACGTGCGCATTCCAGACGCTCAGGAAACACTGTGGCACTGCCGCGGTGTCGAACTGACCGACGTCGAAGTAGGCAATGCCGACTATCTCTTCATGCACTCCTCCGACATCAGAATAGACCGTTACCTCCAGCAGGGGAACTATTCGTTTCAGTATTGCAAGAATGTCGAGATCAGCAATGCGCACATCGATTCCAAGGATGCGTTCTGGGGGAGCGTCGATGTGACAGTGAGAGATTCGGTGCTTGACGGCGAATATCTCGGCTGGCATTCACGCAATCTGCACCTGATCAACTGCCACATCAAGGGAACTCAGCCGCTGTGTTACTGCGACAACCTCATAATTGAGAACTGCACCATGGCTCCCGACGCGGATCTGGCGTTCGAGGAATCGACCGTTCACGCAACGATCCGCGGCAATGTCACCAGCATAAAAAATCCGACGTCGGGCGAGATCAAGGCCGATTCAGTCGGAGAGATCATTATTGACGAGAATATCCGGCAACCGGCCGACTGCCGAATCATCACCCTCTGAGAAGATACCGCACAAGAGTCCTCCACCAACGATAATTTATGAGTCAACCCTCAACGAAGACCGAACTTCTTCTTTCACGAATCAGAGAAAATAAACCACTATCTATCCGACAACGGCTGCAGCTGACAGCGATGCTGAGTTTTCCGGCAATAGTCGCACAATTTTCGGCGATCGCCATGCAATATATCGACGCATCAATGGTCGGGAGCCTCGGCGCCGAACCCTCGGCAGCCATAGGTCTGGTCTCAACCTCCACATGGTTAATGTGGGGGCTTCTCTCGTCGTGTGCCACGGCATTTTCCGTCCAGGTCGCCCATCAGGTCGGAGCGGGCAATTTCGACCGCGCCCGCGCGATCCTCAGACAGTCGATTCTTTCAGTGCTTTCGTTCAGCATCGTTCTCGGAGTCATCGGGATGATCATTTCAGCGCCCCTCCCCTCCTGGCTTCGTGCCGACAGCTCGATCCACAACGATGCGAGCACCTATTTTTTCATCTTCTCCCTCTTCCTTCCGGCGCTGCAGCTCAATTTCCTTGGCGGCGCGATGCTCCGCTGCGCAGGCAACATGAAGGTCCCGAGCATGCTGAACGTGATGATGTGTCTGCTCGACGTCATTCTGAACTTCTTCCTGATTTTTCCGACACGCGAAGTCGATCCGGCCGGAATCGCGCTGACGATTCCTGGAGCAGGAATGGGTGTCAAGGGGGCAGCACTGGCTACGGTTCTGGCCGAAACCGTTACGGCCACCGCAATGATATTCTATCTCTGCTGCCACTACAAACCGCTACGTATCAGGGGACACAGGGGATCATTCATACCCACGCGCAGCATACTTCGGCAGGCCACAAGAATCGGAGTGCCGATCGGGCTTGAACATGTGGCCATCTGCGGAGCGCAGATCCTGCTGACGTTCATCGTAGCGCCGCTTGGGGTCGTAGCGATCGCCGCAAACTCTTTCGCCGTTGTAGCCGAGAGCCTCTGCTACATGCCGGGGGTCGGCATCGGAGAGGCCGCAACGACGCTTTCAGGACAGTGTATCGGCGCCGGCCGACGAAAGCTGATGCGTTCATTCGGACATATAACAGTCGGATCGGGAATGGTCGTCATGGGTGTTCTCGGAATGGTTTTATATTATTTCGCACCACATATAATAGGGATCATGTCGCCAGTCGAGGATATCAGAATCCTCGGGGCGGAGATTCTCAGAATCGAAGCGTGGGCCGAGCCGATGTTCGCCGCCGCCATCATCACCTACGGCTTCTTCGTCGGAATGGGGCGCACCATGCTGCCCTCCATCATCAATCTCGGGAGCATCTGGCTCGTCAGACTGACGCTTGCCACTCTTCTGGTTTCGACAATGGGGCTTAAAGGAGTGTGGATCGCGATGTGTGTCGAACTATGTTTCCGCGGTCTGATCTTCCTGATCCTCCTGCTGAACCCACGCTTTTACAAAGAAACTTCACAACCAGTCAAAAAAAACGGTCATGGACAATACTGCTTTTGATTTCGACACGATTATAAACCGTCGCGGGACCGGCTCCTACAAGTGGGACACACCTGAGGATCCGGAGGCTATTCCGCTCTGGGTTGCAGACATGGATTTCAAGACAGCACCCGCCATCATCAGCGCGCTCGAGAAGAGAGTCGGGCAAGGGATTTTCGGCTACACTTACGTGGGAGAGGATTATTACGACGCGGTCGTCAGCTGGTTTCGCACCGAACACTCGCTTGAAATCGAGCGCGACTGGTTCGTCTACACCAGCGGCGTAGTTCCGGCCGTGTCGGCCATCATAAAGGCAATGACGCGTCCGGGCGACAGAGTGATCTCCCAGACACCGGCCTACAACTGCTTCTACTCGTCGATCCGCAACAATGATTGCGTTCTTGCCTCCAATCCGCTGATCAACGATCCGGACGGCACTTTCCGCATCGATTTCGAAGGGCTGGAACGTCTGGCCGCACATCCGGACACCACGCTGCTTCTTCTCTGCAATCCCCACAATCCGTCGGGACGCTGCTGGACGCGTAAGGAACTCGAACGAGTAGGACGCATCTGTCTTGACAACGGAGTTTTTGTCATCTCCGACGAGATCCATTGCGAACTCACGTTCGGCGATCACCATTACACTCCTTTCGCGTCACTGGGCGACGCATTCGCCCGTAACAGCGCCACATGCGTCTCCGCGTCGAAAGCCTTCAATATAGCAGGGCTCCATATTGCCAATATCCTGGCCCCGGATCCGGAAACACGTGCACGAATAGACCGCGCCATCAATATCAATGAGGTCTGCGATGTCAACCCGTTCGGGGTCGTCGCCACCATAGCCGCATACAGCGAGGGGAAGCCGTGGCTTGAGGCATTGAAATCATATATCTATGGAAACTATCGCGAGCTTAGCGAGACGATAGCACGTGCCGTTCCGCAATGCCGCCTTGCCCCTCTTGAGGCAACCTACCTCGCATGGCTCGACATCAGACCGACAGGTCTACAGGCCGAAGCAGTCACAGAAGCCCTTCTGAGAAGAAAAAAGGTGATGCTCAATCCGGGAACGATGTATGGTCCGGAAGGCGAAGGATTCATCAGGATCAATCTTGCGTGTCCGCGCAAACTGCTGAGAACGGCCACAGAGCGTCTGGTCGAGCTACTGCATGAGATGCGCTGCTGAGCCGCGGCCGGCCGTGGGTGAAAAAGGATGAAAAACGGGAGAAAAATTTTGTTATTCGGATAAAAATCACTAATTTTGTGAGAATTTTTCCATGAAGGGCTCGATAAAGAGCTGATCAGACCTCGCATCAGCCGCCTTTCGGAGTAACCTAAAAACGTATTAATCAAACCAATGTACGCAATCGTAGAAATTCAGGGACAGCAGTTCAAGGCAGAAGCCGAGAAGTTCTTGTATGTTCATTATCTGGGCGAAGCCGTTAAAGAAGGAGACAAAGTTGAATTCGACCGTGTTCTCCTCGCTGAAGCCGAAGGTAACGTTAAGGTAGGCGCCCCGACAGTAGACGGCGCAAAAGTTGTATGTGAAGTGCTCACTCCGCTCGTAAAGGGAGACAAAGTGATCGTTTTCAAGAAAAAACGTCGCAAAGGTTACCGTCGCAAAAACGGCCATCGCCAGTATTTCACAAAAGTGTTAATTAAAGAAGTAGTTGCTTAATCTCAAAAATCTAAAAGACAATGGCACATAAGAAAGGTGTAGGTAGTTCTAAGAACGGTCGTGAATCGGAAAGCAAACGACTCGGCGTTAAGATTTTTGGTGGCCAATTCTGCAAAGCCGGCAACATTCTGAAACGTCAGCGTGGCACAGTGCACCATCCCGGTCTGAATGTCGGCATGGGCAAGGACCACACACTCTATGCTCTCATCAACGGCACAGTTGTTTTCACTGAAGGCAAGAACGGCCGTCGTTTCATCAACGTACAGCCCGTTGAAGCATAAAGAATCAATAACAGTATAACAGACTGTTATATTTCCCCCTTAGTCGGGCCTCACAGTGGCTTCAAACACTGTGGGGTTCGATTTTTATATGACAACGGGAATAGAAGTCCGAGATCAGAGAAGCCCCCGCAATCGACGACAGGGGGAGGACGGTGGGGTCAGAGCGCGACAATGACAGGGGTGATGCCGAATGCAGGGAGGAAACGATTGAAGAGGTCGAACGCCGACAGACGCAGATAGTCGTTGGGAGTAGCCGCCGGACAGGTAATCTCAGTCATCGCCATCACCTGCGAATCGACAACAAGCTCAACCTGACGAGAGGAATCAGCAAGCATCGAAAGAGGCGAAGCTCCACCGACAGGCGTCGACAGCATCTCCATCAATAACTCAGGAGCAACGAAAGAAACCCGCGACACACCCCTTGCCTTGCTGAAAGTCTTTGTTACAAATGACTTGTCACCCGGAAGCACAATGAGATGAAAACGCGTCAGCTGACGGTTGGCCACAAAAAGCGTCTTGACAACGGGCACCCGAAGAGCCGCTTCAATTGCCTGGCACTGTTCGATTGTGACAGCAGCTCCGCAGGATACTCTTTCAAAATCTATGCCGAGCTGATCGAGCCCGGCATAGATTTTTTCTTGAAGAGAGGATTCAAACCGGTCCGGCTTCTCTCTAACCGGACATACTGAATGGATCATGAGTTGCGGGATTTTCTGGATTTGCGGACCGAGCCGGAAGATGCCATGCGCGAAGCGCGCTGTTTGTATTTTTCGGAATTGCGAACCGGCGTTTTTGCTTTAGCCGATGCTGTCGGACTAGCTGCGGCAGAGGATGAAGAACGCTTGCCCGAGGAGCGCAGACCACTATAGGCTGTGCGCATCAGATCGTTAGAGATCTTAAAGGATTCGGCCACGGGTCGATTTTCGTCCTTAAGACTGTGGGAAAGCAGCCATTCGTAGGTCTCAGAAAGATAGAACAGGCGGGCTGGCTGGGAGTGGTTCATGCCCGGAATGCGGTCATAGACAAGTCGAGGGGTCGAACTGTCGGCACTGCGCATCGCCTCGACGACGCGATCGCTCTGGCTGACACTGACAGCGCGGTCGGCTGTTCCGTGGACAATCCACAGCGGCACACTGTTGAGCCCGGACAGATCCTTAACGGAGCCACCGCCGCAGAATGCCATAGCGGCTGCTACATCCTCAGGATAGGTGGCTGCGAAATCGATTGCGCCGTAGCCGCCGAGACTCATTCCGAGCACGTAGATGCGGTCATAGTCCACGTTGTAGTAATCCTCAACCCATTTCAGTATGTTCATGACTTTTTGGGGACTCCATGCTCCGCCGGGATTCTGGGGTGCGATCACATAGGCGTCGAGTTCGCGTCCTTTCTGGACAGCGTCGAGAGTTCCGTAGCGTTTCACTTTGTTGAGGTCGTTGCCACAGAGGCTGGCTCCATGAAGGAAGATAAAGACAGGCTTAGCCTCCATGCTGTCGTCGGGTTCGACAAGCCAGAAGTTATAGGCATCGCGGACTGTCCCACGGTGGGCGGAGGTGCGGCCGGCGAAAGCGACAGAAGAGAGGAGAATTGCAAAAATCAGAGAGAAGAAAATTCGTTTGATCATTGGATTTTGATTTTAAAGATGGAATTTCCGCGTGATCCGACAACGAGCGTATTGCCCACGACCACAGGCGATGACTCGAAGTTGCTGCCAACCGAGGCGGTTGAAATTATCTTGCCATCTTTTCCGTTGATGATATAAATGTTTCCTGAGCAGTCGCCAGTCACGATAAACATTTCATCGCGTTCGTTGGTGAATCTCACCGGCGAAGACCAGGCATAATATTTTAATGGAGTCTCATAGACAATCTTGCCGGAACGGCGGTCGATCGCAACCAGAACGCCGTTCTGTCCATTGGTGTTTTTAACGCAATTGGAGAATATCAGGTCCTCGCAATTGCCGGTTCCGAGAAGCGCGCTCGCATAGAAGCCGCCGTCGAAATGCTTCTTTTCGATATTCTTGCGCCGTCCCTCGATGTCTGCCTTCCAAACCTCACTGCCGTTCAGCGCATTGAGTTTTACGAACTTGGCCGAACCGGCATCCTGCAGATCGATCTCGCAGCCGACATAGAGATAGGGCACGCCGTCGTCTTCAACAGCAATCACGGGAGATGCGTCAATGTCATCGCCCAAGGCGTACATCCAGACTGGTTTCATCGTGTCGAGATTGAAAGCGAGGATGTTGCCGTGGTTGTCGGCCGTGAAGCCATAGTTGGCATAAACCGCCATTGATGATTCTATTCCGGGAGCCGCACCGCGGACGGTGTAGCGCAAAACGGAATGCATTGTGAGCTTGCCGGGCTGAGCGATCAGTTTGTAGATTCCACCGTTTTCGCCGGGACGGAACAGGAACTGCCCGACGCGCAAAGGGGAGGAGTCGTAGGCTCCCCAGCGACGCTGGGCTTTGGGGTCTTCGGCAAAGAAGTGAAACTGCTCATTTTTGTAGAGATCAATCGCCAGAGCTCCGAACGGGCGTTTGCCGGGGACTCCCTGTCCGACATAGAGATTGCCGTTCAGCGTGGGGTCGAGCGAGATCGTGCCTTTTATCGGATTGCCGACAGGAATTGCCTTGCGCGAGGCTGCTCCGGTCTCATAGTCGATAAAATAGACACTGCCGTAAATGGAGCCGACCATTATTTCCTTTCCTGAAAATTTTCCGTCGACAGCACCGGTCTCACGCAGACGGCGCAAGGAGGAGTCGGGCCATTCGACATAGAGAGGCTGGCCGGTCCATCCGGTCCCACCGCCCCACCGTCCGACAGAGGTCTCGCTGTAGTCTTCCTGAGTGCGAAACACCCATTCGACTTTTATTTCGGAAGGCGTTCCGGAAACTTTACCACCAAAATCGGCACAGCGCTGAATGCCACCGCGGAAGGTGAATGCGCCGGGTGCGTCAGCATAGAGATCGGCAAGCGAACAGACCTCTCCAGAAACAGAATCGGCAAGGCGATCCACCTTGTAGGCAAGGCCGGAAACGGATGCGTAGGCCGTGTCGGGCAGTCTTTCTATAAGAGGCTGAACGGGCTGAGCCACGGCAACCGAGTCGGAATCCACACCGGAACCTGCCGCCGATCGCGATCCTCCGCCGCCGCAAGAGTTAAGAATGGTTAAAGTTGCTATAATTACAACTGCATTTATTTTCATTTCAAATTTTAAGGTCTATTCTTTTACGATGGCAAAATTACTCATTATTGAGCGATAACACAACCCACGCGCCAACAATAAAGCGAAAGTTATGCTAACCAATGTTAAACAATTTTTCACCATTTCCCTCAGCGCCATCGCCTGGAGAGAATCTGCGCGCCACAGGGCTTCAGCCGAGAATGCGCTGAAAAGTTGGGGCGGAATCTTGGCTGCATTAAAGCGATTGACTAATTTTGCACGCTTTTTTAAATCATCGCGGATATGCCATCATCGTCATCTTCAAAAATAGACATGCTTCACGGGGCACTCACCCCAAGCCTTCTGGCGTTTGCGGTTCCACTTATAGCAAGCGGCATTCTCCAGCAGTCATTCAATGCAGTCGACGTTGCCGTCATCGGCCGGTATGCCGACAGCGCAGCCTTAGCAGCCGTCGGATCCAACGGTCCGCTGGTCAACATTATGGTCAACCTGTTCATAGGCATTTCGATCGGCGCCAATGTCGTGATCGCCAACTATATCGGACGCAACAACAGCAACGGAATCCGCGCGGGGATCGCGACCGCATCAGCCCTGTCGCTATTCAGCGGCGTGGCACTTCTCGTCATCGGACAGATTCTTGCAGGCCCTATTCTCGAATGGATGGGCGCTCCGGATGATGTCATCTCTCTGGCGGCAGAATATCTTGAGATCTATTTTCTCGGAATGCCGTTTATTATGATCTATAATTTCGGCTCGGCTATCCTCCGGAGCATGGGCGACACGCGGCGTCCGTTCTATTCGCTTCTGGTCGCTGCGATTGTCAATGTCGGACTTGACTTCCTGTTTGTCGGAGGACTGGGGATGGGTGTGGCCGGTGTGGCTGTGGCAACCGTTATAGCCAACGGCGTCAATGCCGCGATCATCATCGTCTGGCTTCTGAAAGAGAAAGAGCCTTACAGGCTGGAGGCAAGACGTCTACGGATTTCGGGCAACGAGCTGAAAAAGATGCTTCAGATCGGAATACCGGCGGGATTGCAGGGGATGGTCTTTTCGGGAGCCAACCTCTTCATTCAGGCTGCGATCAATAAATATGGCGCAGATGCGATAGCGGGTTCGTCGGCCTCACTGACCTACGAGTCGTACTGCTACTTCATCATTGCGGCCTTCTCGCAGGCGACTGTGGCCTTTGTCAGCCAGAACTACGGCGCAGGTCAGCATGAACGATGCCGGAAAATTGTCGCTCACAGCATGATGCTGAGCGTCATATTCACTTTTATCGCGACGGAACTCATAACGTTTACCGCAGCGGACTGCCTGAGCCTTTTCTCATCCGATCAGAATGTGATAGCGTTCGGAGTCGAGCGAATGCACACGGTCCTTATGTTTCAGGCACTCGCCTGCAGCTATGAGATAACCGGCTCGGCGATGCGCGGACTCGGCAATTCGATGACCCCGATGATTCTGACCGTATTCGGGACATGCGTGCTGAGACTCGTCTGGATCTATACGGTCAATGCCCATTATCATCAGTTTGACGTGCTGCTCTACATCTACCCGATCACATGGGTCATTACCGGCACAATGGTTGTCGCTGCCTATCTACGGACAGCAAAACGCCGGTTAAGCGGTAACCGGCGAATCGTTTAAGCAATAAAAATAAATCACGAAATCAGAGTCGGAACGGGATCGGCAGGATCAGATAGACCGGCACCGGCGCGCCGGAAATCGTTCCGGCCTTCCATGAAGGCATGCTGCGTATGATCCTGACCGCTTCGCGGTCGATCGATTCCTCAACGCCACGAACGACTTCGATGTCTGAAATCGAGCCGTTGGGATGGACGATGAAACCACAGAGCACACGTCCTTCGATCCGTGAGTCATAGGCCTGTCGCGGGTAGCGGCGTTCGCGGTTGATAAAGCGCATCATGGCATTGTCGCCGCCGGGAAATTCCGGCTGGACGTCGACCGCATCAGAGATATAGGCTTCGACAACAACAGACTGCGAGCTGCTGTAGTATGAAACCTTGCATCGCTGGGCCAACATGGCCGGACAAGCCGACGCCATGATAAAACAAGAGAGTAATATGCGGTTATTCAACAGGGTCATAGATGAGAGAGAGAGTAAGGTTACAAATAACTTACGGCATGTGGCAGACGGAAAAACTGAACAGCAAGTCCGGCCATCTGCTTTACGCTACCGAGATTGTTTCGCAGGGCAAAATTAAAGGCGTCACTGCATTTGACCAAAATTTCATCCCTTATTTTGTGAATGATTATTATTGTTTTAAATTTGTTGACATTTCAAAACATAACGATCGGAAACCGGGACAATATCAAACCGCATTATTCGTTTAGATTTTGAGCGTGCACTCTCCCGCTCTGAAAGCAGGGCCGCTACAAGGGTTTTGTTTCTGTCAGATTAGTTTGTCAGGAAACAAATTCGTAATTTTGCAATCTGAACAATGGACATATCCGGTTACACACATAAAATCAACAGGCAGATTATTCTTGCGGCGCTACTTATCCCGGCCTTTACGGCAGAAGGCGCCGACTCCTCGCCTGCCTATAATTATCTCAACATCCCCTCTTCGGCCCACACCTACGGACTCGGAGGGGTCAACATCTCTACGGTCGATGACGACATCAACGCCGTTGACCAGAATCCCGCTCTCCTCGGACCGGAATTTGAAAGCCAGATCGGAATCAACTACATGCGCTATATCGCGGGATCGAATTTCGCAGGAGCGAGATTCGGGACAGCGGCAGGCGAACATGGAGCATGGTCGGTCGGGATCCAGTATTACGGCTATGGCGAAATGGACCGCACCGATATCTCGGGAAACATCACCGGATCCTTCTCGCCAAAGGATGTCGCATTTTCCGGGATGTATTCCCACGACATCACAGACCGGCTGCGCGGCGGCATCAATCTCAAGTTTCTCTACAATGCCTATGGCGACTATTCGGCAATGGCCATCGCAACCGATCTCGGCCTCAACTACTATGATCCAGAATCGGATCTGTCACTGTCGGCCGTCATCGCCAATCTCGGAGGCCAGGTCAAGCGATTCGACAGCCACTATGACCGTCTTCCGATCGACGTTCGTCTCGGATGGACCAAGTCGTTCGGGACATTTCCCGTCCGGTTCTCCATCACAGCCTGGAATCTGACCAAATGGCATCTCCCCTACTATGAAACGGGCGACGGAACCTCAACCGACAAATTAAAGATCAAAGATTCATTCGGCTCGAATCTGTTCCGCCATCTCATCTTTGCCGCAGACTTTGTCCCCTCCGACAAATTCCACATCGGCATCGGATATAACTATAAGACACGTACCGATATGTCGACCTATTCCCGGTCGTTTCTTTCGGGATTTTCGGTCGGCGCCGGAATCCGTGTCAGCTCATTCGGCATCGGAGTCGCCCTCTCGCAACCCCATTCCGGTGCCACGACATTCATGTTCAACCTCTCAACCAATCTCAGCGAACTTTTATGAATCCAAACAATCCCTCACTGATAACAATTGCCATTGACGGCTATTCCTCATCAGGCAAAAGCTCCATGGCACGCCATCTTGCCAAAACGATCGGTTACAGATATATCGATTCGGGAGCAATGTATCGTGCCGTAGCGCTCCATGCACTTCGCAACGGCATGATCAGCCATGCCGACAATTCCGTTGACGCAGATCGCCTCATCGCCGCACTTCCGGAAATCGCAATCGATTTCGAGGTGACGGGCGACACCCAGTCGACGCTCCTGAACGGGGAGAATGTCGAGACGGAAATCCGGGCTATGGCCGTCAGCCAGTGTGTCTCACCCGTTGCGGCGATCCCGCAGGTGCGCCACGCACTGGTCGCAATGCAGCAGAAAATGGGAGAAAGCAAGGGCATCGTCATGGATGGCCGCGACATCGGCACTACTGTATTCCCCGACGCGGAGATGAAAGTCTTCGTCCGCGCTTCGGCCCAGACACGCGCCCAGCGACGCCTCAGTGAAATGATCGAAAAGGGGATCGCGACAACGTTTGAAGAAGTGCTTGCAAATGTTGTCAGCCGCGACCATATCGACGAAACGCGCGAGGAAAGTCCCCTCCGCTGCGCCGACGACGCAGTCGTGCTCGACAACTCCTTCATGAGCGTCGAAGAGCAGAACAAATGGCTCATCGATCTCTACAACCGGATCATTTCATCGCTATGAGGCGGCAGGTCGAAGTCGAAATAGATTCCGGCTCCGGATTCTGCTTCGGAGTGACTGCCGCTATCGACAAAGCTGAAACCCAGCTCAATGTCCATCCGGAACTCTACTGTCTGGGCGACATCGTCCACAATTCCGACGAAGTCGAACGCCTACAGCGCAAAGGGCTGCAAACGATCACCCACGCCGAAATGGGAGCGCTGACGAATGTCAACGTGCTCCTGCGCGCCCACGGCGAGCCACCGTCGACGTATCAGCTTGCCGCCCGCAACAACATAAACATAATTGACGCCACATGTCCTGTCGTGCTCCGTCTTCAGCGCCGCATCAAGACGACCTATGACTCGCCAAATCCGCCCCAGATCGTGATCTACGGCAAAACAGGCCATGCCGAGGTCAACGGACTCGTCGGTCAGACCGACGGGACCGCAATCGTCGTCGACGACTCCTCGACTCTGGACAACATCGATTTTTCGCGTCCGATCGCTCTCTATTCGCAGACCACCAAATCGCTTGAAGGCTACCGAAAGATGTATGAGCGCATTGCCGAGCGTGCCGGCGATGGTGTGGAAGTCACCTGCCACGACACAATCTGCCGTCAGGTCGCCAACCGGGCCGAAAGACTTGGGGCGTTCGCCGCCTCGCACTCGGTCATTCTATTTGTCTGCGGAAAGAAAAGCAGTAACGGACGAGTGCTCTACGGCCACTGTCTCGAATCGAATCCGCGGACACATCTCATTTCCAACCCGTCGGAAATCAATCCGGAATGGCTGAAAAATGTAACTTCGATCGGAGTCTGCGGCGCCACATCGACCCCCCGCTGGCTCATGGAGGATGTGGGCGAAGCCGCAATCTCGATCGTCAACCGTCAGGAGGGAGAGAATGGATAATTTCGTGGCGGTCGACGTGGAAACCGCAAACGGTGAAAGAAGCAGCATCTGCGCCATCGGTGCGGTCAAGGTTGTCGACGGGATCATCTCCGAAAGCTTCTACCGCCTCGTGCGCCCCTACCCGAACTACTATTACGCGCGCTTTACCGAATGTATCCACGGCATCGGACGCCGCGACACCGATCACCAGCCCACGTTTGCCGGCATCTGGAATGAGTTTCGCGATTTCATCGGAGATCTTCCGCTCGTAGCCCACAACAAAGTCTTCGACCAGGGCTGCCTCAGGGCGGCTGCCAAAGTCTACGGCATCGATTTTCCCACCAACGATTTCCTCTGCACACTCCAGAAAGCCAGACGCACATTCCCGCGCCAGCTCTGCCCCTCCTTCTCGCTTCCACACCTCGCCGAGTTTCTCGGAATTCCGTTTGACAACCACCACAACGCCCTGGCCGACGCCGAGGTATGTGCAAAAATAGCCATAGCAATCCTATGAAACTTCTTCCGCTTCTATCCATCGCCGCTTCAATAGCTATCGCGTCGTGCTCGTCGAAAACCGACGACTCCGTCACCTACGACGTGAGCGCACAATATGCCGACTCCTCTGACACCGACAAGAGCCCGGCCAGATCCACACCGCGCACCACTCCGAAAAAGTCAAGTGCACTGATCACATCTGAGAGCGCCGACCCCTCATCGGAGCCCTACCGGCTGGGGCAGGATCAGGCTTTGAAAATCCATCAGTGCCGGTCGACAACCGAACAGCAAGACATGCTACTCGACATCAATGCCCGCCTGACCAACATCCGCGGCCGTATCGGCGAGGAAGCCGCCAACGATTTTCTCCACGGATTCCGCGACCGTCTCACTGAGCTCGGCGACACGCTGGCCGTCAGCCTGTTCGGCGAATAAGCAACGGATAAGCGCTACCAACACCAGCAATCAACAAGGACGGATCGCAAAAAGCACAAAGCGATTTTTTCAAAAAAGCTTGCATGGTTCAGAAAAAAACACTAACTTTGCCATCGCAAAACCAAAAACGGTACCTTGGCCGAGTGGTTAGGCAACGGTCTGCAAAACCGTGTACAGCAGTTCGAATCTGC
>CAJUHM010000055.1 GCA_910586475.1 uncultured Muribaculaceae bacterium | reverse complement strand
TCCGTCGGATGCTGCGCCATTACTATACGATTGTTTTCGTTCAAATTAAACATAGTGTTTTTGATTGCAAAGTTCACAACCAAAAACGCTTTGATAAAGTCGGCCTATTTCGGACGGATACCCTCCTCCCACTCTTCGCGCCACCCCGACGCGCCATTCCCTCCTGAGCGCCGCCGTATGCGCAAAAAGGTCCGGCCGAAACCGACCGGACCCAAATACGGCAAAGAGGTCCTTGACATTATTGAAAACCTCTTTACAATGTGGCAGGAAACTGTCTCCTGATTATTCTTCTGCAGAGTCAAGCATTGCAAGAGCAAACGAGTATGCGCCGATAGAAATCGCCTTACTTGCTCCAAGTTTCGAAATAGCGACACCGGTTGCCTTCATCGGATCATAGATGACCGTACGTTCCGAACCGTACACCTTGATCGGACGCGCCGCACCGTGAGCGAACTGAGCGAATTCATCCTCATCATCGAGGTTGAAAGCCTTCATCTGGAGTCGGTTGATATCCTCTCCCTTGACCGTATGGAGAACTCCGTTAAGCTGCTTCATCAGCGAAGGCATGAAATATTTCTTCGCACCGCAGAGTCCGCCGCCGATAACGACAAGCGAGTCCGTCAGCGTGATAGCCGTTGCGATCGCATCGCCGGCAACTGATCCGAATTCCTCAAACGCACGGATTGCAGCTTCCTTATTGCCAGGACGCGTACCATCGGCGATCTCACAGATATCTTTCGGTTCATAGGTGTGTGTGAGATCTCCTGACTCCTCCGCATAAACACGCTTGATCGCACGGATTGCGACGCCCTCCTCTACAATGATTTCGGGATGATTCATGTGACGGAGACAGAATGTCTCGACGCATGAGTTATTCCCGCGGTTAAGATGGTTGTCGATCACCATACCGATACCGAAACCGGTTCCGAACGTATAGCCGAGAAGATTGCTATAGCGCTTCGGGCTACCGACCTCTGCAAGTTTACTGTTGATTTCAGGCAGCACTCCGCCGATAGCCTCGCCGAACGCAAAAAGATCGCCGTCATTGTTGATGTAGACCGGAACTCCGAATTTATCTTCAAGGAACGGACCGAGAGCGACTCCGTTGCGGAACGACGGGAAGTTGGGAAGATGACCGCCGATGATTCCGTTGGGATAGTCAGCCGGACCGGGGAACGCAAAACTGATCGCAACCGGAGGCTGTTCGAGTTTTGCTATAACTTCCTCAAAACCTTCAACCATTGTTGCCAGACAAAGATCAAGATCCTGTGCATTGGAAGGCTTCGTAATCGGATCGACGATAAATTCATTGGACTGCATTGCCCCGAACACAAGATTCGTGCCGCCGGCATCGAGTGTTATGACAATGCGCTTATCAAATTTGTACATAACTATGAAACTATAATAGATTTAAAGTATTATCCTTTCTCTCACACTACAGAAGCAGCCCTTTGACAGACCGCTTCGCAAAGATACGAAAAACTTTCTATCGCCACGCCATCAGACCATTTAAATTTGCATCGGAAACAGTTCCGGCAGACAGAACCTGATCATAAGCCTCTAAAGACCGCTGACTCGCCCCGGATTCTTGGCAATAAATTCTTTCCACGACTTTGCCCCTCCGGACACAATCGGACGCCCTGACTCATAGTAATGACACAACGCCGCTGCCAGTGCATCCGTCGCGTCGAGTTCCGGAGGCATATGATCATCCGTCAGAGAGAGAATACGCTTGAGCATCTCTCGGACCTGCTCCTTCGACGACCCGCCGTTGCCCGTGATAGCCATCTTTATCTTTCTCGGCTCATATTCCGTTATCGGCACATCGCGCGACAGTGCCGCCGCCATCGCAACTCCCTGCGCACGCCCGAGCTTAAGCATCGACTGGACATTCTTCCCATAGAAAGGCGCCTCGATCGACATCTCGTCTGGCAGATACTGTTCGACGAGTCCGAGTACTCGATCGTGGATTCTTTTCAACTTCAGATAGTGGCCTGAAATCTTATTCAGATGAATGACTCCGAGCGCAATGACCGACGGCGTCTTGCCCTTGAGACCTAACACACCGTAGCCCATGAAATTCGTTCCCGGGTCAATCCCGATAATAATTCTGTCGTATTCCTTCAGAGTAATATCCATTACAGATCAGGGTCAGAGAATATCCATCATTGTTGTAAAATGAAGCAGTCGGTCTCCTCCGAGACCGAAGCCCGACAATGCTCCCGCAATAAGTTCAGGAAGCGATTCAGTTTCCCACCGCGCGGCCTCTTCTGAACTCCCGACCTTAAACTGCACGGCAAAGGTTGCCACAGACGGTTCTGGCGACGGCACCCGGAGCAGCAGCAGATCCGCCCCACCCGCCTTTTCGACAGCCGCACGGTATTCGGCCGGCGCCCACTGCAGAAACAGATGTCCGTCCGCAGGAGCGACGCAATAAGTCGTATTTATAAGTATCATTGTTTGAGATGCTTGGATTTTCGTTTAAGATAACGGGGCAGAAAACCGAGATGTCGGATAACAGTCGGTATAGTCCCATAGTAAAAACACATGATTCGGAACCGCTCCTTCAGCGAGGCCTTGTGGTTTGCAGTCGTCACTCCCTCGTCAAGATAGTCGATCAGCACTTCCGGAACAAGTACATTCTTGCGCGAATGCTGCAGGCACTGGATACACCAGTCATAATCGGCCGACAGCCGATAGCGGAGATCATACAGCGGCGCGAGCTTGCGCAAAGCGACAAATGCCTGGTGACACACAACCATCCCGTTCGCAAAACTGCGGTAAGTCAGATTCTCCGGTGCTGTCAGATGACGGTCGCCTACCCTGCGCCGCGAAAAATCGACCAGTTGCGTCTGACCGTAGACGACACCCGGACAATCATTCTCCCTTATCGCCTTCGCTATCGACTCCAGAGTCGACGCCGAATGAAACGAATCGCCCGCATTCAGAAAAATAAGATACTGACCGCGCGCGACACTGATCCCTTTGTTCATCGCATCGTAAATCCCTTGATCCTTCTCAGAAGATACCCTCCGGAGATCCGACGGCATTGATGAGACTATTGCAAGCGTATCATCCTTTGACACGCCGTCAATGATAAGATGTTCGTACGAACGGAACGTCTGGCCGTCGACCGACTCGAGTGTCGGGCGTATTGATGCGGAGGCATTATAGGTGACCGTTATGATTGAAAAAAGCGGTGTTGAGGCATCCATGATAATCTATCGGAGAGTGTCTGTCGGGGTGGTTTCCTGTTTATATCCGCAAAGATAAGAATTCCCGTCTGAATTACCCTCCTTCCGCAGGGTTTTATTTCAGATGTTGTTCAATTATCCTCTGATCCCGGCCCCCCAAAAACATACCAGAAGACAGCGGTGCGTCAGAACTGAATGTCTTGACGCACCGCCGGTAACTTGATTCAGGATTCGATTAAACGTAGCCCTTGATGATTCCTCGTTTCGAATTGCGGACAAACAGAATGATCTCATCGCGTTCCTTCGTTGCCGGAAGCTCGGCCTCGATACGCTCGATAGCATCCGAATTGTTCATACCGCTCAGATAGAGATAGCGGTAGATATTCTGGATCTGCTGGATCGTCTCGTTCGAAAAGCCGCGACGGCGAAGTCCGATTGAATTGACTCCGGCATACGAGATCGGTTCACGGCCAGCCTTGACATACGGTGGCACATCCTTATTGATAAGAGCGCCCCCCTGGACCATAACATGAGAACCGATGTGACAGAACTGATGGACAAGTGACCCGCCGCCGATAATCGCGAAATTATCGACAACGACCTCACCTGCAAGCTGTGTCGCATTTGACATGATGACATTGTCGCCGACCACACAGTCGTGCGCGACATGACAGTAGGCCATGATCAGACAGTTGCTTCCGACAACTGTCTTCCCCTTCGACGCTGTTCCGCGGTTAATTGTCACACACTCGCGGATTGTCGTATTGTCACCGATAATAGCGACTGTCTCTTCACCGACAAATTTCAGATCCTGAGGAATTCCGGAAATCACCGCTCCAGGGAAAATGTTACAGTTCTTACCGATACGGGCACCTTCAAGAATTGTCACATTGCTGCCTATTCTTGTGCCCTCCCCGATTTCCACATTCTGCTCGATCGTCACAAACGGGTCTATAACAACACTCGGATGAATCTTCGCAGCGGGATGAATATAAGCTAAGGGTTGTTTCATTTTATCAATCTTTTAGTTTGCCTGACAGTCACTGCCTGCCTCAAGCTTTGGTCTTAATAATCTGAGCCATGAACTCACATTCCGAGACGATCTTCTCCCCGACAAATGCAAGGCCCTTCATAACAGCCATGCCGCGGCGCATTTCAGTCATAAATGAAATATGGAAAATCAGCGTATCACCCGGAACGACTTTCTGACGGAACTTCACATTGTCGATCTTCATGAAATAGGTCGAATACAACTCGGGATTCTCGACAGAACTCAAAACAAGCAATCCGCCCGTCTGGGCCATTGCCTCGATCTGGAGCACACCCGGAAGCACAGGTTCCTGAGGGAAGTGACCGGTGAAGAATGGTTCGTTGGCCGTAATGTTCTTGACTCCGACAATATAGTTTTCTCCTTTTTCGATAATCTTGTCGACAAGAAGCATCGGATAGCGGTGCGGAAGAAGCTCACGGATGCGGTTGTTGTCCATCAGCGGCTCCTTATTTGGATCATAGATCGGAGCCTGCATGTCCTGACGCTTTATCTCCTTGCGGATCTTCTTGGAAAACGCCGTATTGATGCTATGGCCCGGACGCGTAGCGATAACCTTGCCCTTGAGCGGACGTCCGATGAGTGCGAGGTCGCCGAGAACATCCATCAGCTTATGACGGGCCGGCTCATTCGAACTTGTAAGAGGACGCTCCTGGATGAAACCGAATTCACTGACCTCCTTGTGCTCGACATTCATCATGTCGGCCAGATTGTCCAGAGCAGCCTGCTCCATCGGAGTGTCATAAATGACAACAGCATTCTGAAGGTCGCCCCCCTTGATAAGATTTGCCTTGACGAGAGGTTCGATCTCACGCACAAAAACGAATGTACGACTCGTGGCAATCTCCGACTTGAAATCGTCCAGCGAATCAAGAGAAGCATACTGATTGTTGAGCACAGGCGAATCATATTCAACCTTGACATCTACTGAAAATCCCGTATCGGGAAGAACAATGATCGATGCACCCGTCTCGTCGTTTCTCACCTCAAGCTTCTGCTTGACGATATAGAAGTCCTTGTCCTCTTTCTGCTCAACGACTCCGGACACTTCGATCTTTTTGCAGAACTCGGCCGCGCTGCCGTCAAGGATAGGCATTTCAGGGCCCGAGATACGGATCAGGACATTGTCAATTCCGGCCGCATAAAGCGCTGCCATTGCATGTTCGATAGTGCTGACCTGCACATCGCCACGTTTGATTACGGTTCCGCGTTCGGTTGCTACCACATTTTCTGCGAGCGCATCAATGAGCGGCTCGCCTTCGAGATCCGTTCTTTGGAATTTATACCCGTGATTGTCGGGGGCGGGAAGGAACTCCGCTTCGATGACCAGACCCGTGTGAAGACCTTTTCCCTGGACCACAAACGGGGCGTTGAGCGTCATTTGCTTCATATTTCTGTTGTCTTGAATTGGTTTTTATTGTTTTTCAGTCTCTTTCTCTATGCGATCAACTCTCTTGTAGAGTTCAGGAAGACCTTTGATCATTATTGCCTGACGGCCATATACTCCGATCGGAATCGCAGGCGTTCCGAATAGGCGGGCGCCTTCAGGCACACTCTCCTTGACTCCCGACTGTGCGGCAATCTGTACGTTGTCGCCGACCTTTATGTGACCGGCAAGACCGACCTGACCGCCTATCATACAGTTATTGCCGACTTTTGTCGAGCCGGCAATTCCGCCTTGCGCTGCCATTGCGGTGTTTTCTCCGACAACGCAGTTGTGGGCAATCTGAACGAGATTATCTATCTTAGCGCCTTTTTCCACACGTGTGCTACCCATCATTGCCCGATCGACTGTCGTATTTGCCCCGATTTCCACATCGTCGGCGATCACGACATTTCCGATCTGAGGAATCTTCTCAAATCCCGTAGGCGTCGGAGCAAAACCGAATCCGTCTGCCCCGATCACTACCCCCGAATGAAGAATGCAGTTCCTGCCGATCTCACAGCCATGATAAATCCGGACTCCCGGATAGACAATCGTGCTATCGCCTATCTTGACGTCACGGCCGACATAGGCCTGAGGAAAGATTTTCACATTCTTGCCAAGCTTCACGCCTTCACCTATGTAAGCGAATGCGCCGACATATATGCCCTCGGGAAGTTCAACCCCGGAAGCGACAAATGACGGCTGCTCAACGCCCTCATAGACTGGCTTGGTCATCTCTTCGACCATCTTGAGCAGACGCGCTACGGTCGCATAGGGATCGGCGACACGGATAAGAGTGGCATTGACCGGATGCTCGGCAACAAAATCATTGCTTACAAGGACTGCCGACGAGCCTGTTGTATAAATATACTGGGAGTATTTCGGATTTGCCAAAAAAGAAATCGCGCCCGGGCGTCCTTCTTCTATTTTGGCTATTGTGTTTAATTTGACCTCGCCGTCGCCTTCTACTGTACCGTTGGCAATAGCTGCAATCTGATTCGCGGTAAATTCCATTTCGCAAAGAATAAAATTGGATTGCAAAGATGATAATTTTTTTTCATATATTGCGCATTTAAGGCGTTAAAAGTGCATAACCATCCGCATCTTTGGCGATTTTGCTCTCCTTCAGCAGCAGACCGAGAGCCTTTTTAAAATCTTTCTTGCTGCACTGAAACCGAAACCTGATGACCTCAGGAGAAGAATGGTCGCCAAGATCAAGACTGCCTCCGCAGCGGCGCATATATGTCTCGATTTTTTCAGCAAGCGATGCCGAACGGCTGGCAGCATCACTGTTGAGCGTCAGATCAATCTTGCCGTCATCCCGGACACCCTTGACAAATGCCTCGAGACGGTTGCCGATCTCTACCGGCCGAAACAGCTCATTGCTATAGAGCATCCCCTTGAATGCATTGTCGACGATACATGCATAACCGATCGGTGTGCGCTTATAAATCAACGCGTCAACCTTCTGTCCTCTCTTCAGGTCCGGATATAGATTCCCAAGAAACCGTCCGATCTTAGCACTCGCCACAATACGTTTTGAAGCATCGTCAAGATAGATATAGACCGGATAGGACCTTCCCGGAGTCATCCTGTCCTGCTGCTGATTGTAAGGCACGAGCAGATCTTTCATAAGCCCCCAGTCGAGAAACGCTCCGATCTGGTTCACTGCCTTCACCGAAAGGAAGGCAAACTCCCCAACAGTCGCGACCGGACGCTCGGTCGTCGCCACAGGCCGGTCCTCAGAGTCATTATAGACGAACACCTCGACATCAGACCCTTCCCTCATATCTTCCGTCACATAGCGTGACGGAAGCAGCACCTCATGACCGGCTTCATCCACAAGATAGATTCCATAGTCAGAAGTTCGCGACACCCTGAGCGTATTATAATTTCCAATTTTCATTTCAAGTTCTTTTAACTGGTGAGTAATGGTTTACTGCGCCATATCTGACGCTGCTGAGCCCTGCCTTTCCTTTCGTAGGGGAAAATTAAATGGTTCATCAACTCAAAGGTACGAATTTTTTCGCTATTTTTGTGGGTATTTTTCAGAAAATCCCTTCCTGATATGGACATAATCAACAAATATTTCCCAAACCTCACCCCGACTCAGTCCGGACAGTTCGAACGCCTCGGATCTCTGTATCCGGAATGGAACGAGAAAATCAACGTCATCTCCCGGAAAGACATCAGCAATCTCTACGAGCATCATATTCTGCACTCGCTCTCCATCGCCCGATTCATAACTCCTGAACCGGAAACAACGTTTCTCGACATGGGAACCGGAGGCGGCTTCCCCGGAATCCCGCTTGCCATCATGTGGCCCCACTGCCGGTTTCACCTGATCGACCGCGTCGGCAAGAAACTCAAGGTCGCCAAGGCAATCTCCGATGAAATCGGACTCTCGAATGTCACCATCCAGCATGGCGACATCGGCGAATGCCGCAACCGCTATGACTTCGTGGTAAGCCGGGCGGTAATGAAAATCGGAGAGCTGATCCCACTGATCCGCAAAAACATTTCCACTGTCTCGAAAAACTCTTTCCCAAACGGATTGTTATGCCTGAAAGGAGGCGACCTGAGCGCTGAACTCGGTGTCGTTCGCGAGCCGATGATCGAGGTGCCTCTCAGCGACTACTTTACTGAAGAATTCTTTCAGACCAAAGAATTAATCTACGTTGACTTATGAAAATCCAGAAATTCACATACAACATGTTCGGCGTCAACACCTACGTCATCTGGAACGAGGCATCCAAAGAGGCGGCCATCATCGATCCCGGAATGATCAGCCGCGACGACAGCTCCGAACTCGAAAACTTCATCCAGTCAAACAGCCTGAAGCCGAAGTTCCTGATAAACACCCATCTTCATATCGACCACACTTTTGGAAACGAAGCAGTCATGGCAACCTATTCGCTGCCGGTGCATGCCAGCTGTGACGACGAGTTTCTCGGAGCGACACGCAGCCGCCAGGCCGAATTATTCGGAATCGGCATGTCGTCTCTACCCCCTGTAACTGTCGACCACAACCTAAAGAACGGTGACCGCCTGAAACTCGGAAATGAAACAATAGAAATAATAGCCGTCCCCGGCCACAGCCCCGGTTCAATTGCAATCTATTCTCCCGACGGAGGCTTCGTAATCACCGGCGACGCGCTTTTTCAAGGCAGTATCGGACGCACAGACCTTCCCGGAGGCAATCACTCCCAACTCATCAAGAGCATAACCGAACGACTGCTCTCACTCCCGTCCGACACGGTTGTCTATCCTGGCCACGGACCGTCAACATCCATCGGCTACGAAAAGCGAATGAACCCATTCCTGTAATAGAGGCAAAAAGCCACGGCAAGCCCCCACGTCCGCGCTGCAACTATCCCCTAAGGAAAACGTCTATCGCGTCAATCCGCTCTGCTGAAATCCCATCGGACAGCATTGCCAGAACTGCCGTGATCAGATTCTTTGCGGACAGTGCCATCATCAGAGCCTTGACGTCCCTCGATCTCTCCATGTCACAAATCACTCCATGGAAAATCCTGATGACATCCAGAATCCTCTCTGACAACCCGGAATCCCTAAGAAGTGCAAACAGATAGATCATTCCTGTTGCCAGATCGGATTTCTGAGGGAAGCGGGCCTCGTATGCTTCAGCCACATCACCGTATCTTCCGAGACGATAATCATGCAGCAGCATAAACGGAAACAGATCATCATCAACAGCAACGCCCGATTTCTTCACAGCCTCCATTATTCCGTCGAGAATCGGACCACCGACATAAGTGCGCGCACGGTCAATCCATGACGTAACCATTCCCTGCTCCTGCTCCTTCAGAAGACCGATAAGCCGCTCCTCCATCTTTTCGGGAAGAACGCCGTCTTTAAGCGACAGCAACAACACAAACGCATCGAGCGGATTGACACAATCTGCAAGATATTCTTCCATACACTCATAGGCCTCGTCATTTCTTTCGAGACTGATGAGAGCTCCCGCCTTCAGATAGAGTGCGTCAGTCTTATACTCTCCAAGTTCTATGAGGCGGTCGGAAATCTCCAGAACCCGTTCGGTCTCTGAATCTGTTTTGATCAGCATGTCGCCCAAAAGCAGAAGAGCACGCGAGGAGTCCGGATCGATCGCAAGAGCATAGTCCAACGCGCTCATACATTCTTTCGGATCATTCAGACGACTGATATAGATGTCCGCCAGCCTCACCCAATGGTCGACACAGAACGGCTCGAGCGTCGTCAACTCCTGCAGTGCGACAACAGCATCCTCATAAAGCGCGCTGTCATACAGTGTATTCGACAGATCTGCAAGGAAATCGGCCTGATAGCGGAAGTAAGGAAGCACATAGGGAAGCAACTCAACAAGATTATGCAGCGAATCCACTCCGAGAGCAAGGTCAATGACACTGATCGCGCCATATCCCTCGACGCTGCCTTTACGCACACCGGCAAAGAGCTTTTCGTAGCCCTCACGCCAGCGTGACTTGTCCCACGCCATCTGAACTTTTATCAGCCGCGAGACAAACGAGTCCTCAGGGATGCGGCGAAGTATGTTCCTGACTCCCTGATATTCTCCAAGCTGAAGCAGCCTGATCGCCTTGCGTTCAAGCATGTCGGGATTGTCCGGATCGCTCGAAAGCAAAGCAGCCATCACTTCAGAAGTCACATACTCGTCTGACTGATCGAAAGCATAGTCATAGACATCGACAAGACTGTCGGAATCGATCGTGTCGATCCGTTCGCCACGCTCAAGAAGCGCGAGCACCTCGTTATAGAGAATTTCAATATCGTCGTAGTTGCTTTCCGCCATAGGTTACCTTTATAATAAGAAATCCACCCTCCCGCATGGTTGCCGGAGGGTGAATCTGACTGATCAGTTAAATTATTTGTTCTTTTCCTTCTCCCAGCTATCCTTGAGAGCTATCGTCCGATTAAACACCAATGAACCGGGAGCAGAGGTCCTGTCGGGAGTGAAATATCCGATTCTCTGGAACTGGAAGTGAGTTCCGGGCTCTGCATGCTGAGCGATATAAGGCTCGATCTTGATTCCTTCCTGGATTTTCAGAGAGTCCGGATTCAGCATCTCCCGGAAATCACGGTCGGTCTCGGCAGCCGGATTCTCGACATTAAAGAGACGGTCATAGAGTCGCGCCGTCGCATCGACAGCATGCGGTGCTGAAACCCAGTGAAGCGTTCCCTTGACCTTGCGCATGCTTCCGGGGAGCCCACTGCGGGTATCCGGATCGTAAGTGCAATAGATCTCCTCGATATTGCCCTGCTCATCTTTCTTGACGCCGGTACATTTAATAATATACGCACCCTTGAGACGCACCTCTTTGTCGGGAGCGAGACGGAAGAATTTTTTCGGAGGATTCTCCATGAAGTCATCACGCTCAATGTAGATTTCGCGCGAGAACGGCATTTCATGCGTTCCGGATTCGGGATCTTCCGGATTGTTTTCCATCGAAACGACTTCAACCGAATCTTCAGGATAGTTGGTGATCACTACCTTCACAGGGTTCATGACCGCCATGACACGGGTAGAAATCGCGTTGAGATCTTCACGGACGGCATGTTCGAGAAGCGACATCGAGTTGAGCGCTTCATATTTGGTGTAGCCGATTCGATCCATGAAATTGCGAATCGACTGAGGCGTGAATCCACGGCGACGCATTCCCGAAATAGTCGGCATGCGGGGATCGTCCCACCCGTCGACCAGGCCTTCCTGGACGAGCTGAAGCAGCTTGCGCTTGCTCATGACCGTATAGGTCAGATTCAGACGGTTGAATTCAATCTGTCGCGGGCAGTATGTTTCATCTGCAAGCTCTTTGACGAAGTACTCATAGAGCGGACGGTGAGGAACAAATTCGAGTGTACAGATCGAATGGGTCACCCCTTCGAAATAGTCACTCTGGCCGTGCGCGAAGTCATACATCGGATAGACATTCCATTTCGTCCCCGTGCGATGGTGAGGATGCTTGATGATACGATACATGATCGGGTCACGGAAATGCATATTGTCCGAAGCCATATCAATCTTCGCGCGCAACACACGTGCGCCCTCCTCAAACTCGCCTTTGTTCATTCGTTCGAACAGATCAAGATTTTCCTCAACCGAACGGTTTCTGAAAGGGCTTTCCTGCCCGGGCTCGGTCGGAGTACCCTTCTGTGCCGCAATCTGCTCGGATGTCTGATCATCAACATAAGCCTTACCCTCTTTGATCATTCTGACGGCCAGATCATAGAGCTGGGGGAAATAGTCGCTCGCATAATATTCGCGGTCGCCCCAGTCAAATCCGAGCCAGTGGATATCCTCACGGATTGAGTCGACATACTCTACATCTTCCTTAACGGGGTTGGTGTCGTCGAATCGCAGGTTGCATGTGCCACCGAACTTCTCGGCAATACCGAAGTCCATACAAATCGCCTTGGCATGGCCGATGTGCAGATATCCGTTGGGTTCCGGCGGGAAACGGGTGTTCAGACGGCCACCGTTCTTTCCTGCACGCAGATCGTCAAAAACAAGCTGCTCAACAAAATTGAGCCCCTTGGATTCATTTATCTCTTCTGTCTCTTTTTCTGCCATAGCTAAATAATGTATGCTGGTGTTTAATTCTTGATTGTTTGTTTCACTAAGCCGAGGAGATATTCTAATCACTCACAAAATTAGTCCTTATTTGCCAAACGACAAAGCCATCGGAAAAATTTCTCGCCGCCAAGCAGAAAGTCCGGCAAATAAAAACACTGCAGAAACAAAAGAGGCCTGCCTTTCGGCAAGCCTCTTTTAGTAGCGGGGGCAGGACTCGAACCTACGACCTTTGGGTTATGAGCCCAACGAGCTACCACTGCTCCACCCCGCATTGTTGCGTTTTACGAGTGCAAAATTAGGCGTTTTTTCATTACCCGCCAAATATTTCAGAGAAAAACTTGTGTTAAATAATGTTTCATTGCTAATTTTCAACACAGTACACTATCCGGCGCGATTTAGCTCTTTTTTTATTCTCATGTTTCAATGGAATTTCGTACTTTTGTAATGTAATATTTCATTATGATTAATGACATCAAATCTAAAAAAATGAGAATTAGTGCTGCCATCATGACAACAATCGCTGCGTCATTGATCTCCGACGCTTCAGCCCAGCTTCCGCTGGTCTACCCCACAGCCCCGTCCGACAATACGACCGACAACTATTTCGGAACCGTCGTCGCTGACAAATTCCGGCCTCTGGAAAATGACACCGCTGCCGCTACCCTCGAATGGGTAAGGGCTGAAAATAAAGTGACCGACGAATATCTGTCGCAAATCCCGTTCCGTCAATTTCTGCGAAAACGCCTGACCGAACTCAACAACTATAAGAAAACCGGCCTGCCCTCGCGCGAAAACGACGGACGCTATTACTACTACGTCAACGACGGTCTCCAGAACCAGTCTGTTCTCTATCGTGTCGCCAAACCCGGCACACGTCCTGAACTCTTCCTCGATCCGAACGCCCTTTCGACCGACGGAACGGTTGCGCTGACCGGTGTTTTCCAAAGCTATGACGGGAAATATACAGCCTACACAATCTCCCGCAACGGCTCTGACTGGACAGAGATCTACGTTATGGACACCGAGACAAAGCAACTTCTCGACGACCATATCGAATGGGCTAAATTCACATCGGCCGTCTGGAAAGGCGACGGCTTCTACTACAGCGCCTATCCCCGACCCGAAAAAGGCAAGGAATTCTCCAACGCAAACGAAAACCACCAGATCTACTACCATAAGGTCGGGACTCCACAAAGCGAGGACATCCTCGTCTATGAAGACAAAGCCCATCCCCTCCACTTCCATTCAGCCTATGTTCCCCAGAGCGAAGACTACCTGTTTGTCCTCGGCGGTGGAAACGGGTTCGGCGAATCCCTGATGGTGAAGAATCTGAAAACCGACAGCGAATGGACCGTGATCGAACCGACTCAGAACTATGAGATCTCACCCGTTGAAGTCATCGACGGCAAGCTCTACATGGTCACGTCTGCCGGCGCTGAAAACTACCGTCTGGTCGCCGTGGACCTTGCAAACCCGACTCCGGAGAACTGGACAACCGTCATACCCGAAAAGGATTTCGTGCTCTCAGGCGTGCAGCTTGCCGGAGGAAAACTCCTCGTCACATATGAAAAAGATGCATCCAACCACATCTATGTCTATGACATGAACGGCAAGGAACTGAATGAGATCAAACTTCCGACATACGGAAAGGTGACCGCAAGCAGCTCGGCAAAACATCCCGATATTTTCTACTCCTTCAACTCCTACCTCTACCCCTCGGCAATCTACACCTACGACCTCGCCACCGGCGTCAGCTACCTTGTCGAAGAACCAGAAATCGCCGGAATCAACCTCGACGACTACACGACCGAACAGGTCTTCTACACATCGACCGACGGCACCCGTATCCCGATGTTCATCACTTACAAGAAAGGCATGAAACGCGACGGAAAGAATCCGGTGCTTCTTTATGGCTACGGAGGATTCAACATCTCGCTTCCCCCGTCGTTTGCCGCGAGCCGCCTGCTGTGGCTTGAAAACGGAGGCATCTATGCGGTGGCCAACCTCCGCGGAGGCGGCGAATATGGTGAATCATGGCACCGCGCCGGCACAAAACTGAACAAACTCAATGTGTTCAATGACTTCATCTCAGCCGCAGAGTATCTGATCAAAGAGGGATGGACATCTCCCGAAAAGATGGTGATCGAGGGTGGCAGCAACGGAGGTCTTCTCGTCGGAGCAACCGTCAATCTTCGTCCCGACCTTTTCAAAGTCGCAATTCCGAAAGTAGGCGTCATGGACATGATGCGCTACCACCTCTTCACCATCGGCTGGAACTGGGCCTCCGACTATGGAACGAGTGCCGACTCAAAGGAGATGGCCGACTATCTGCTGAACTATTCACCCCTCCACACGGTCAAGAATGACGGCACGCCCTAGATCGGAAGAGCACACGTCTGAACTCCAGTCACTGTGAAATCTCGT
>CAJUHM010000054.1 GCA_910586475.1 uncultured Muribaculaceae bacterium | reverse complement strand
AAACCAATATTAGTAAACATACCAAACCGAGTCAACCATTTTCAGGAACGGACATCGCAGCAGGATGTCTGCCGTTTTTCGTTTCAGGCAGTTGGAGGCCTGCGGATATTTTTGTAGCTTTGTGACTGTAAACAAATTCTAAAGACCAATGGAAATCACAAGACAGGTAAAATGGAGCAAGGAATCGGTGTTCATTACAATAGTTGCCATCGACATTCTGCTCATCTGTCTGGTTGGCTGTCTGTTTTTTTGCCGACAAAACATGGCCGTCATCCTGACCATCTGTTCAGCCACTGCCGTCATTGCCCTCGCAGCTTTTTATTACTCACCCGTTGCAATTGAAGTCAATGATGAGGCACTCGTAGTGAAAAAACGTATCGGCACGAGAACAATTACTCTCTCTTCGATCGAATCAGTGGCCGCGTTCACCCCCATTCCGATGCTGAGAAACCAGAGAGTGTGCGGCAGCGGAGGCCTTGCCGGCTACTGGGGATGGTTCAAAGAACCGGGTGTCGGGACCTATTTTGCCTACTACGGAAACAACGCTGATTGTTTCCTGCTCCGGCTGAAAAACGGACGGCAGTATGTTCTGGGCTGTCAGGACTCTGAACCGGTCATCGTATATCTGTCCGAACACATCGCCAATAAGCAGTAACGAAATCGCACCACAGCCGACATCGCCGGCCGTGGTGCTGTAATATCCTACAGACAAACAATCAGTCGGTCAGGTCGGACGGAAGGATCGGCATGGCCCCCTTCTGGGTGCAGACGAAAGCCGAGGTCCTCACGGCGAGAGAGTGAGCCTCACCGACGCTCTTGCCTCTGAGAATCGACGAAATGAATGCTGCAGTGAAACTGTCACCGGCACCGACCGTGTCAGCGACCTCAACCTTCGGAGTCGGCTGAAAGGAGACATTGCCGGGAGTGAAGACATAGCTGCCGTTGATTCCGCAGGTCAGAATGAGCATTTTGAGATTATACTTTCCGAGAAGAATCCAGCACTTGTCCTGAAGATCGATGCCGGGATAACCGAACATGCGGCTGACTATGACGAGTTCTTCATCGTTTATCTTCAGGATGTTGCATCGCTTCATCGAATTACACAGAATTTCCTTGTTGTAGAATCCCTGACGGAGATTGACGTCGAAAACGACCAGCCGGTCGTCGGTCTGCGGCATCGCATCGAGAAAACGGTTGATCGTGTTGCGCGACACGACATTGCGTTGCGCAAGCGATCCGAAGCATACTGCTTTCGTCTTTTCGGCGAGAGCCTCGAGGCGGGCGGTGTAAGGGATATTGTCCCACGCCACATTTTCCTTTATCTCATATTGCGGCACACCGGCCTGATCGATCTCGACCTGCACGGTGCCTGTCGGATAGGGCACTTCGGCAATGAGCTGATTGAGTCCTTTGGCGGTGAAATTTTCTATTATTTCCTTGCCGAGATTATCTTCGCCGACTGCACTGACCACACAGCTTGGCAGTCCGAACTGCGAAACATGATAGGCGAAATTGGCTGGCGCACCACCGATCTTCTTACCTTCGGGAAGGACGTCCCACAGCGCTTCGCCCATTCCAACAACGATATCTTTCATTAAACAGAGTTTTTTATGATATTATTAAATTCTTTTTATTTTCAAAGTATAGAACAGGAGATAGGCCACTCCCAGAGCCATGACGGCGACAGCTCCGATCTGACCGACCTCATCGGCCGCATAGCCCATCGCAAGAGGGAATACAGTTCCGCCGAAGAGCCCCATGATCATCAGTCCGGAAACCTCATTACGCTCGTCGGGGGTATAGACGAGTGCCTGCGAGAAGACCACTGAGAATATATTTGAATTGCCGAATCCAATCAGAGCGATTCCGACATAGAGCGGAGTCAGAGAATGGCTGAACATCAGGAATCCCATTCCTGCAAACATCATGACCACACTGATGGCAAAGAAATGTTTCGGCGACATCGCCCGCAGCAAGAACGCTCCGAGAAAACATCCGAGAGTTCGGAAAATGAAATAGACTCCTGTTGCGAATCCCGCTTCTTCAAGCGGAAGTCCGAGACGTTCCATCAGGATTTTGGGAGCTGTCGTGTTCGTACCGACGTCAATGCCGACGTGACACATGATTCCGAGGAAGCAGAGGAAGATAAACGGACGTCCCAGCAGTCTGAGACACTCCAGGACTCCGGATGCTTTGTCAGGTTTCTCCTCGTCGATCGGGGTTGCGGCGAGCAGCGAGATCGAAAGGAAGCTTAAGACGGCATAGATCACGAACAGCACTCGCCAGCCGAGTCCGAATGTCGGGAATAAGGTCGTGGCCCCCCAGGCAGCAATAACCGGAGCAAGAAACGAAGCGATTGCCTTCACGAACTGGCCGAACGTAAGGGTCGAGGCGAGCCTGTCGCCACTGATAAGATTTGTCACGAGCGGATTGAGCGACGTCTGCATGATCGCATTGCCGATTCCGAGAAGCGAAAACGAAACCAGCATGACTCCGTAGCTGTCTCCGAATGCAGGGATGAACAGCGAGACTGCAGTCACGACAAGACTGATAATAACCGTCTTTTTACGGCCGATCCGATTCATCAGCATTCCGGTCGGCACCGAGAATATAAGAAACCAGAAAAAGACGAGAGAAGGAAACAGATTGGCCTGAGCATCGGTCAGTCCAAGATCTTTCTGAACATAGTTTGAGGCCGTTCCGACGAGATCGACGAATCCCATGACAAAGAAGCAGAGCATCACAGGAACTATCTGCATAAGGAACGATTTGCGGTTCGTCACAAGCGATTGTGTCATAGCCATGATTTTATGAATATAATATTGATTACTATTCTGAGAGTTTGTTTGGATTTAAGCCGTGGAAACGACGGTTTATCAGCGACTGCTGAACGAGTCGTTTATCGAGAAAATTTTTAAACCTTCAATTTTTGCATTTCCACCAAGGGATGAAACCGAGATCTTCGAATAAGGCTCGGTCGGAAAGAGAAGATTTGTCATAACGAATTTGCCTCCGTTGCCAAACACCTCCATACTTGACCGGTCGACGAACAGTCTCAGCGAAAGCTTGCTTCCCTCTTCAAAAACCGGAGCGACAGTCACTGCCGGAAAATCCTGGCTGAAATCGACAATCCCACTGTTGCGACGGTCGAAAGAAAGCGTACGGTCGCTTGCTTTGTATCTCAGCGTCACATATTCATCCGCATTATTGGAAATCCTGATGTCGACCGAATCGGCCTTACGGCAGTCGAGGTCGAGCAGGATCTCGCAGATCCCGCCGTTGTCAGCCGGGAGCTCGAATTCGCGAGGTTTCTTTCCGGCCGACTTGTTAGCGGCCCTGACAACCTGACGACCTCTGAGCACGGCAAGTTCCGGAGATGGTGACGATGACAGATAGATCTGACCGTCTGAACCGCTGAACAAACCGGCCTCACGCGGAAGAGTGTTGGCACTTCTGAACTGCAATGTCGGCACTTCGGCGGCATACTGCCAGTTGCTCATCCAGCCGATCAACGTGCGCCGCCCGTCGGGGGCATCGCTCCAGCTGACTGTCGCATAATGATCCTTGCCGAAGTCCATCCATTTGGTCGGGACATTCCCGCTCGAATCGGTGTCGGCTTTGAATGTCTTTCCGTCGAAATCACCGACGAAATATTGTGTGCCGCTTCCGCCGAACGGGCCTCCCGGATTTATGTTGCAGACAAGAACCCATTTCTCCTCACCTGAGCCGTCGACTTTCAGGCTGAACAGATCCGGGCATTCCCAGACACCGTCCTGAGCGCCGAGACCCTTTCCGAAGGCACTCTGGAGAGTCCACTCCTTCAGATCCGAAGACGTGAAGATCAGCATTTCATGATCAAGAGCATGGGCCAGCGTCAGAACCCAGCAGCCCTGACGGGCATCCCAGAACATATTAGGGTCACGGGCCTCGCTTTCGAGTGTGATCACCGGATTTCCCGGATAGATCTCGAATGTCTGCCCGTTGTCAGTACTGTGGGCAAGACTCTGTATCTGGCTTGCGTCGGCAGAGGTATAGAGCGCGACAATGGCATTTTCCCCGAATCCCGCAGTGTTGCCGGCATCCACTACCGAACTGCCGCTGAACACAGCTCCGAGACCATTGGCCTCGATTGCCACCGGCTGGTGCTCCCAGTGGACCAGATCTTTCGACGACGAATGGCCCCATGTCATATTCTGCCATTTCGATCCATAGGGGTTCCACTGGTAATAGAGATGCCAGACACCGTCTTTATAGAACATCCCGTTCGGATCGTTCATCCAGCCATAGAGCGGACTGTGATGGAACACAGGCCGGTAGTTCTCACGATTGGCGACATCAGCCGTGTCTGACAGCGCTATGTTTTTCCAGCAGGCGTCGTCCTTGACCTCGCGGATATTCGAACGGCTCTGGGTTGTCACAACATTCAGCAGAACTTCGTGGCCACTATAGGGTTCGAGATCGAACGGGACATAATAATCGACTTTATTCTTGGACAGCTTGACATTGATTTTCCTTTCGAGACGTCCGTCGACAAGAACCGAGATCGCAGCATCATCATTTGAATCCTGCACAGGAAGCAGAACATATTTTCCCTCACCCGTGATACGAACAAGCGTATTGTTGACCCCCAGATGGTGAATCTCGATACCGTCCGAGGCATAAGCAGTCGAGGCAAACGCCAACACACCTGCCATCAGCAAACGACCGACTGATTTCATCATTCTATTCATATCATCCTATTTTTATTTTTGAAATTGGTTAAACTCAATGATTGGATTGGCTCTACTGGTCAGCGGGGGGGGCAGGACCACGGCATCCGCTTCGACATTGCAAAACTACAACAATCCGAAAAGAGATGATATAAAAAATCGTGCATAGTCTATCAAATATGATGTGTCGCTCATTTTTTTATATTTTACACACTCTTTTTCATATCATTATGATTAAATTTGCAAAACCTTGATCAATCAGTGAAAAAAATGAACAGACTTTTACGATGCAGCCTGTTTCTAATGTCGGCCATGCTCCTTCTGACCGGTTGCACAGATAGCAGAATTTATAAAATCGGAGTTTCGCAATGCAGCCAGGACGACTGGCGTGCAAAGATGAACGACGAGATCAATCGCGAAGTGATGTTTCACGAAGATGCCGTCGTCGAGATCCGGTCGGCCGATGACAACAACGCCAGACAGATCGAAGACATCCGCTATTTCGTCGACAACGGTTTTGACATCATCATCGTTTCGCCCAACGAAGCCGCCGCACTGACCCCCGTCATCAAAGAAGTATATGAAAACGGCATGCCGGTTGTCATTTTCGACCGAAACATAAACGGAGACACCTACACGGCACGCATCGGCACCGACGATGAGGGTCTCGGACGCTCCGCGGCCCACTATGCCCTGCACCTCCTCGGGAAAGGAGCTAAAGCCATCGAAATTTTCGGGCTCAGAGGATCCACACCCGCCGAGGGACGCCACGACGGGTTCGTCAAAGAATTCGAAAACAACGGCGGCATCCTACTCGCTTCAGCCCCCGGCAACTGGAACAAAGAAGACGCCATTCCCATCGCTGACTCTCTGCTGAAAATCCACCCCGACGTCAATCTAATCTATGCCCATAACGACCGCATGGCCATCGGAGCGTCGGAAGTGGCCCGCCGTCTCGGACGCGACGACATCCGCATCATAGGGATCGACGCTGCCCCGAACATCGGGATCCGTGCGGTGGCCGACAGCATTATCGACGCTACATTCCTCTACCCCACAGAAGGACGGCGTCTGATCGAGACCGCAATGGCAATCCTTAAGAACAAACCATATAATAAGGAGACGATCATCCCCGTCTCTTCGGCCGTCGACATAACCAATGCCGACATACTGCTCCTGCAGGACGAGACTCTGAGACAGGAAACCGAAAAGATGAAACTGCTCAAAGCCCGGATTGACGACTATTGGGCGAAACACTCATCGCAGACATCGCTGTTCTATGCAAGTCTGGTCATCATCTTCCTCCTTTTCGGAGTCGGTTTCCTTCTGCTCAGAGCCTACTGGCAACGCAGCAGACATCAGAAAGAACTGATGGTCCAGAACAGACTGCTCGAAGAGGAACGCGACAAACAGACCAGTCTCAATGAACAACTGCAGATCGCGACACAGTCGAAACTGATGTTCTTCACAAACGTCTCTCATGACCTGCGCACACCCCTGACCCTGATCGCCGAGCCCGTGGCCCAGCTTGCCGAAGCCTCAAACCTTACACCGCAGCAGACAACACTCGCCAGAATCGCCAACAAAAATGTCCGCATTCTCCAGAGACTCATCAATCAGATCCTTGATTTCCGAAAATACGAAAACGGCAAACTCAATCTCCGTCTGTCGGAAATAGACTTCAACCAGGCGATCCGTGACTGGATGGAAGCGTTCCATGCCGTCGCCAGAAAACACGACATCAGACTGACGCTCGAAAAGCCGAAGGCCGACCGGCCCCTTTCCGTTGCGATCGATACGGAAAAAATCGAACGTGTGTTTTTCAACCTTGTCTCCAACGCGTTCAAATACACCCCCGACAACGGCTCAATAACAGTCTCTTACTACTCTGACGACAAAAACCTGACAATCAAGGTGGCAGACACCGGCGAAGGCATCAGCGAAAGAGATCTCGGCAACATTTTCGACCGCTTCTACCAGGTCGACCGCATCAACCCGAAAGGATCCGGCATCGGACTGGCTCTGGCGAAAGCCTTTGTCGAACTCCACGACGGAAAAATCAGCGTCGAAAGCACCGTCCGCGTCGGATCCGTATTCACCGTGACCCTCCCGATCCGGCATGTCGCCGAGACCGCGGCCGTTGCCGGCTCGGTTATCGGCCACAGAGATGTCGAAGCCGAACTCGACTACATCGACGGAAACATTTCGTTCGACGAAAACAAACCGATCATCCTCGTCATTGATGACAACAAAGACATCCAGAAGCTTGTCGGCGAACTGCTTAACGACGACTACAACATACTGACCGCCTCAAATGGAAAAGAGGGAGTCAGAATGGCAGCGAAATATGTTCCCGACCTGATCATCTGCGACGTGATGATGCCGGTCATGGACGGACTTGAATGCTGCCGTCATATCAAAAAAGAAGTCTCGACATCACACATTCCCGTCCTGATGCTGACGGCATGCACAATGGACGAACAACGTGTCCGGGGCTACGACAGCGGAGCCGACGGCTACCTCTCGAAACCGTTCAGCAGCGATCTCCTCAGATCGCGGTGCGCGAGTCTGATCCTGAACCGCAAGCGCATAAAAGCCGTATGGTTCTCTGCCTCATCACCCGCAACAGCGACATCCTCCGAAAAAAGAAAACCCGCTGTTACCGGCGCGAAAGCAACCGACGACATAGACAACGAATTCTATCTCCGCTTCCTCGGAATCTTCCGCGAAGAGATGGGCAACGCAGACCTCAACGTAGACAGGCTCGCCTCCCGGATGGGACTCGAGCGATCCCAATTCTACCGCAAGATCAAATCGCTCACCAACTATGCGCCTGTCGAACTCATGCGGCGGCTGCGCCTGCAGCGAGGACGCGAACTTATAATATCGACCGAGAAAACCATAAGCGAGATTGCTTATGAAATAGGATTCTCCACTCCGGCCTATTTCACAAAATGCTATCGCGACGCCTATGGCGAGACCCCGACTCAGGCCCGCGTCAGTCTGACCAGATAAAACCGGTCTCCGGCCGGGGCAACGAAGGAGCTGCGTGTTCAGTAGACGCGGCTTCTTCTTTTATTCCCGGTGAATGATAGAATAATCATGCAAATCATATCAAAAAACGTGCATCAGTCAATTTTTGATATTCTGTGCAACATTCTTTATAGCCTCATTGACAGCAGACAGGCTAAATTTGCAACAGAAATTCTCACATAACCCTAAAACCAATGAAAAAAACTATTCTCAGTGCAGTATTGCTGTTTTTCATGGCTCTGCTCTCACAGGCACAGATCATAACTGTGCGCGGGACGGTGATTTCAAAATCCGACGGTGAGCCTCTGACAGGCGCCTCCGTTCTCTGTCCGTCCACTAAAACAGGTGCCTCGACCGACATCGACGGAAATTTCGTCATTTCTGTTCCCGATGGGGCGACTTTAAAGTTTTCCTATATCGGCTATAAATCAGCCGAAGCAAAAGCCAGACCGCAGATGACCGTCAGTCTCGAAGAAAACTCTGAGCTTCTCGACGAGATCGTCGTTGTCGGCTACTCGTCGGAAAAGAAATCCGACCTGACCGGATCTGTCTCCGTCGTCAAAATGAAAGATGTTTCCGACACCCCTACCGGCAACGTCGTGCAGGCTCTCCAGGGCCGGGTGGCAGGCATGAACATCACGACCGACGGCACCCCCGGCGGTCTCAGCACCGGCACATCCATCCGCGGCGCATCTTCATTCCGCGGCGAGGCCAACAGCCCCCTCTATGTCATAGACGGAGTGATGACCCGCGAAAACCCGGGAACAATCCTCAACAGCAATGACGTCGAGTCGATCCAGGTGCTAAAGGATGCCGCATCGGCCTCCATCTACGGCGCTCAGGCAGCCAACGGCGTCATTATCATCACGACAAAGCGCGCAAAAAAAGGTGAATGCCGGGTAACGTTCGACGCCACACTTACGCTCCAGACCTATCAGAGCGGTCTCGACATGCTCAACGCCGACGAATGGGGCGAAGTCTACTGGTCGGCCTACAAATATGCCTACGGAACGACTCCGACATCCGAACTCTATGGCAGCGGAGCGACTCCGAAACTCCAGCCCTATGCCAATCTGAACGGAGTCATGGTCAATCCGCAGAACACCGACTGGGAAAAGGAGATCCACCGCACGGCCCTGATGCAGACCTACAGCGTCGGCCTTTCGAAAGGCGAGGAAAACGGATCATCGGCACTCTCGCTAAGCTGGCTTGACCACGACGGAATCATAAAAGGAACCGACTTCCAGAAAGCTAACGCCCGCTTCAGTTCCGACTACGGTTTCATAAACAACCGTCTGCGCGTCGGCGGCAACGTGACTGTCAACTGGTGGCGTCAGCACAACGCCCCCGGCGGCACTGAGGAGAATGCCATCAAGATGCACCCCGCCCGCACTGTCTTCGACTCTGAAGGCAACTACAACGACCAGGTTGCATTCGGGCTCAACGACACCCCCAACATAATGCGTCAGATCGACGAAGAGCAGACAAACAAACGCGAATACTGGCGCGTGTTCGGAAACGCCTACCTCTCTGTCGAACCTGTCAGAAATCTCATCCTAAAGACAAACTTCGGTGTCAACTATCATAACGGCAACGACAAGATTTTCACACCCGCCAACCTACGCGACAAAACTAACAGCCTCTATCAGTATTCAAGCAAGACGGTCGACTGGGTGTGGACCAACACCGCACAATACAACATCGATTTCGGCAAAAACTCCCTGATGGCTCTCGCCGGTGTCGAAGCGAAGCGAAACCATTTCGAAGACATGTTCGGCGAAGGCAAAGGATTTGTGATCGAAGACCCCGACTATCTCTATCTCGGCAACGTAACGACCAACAAAAACACCGGGTCCGGAGCCTCGAACTACTCGATGTTCTCCGTCTTCGGAAAGATCAACTACACATGGGACAATAAATATCTCGCCTCGTTCACTCTCCGACGCGACGCATCTTCGCGCCTCTCGACCGAACACAACTACGACTGGTTTCCATCGGTTTCCGCCGGCTGGCGCATCTCTCAGGAACGATTCATGGAAAACACTCGCGGATGGCTGACCGACCTTAAGATACGTGGTGCCTACGGTGTCAACGGCAACGACATCATTGCCAACGACGCATTCTACGCCAAATATGCTATGGACCTCGACCGTGCAGCATATGCTATCGGTGGCGGCAACACCCTTTCGGCAGGCGCCCTCCGGTCACGCAGCACCAACCCCGATCTGACATGGGAAAAGACCTATCAGACAAACATCGGTTTCGACGCCGCGTTCCTCAACAACAGCCTCTCGGTCTCGTTCGACTACTTCCACAAGAAAACCAATGACATGCTCGTCGAAAAACCCTATATCGCAACCATCGGAGAAGGCGGCTACTGCTGGTACAACGGCGGTTCGATGGTCAACAAAGGCGTCGAAATCACCGCCGAATGGCGACAGTCGGTCAACAAGGATTTCAGCTACAACATCGGACTTAACGTGACCGCAATGAAAAATGAAGTGACCGGGCTGATGGATGACATCTACTACACCTGGGGAGGCGGCAACGGACGCGACAAAAGTATCGTCGGACAGCCTCTCGGTTCATGGATGGGCTACAAGACCGACGGAATCTTCCGCACTCAGGAAGAGGTCGACGCCTACAGAGAAAAATACCGCATCAGCTTCGGAAACCCCGCGGTAGGCCGAGTGCGCTATGTCGACACAAACGGCGACGGTGAAATCAGCGACCGCGACCGCACATGGCTCGGCACCGATCTTCCGAAAGCCCAGTTCGGGCTCAACCTTGGGGCCACATGGAAAGGTTTTGACCTGAGCCTCTTCTTCAACAGCATTATCCGCGACGCCTGGAACAACTCCCGATTCTACACCGACTTCTTCCCCCTCTGGACCGGCAATCACGGCACTCAGCTTCTCGACGCCGCAAAAGCCTACGACAGCTACCTGAAGACTGGCTACTACAGCTCTGACGTCCCCGCTCCTTCGGTCGACAACTCCAACAACGAGAACGAAAGCTCGGAATACTTTATCGAGGACGGCTCTTTCATCCGGCTCAAGACTCTGTCCCTCGGCTACACCATCCCGAAGAACATCCAGGACAGACTCCGTCTTAAAAACGCCCGCGTATATTTCCAAGCCCAGAACCTGTTTACCATCACCAAATATAGTGGAGCGGATCCTGAAGGCCTCGGCTATCCCTACGCCCTCCCCCGCCAGTACACATTCGGCATTCAGTTCGGTTTTTAAATCATCATCAAGACCCTGCTTGGATTTTCTTTAGCCCAGACATTCTCTTAATCCGGACAAATAGTCATGAGTCTGTCTATCCGCCTTAAATCCAAACAATCTATTTAATCTCGACAAAAATGAATCTCAGACATATAGCAGCTGCCGCTCTCATTGGACTTTCTCTCAGCGCCTGCAGCGACGATTTTCTTGAAAACAAACCCCAGGGCCCTCTCTCGGAAGGCAACATGAACAATCCCGAAGCCGTAGACCTCCTCGTCAATGGCGCATACGCGACTTTCGGGTGCCGCTATGCCGACTCAAATGATCCCCACTGGTTTCCGGTCACAAACTGGAGCTATGGCGAAGTCCGGGCCGACAATGCCTACAAAGGCGGCGGCGGCGAGACAGACGCCTGGGAAATCCACGACATGGAGACATCCAGAATCCAACCCAACAACGGATTTCTCGACGGCAAATGGTTCAACGTCTACTGCGGCATCTCTCGCTGCAACTCAGCCATCCGCGCCCTCCGGAAGGTCGACGAAAACATCATTAAAGAAAAATCAACCCGAATCGCCGAAATTCGCGTAATCCGTGACCACTGGTACTTCGAGCTTGTCCGCCTCTTCAACCGCATACCCTATATGGATATCGACCTCCCCGAGACCGACTATCCGAAAGTCCCGAACAACGAATTCACTCGCGAAGAACACCTCGACCGCATTGCAGCCGACCTTCTCGAAGCAGCCGAAAGTCTCCCCGACACCCAGAATGAAATCGGCCGCGTAAACCGCCGCATCGCCCTCGCCTATGCCGCCAAGGTGAGACTCTATCAGGCCTACGAACAGGATCCACAGACCAACGCCGTGGTCAATATTGACAAAAAGCTGCTTCAGGAAGTGGTCAGCCTGATTGATCAGGTGCAGGGCTACGATCTCCTCGCCGACTTCCAGCAGCTCGACATGCTTGAATATGAAAACGGACCGGAATCAGTCTTTGCCATCCAGTTCTCGAAAGACGACGGTTCGAGCAGCGCCGGCCGAATCAACTGGAGCATGCTCCTGAACGCTATGACCGGCCCCGGATGCCCCTGGCAGGGCGACGGTTTCTTCCTCCCCTCCCAGGACCTCGTCAATGCCTATCAGACCGATGCCGACGGACTCCCCCTGTTTGACTATCAGCAGCGCCCCGACTACGGCAATGTAGTGTTCGATGCCGACGGAAACTACTCGCTCGGCAATGTCGACGGCAATGTCGATCCGCGACTCGATTTCGTTGTCGGACGCCCGACCATACGCTACAAGACATTCGCCGAACGACCCTGCGGCCTGTGGGTGCGCAACAGTGACACCTACGGCTACAACAACACAAAACGGTTCTGGCTGTCACCCGAATCACCCGACGCGACACAAGGCTGGCCCTGGGGCGCCTCCGCTCTCAACTGGCAGATCATCCGCTATGCCGACCTGCTTCTCTACAAAGCGGAAGCCCTGATCGAAATCGGCGGCAACGGACTGGAAGAAGCCCGCACCCTGATCAACCGCGTACGCTCCCGCGCGATGAACAGCGACTACGTCCGGGATTTCAATAACCCCGACAGCTATGCCGCCAACTACAAAATCGGCCTCTATCCTGCTTCCGGATGGACTCAGGACTATGCGCGCCGCGCCCTGCGCACAGAGATGCGCCTCGAAAAAGCTATGGAAGGAGAGCGCTTCTTCGACCTCGTTCGCTGGGGTATCGCAAAGGAAACGATGAACAACTACTTCGCAGCAGAAAAAGACAGCCGGATCTACTATCAGAACGCTTCGTTTGAAACCGGCGAAGAATATTTCCCGATCCCCGTTGCCCAATACAACTTCTCGGGCGGAATCTACGTCCAGAACCCCGGCTACCCCTCATTCTGACAAAACTTCGCATAAGGTAATTGATTGTATATGGTAAGTGAGAATGTCTGAACCCGACATGATCGGATTCAGACATTCCCGTTTTATCTCTGTCGGACATCAAGGTTGTCTATGCCATAGATATCCGCAGACCGGATCATAATGCTCTTCATCGCCCCCGACGAACAATCCTTCAAGATCTACGAACTGAAAAAACAGCAATCCCGACCGAATTCCTCAAAAAAGACTGACGCAATCGGTTTTCACATTAAGTTAAAAGGTAGACATACCCTGAATTTTTCAACGAAAAAAATCGTTGATCCTTTTGTCATTCCCGTATAAAAACGATAACTTTGCCATCTCAACGAAAAGTTTCGTCAATCAATCAAACAACCTTAGGAACTGATTATGAACAGCGAGAATAAGCTTACAGAAAAAGAGGAAGAAACTATGCTGTTGCTTTGGGAACACGGTCCATGTCAGGTCAAAGACCTCGTTCAGTACTACGACGAGCCAAGACCTCACATCAACACGGTGTCAACCTTCGTGAGGTCACTCGAAGCCAAAGGATTCGTCAGACATAAACAGGGCCGCTACGGATCCTACAGCTACTATGCCGTCAGAAAACGGGACGACTACCAGCGTAAAGCCCTGAGCAGACTGATCGGACGTTATTTCGGCAGCTGCTTCTCAATGGTTTCCCAGCTTGTCAAGGACGAGGAGATCGATGCCGACCAGCTTCAGCAGCTCATCGACATGATTGAAAACAAGAAACACGACTGACCAGGACACATGGAACACCTTTTTCAATACACACTGGCCGTCTCAGTGCCGCTCATGATCCTGTGGATTGCCTACAGATGGGCGATTGCTGACATAAAACGACCTGCAGCCAATCGGCTAACCCTCATAACGATCTATGCGGTCAGCCTGACTTTGGTCCCGCTGATGAGATTGAGCGGTTTCTTTCCGACTGAATTCTACATTATCGGATATGACAGCGGCAACTCCGGTGAAGACTCTTCGCTCCCCTCCATACTCACCATTGCCTCCGCCGTGTGGGTGGCCGGAGCTGCTGTCTGCCTTCTGCTGAGCATTGCTGATGTGGTGAGGATTCTCACGACTTTGCGCCGCTGCAAGTCCGTCGTAAGCAGTGAAGGATGGCCCATCCATATCAGTGACGACGACAATCTCTCGCCATTCAGTTTCGGCAGCGTAATCCTGATGAATCGGCGAGACTACGACGAATGCCGCCGGACCATACTGCTCCACGAAGTCGGACACATCAGAAATCGCCACATCCTTGACCTGATGCTCTCACAGACCGTGGCAGTGCTTTGCTGGTACAACCCGGCGGCATGGCTCATGCGCCGCGAACTCAAAACCGTCCATGAATTCCAGGCCGACGCCCACGTCGTCAATGCCGGTTGTGACATACGTGAATATCAGCTTCTCCTGCTACAAAAATCCGTCCTCTCACACCATTCCGCAATCGCCAGCAATCTCAACTACAGCCAGATCCGACGTCGCATATCGATGATTAACCGCCCGGCGCCGACCCGACGCAGCCTGTGGCGCTATACAGTCCCGCTTGCCGGAATGACTTGCGCGGCAGCAACCCTGACGATCGACTCCGTCAGCTATGCTGTGACTCCGCAGATCGCCAGGTCAGTCCCGGCTGTCGAACCCCCCAAAACATCGAAAGACCATCCGGAAGTATATGTCAACGGCGACCGGATCCCTTATGAAGACATAAACTCGGTGCCGGTTTCGGAAATAAAGGCAATAACGATCAACAAATCTGACGACCGTACAGAAATAGTCATCAGTAAATAAAGTCAGCCAAATGAAACGTATAATCCTCTGCATGCTGATACTGTCGGTCACGGTCTCCAACGTGGCGCAGGTAAGTGTGACAGGCACGGTTATTGACAAGGAGTGCAATGAGCCTCTGGCCGGGGCATCTGTGATTGTCAAGGACGCGGCCGGCAAGATA
>CAJUHM010000053.1 GCA_910586475.1 uncultured Muribaculaceae bacterium | reverse complement strand
CGTGCGGGGCGGTATGAGGGGGCGGCATTGCAACATATCGCCGCAAAGATAGGGCGGCGGATGGAGAAATGGATGCCCAAATTCAAAGTTTGAACAGAGCAGCTCTGAGCATGAGGTCAGAGGAGGGAGAGGGCAGCGAGGAGAGCTGTCGTTGTCGCACGGTCGACTACGCGCGATCTGTTGCCGGGGAAATGGTGGGTGGCAGAGATGCATCGTCCGTCGTCCGAGGCTGCGGCAATGCATACGGTTCCGACGGGTTTTTCCGGTGAGCCTCCGCCAGGGCCTGCAATTCCGGATGTGGCGACGGCAAGAGATGCGCCGGTCGCGGCAATGGCTCCGCGAGCCATTTGTTCGACGACGGGGATGCTTACAGCTCCGTGGGCTTCGAGTGTGGCGGGATCAACTCCGAGGATGCGGGATTTAACGTCGTTGCTGTAGGCGACAATGCCACCGCAGACGACAGCTGAGGCTCCGGGGATCGCAGTGACGGTCCGGGCGATGTTTCCACCGGTGCAGCTTTCGGCTGTGGCGAAGGTCAGTCCGGAGTCGGAGAGGCGCTGCAGAAGGATCTGAGCGGGCGTCAGGTCGCCTTCGCAGAGGAGGATAGTTCCGCATTCGTCGATGAGGCGTCGGGAGAAGATGTCCATCTGTCGGGAAAGCCATGCGGGATCGTCGGCGTGGCCGTCGAGTCGCAGCCGGATGATTCCTGGGCGGGGGAGGTAGGCGAGGTGGAGAGCTTGCGGCAGATCGCGTTCGAAGGATTCTAGTCTGATGGCGAGGTCGGATTCGGTGATTCCGGCGACGACGAATGTGCGGTGGTCGATCGCGTCGCGACGTGGAAAGGCTTCGAGCAGTCGGGGGAAGACTTCGCGTGAGAAGCAATGTTCGGTTTCGAATGGAACTCCCGGCATCGCGACGAGCACTTTTCGGGGATCAGAGGTCTCGAACCACATGACGGGAGCCGTCCCGACGCGATTTCGGATGACGCGGCAGCTTGTCGGGACGAGAGCCTGTGCGGCAGTAAGGCTGTTGAGCTTCAGTCCGCGTTTGCGGAAAACATCGATGATGTCGGCCGTCACGTCAGGGTCTTCGCGGAGAGTGCCGCCGAATATTTCGCAGAGGGTCTGTTTAGTGATGTCGTCGCGTGTCGGTCCGAGACCACCAGTTGTCAGGACAACGTCGGAACGCTTAAGCGCTTCACTGACGGCGCGACGGATTTCAGCGGCCGAGTCGGATATGACGGCGACGTCGGCGACTTCCCATCCTTCGGGCTGCATTGTGCGCGCGAGGAAACCGCTGTTGGTGTCGACGACCTGTCCGATCAGCAGCTCGTCGCCGATTGCAATAATAGAGACTTTCATAAGCTTAGTGGGGATCAGACGGTCACGCGGGCGTAGGGGACTTCGTCGTAGCCGCAGAACTGTCGGTCGAGGTATTTGAAGTAGCCAGCCATTGCGACCATTGCGGCATTGTCGGTAGTGAAAGCGCGTTCGGGGATGAATGCTTTCAGCCCGTTTGCGGCGCAGTAGTCAGCGACAGCCTGACGAACGCCGGAGTTTGCGGACACGCCTCCGCCGATGGCAACGGTCGATACCTGAGTGCGGCGTACGGCTTTGTCGAGCTTGTCGAGGAGAATGTCGATGATGGTTTTCTGCAGAGATGCAGCGAGGTCGGCCATGTTGTTTTCGACGAACGAAGGGTCGGTTTTCAAGGCGTCGCGCAGAGTGTAGAGGAAGGAAGTCTTCAGTCCTGAGAAGCTGTAGTCGAGGTCCGGGATCCGGGGCCGCGCGAAATGGAACCGGTTCGGGTCGCCTTGTGCGGCGAGGCGGTCGATGTGGGGTCCGCCCGGGTAGGGGAGTCCCATTACTTTGGCGCATTTGTCGAAGGCTTCTCCGGCAGCGTCGTCGATAGTCGCGCCGAGGATCTGCATGTCGTTGTAGTTCCGGACGAGGATAAGCTGGCTGTTGCCACCTGAAATTAGAAGAGTCAGGAAGGGGTAGTCGGGGACTTCGTCGTCGGGGTTGCGCCGGATGAAGTGGGAAAGCACGTGGGCGTGGAGATGGTTGACGTCGACCATCGGGCAGCGTAGGCCGAGGGACAGCCCTTTGGCGAACGAAGTGCCGACGAGGAGCGATCCGAGGAGTCCGGGTCCGCGAGTGAAAGCGATAGCCGAGAGGTCGGATTTCCGGATTCCGGCATGCCGAAAAGCAGCGTCGACGACAGGGACGATGTTTTGCTGATGAGCGCGTGAAGCGAGTTCGGGGACAACGCCGCCGTATTCTTCGTGGACGCTCTGGGATGCGATGACGTTGCTCAGCAGGATTCCGTCGCGGACGACGGCAGCCGAGGTGTCGTCGCAAGACGATTCGATCGCCAGTATGGTAATGGGGTTTTCTTTCATCTGTCGGGTTATCTATTTTGGTGCAAAATTACCGAAAAATAGTCAAACGCCCCAACCTGCGGGGCGTCTGACTATGAAAAAAAGTTGCGTTATGGATTCCGCGTTGCGGATCAGGGGGCTGTCGGGATTTCAAGCACGCTTTACAGGATGGTTATTTCGTCGAGGAAGAACCAGCAGGGATTTCCGACGCCGTAGTGCCAGTGGGGGCATTGTTTCGTGCCTTCGATGTCGACGCGAATGAAGCGGGCTTTTTCGGGAGTCCGGAGGTCATGGCGAACGTTGACGAATTTGACTTTCGGGTCGGAGTCGTCGGGGAGTTCTGTTTTCCACCCTCCGGAGAAGTTCTGACCGTCGGTGCTGATGTAGTAGGTGACGGATAACGGCTGAAGGATCCAGGCGCCGAGCTGATGGAGGAAGTCGGCTTCGATCGAGCTGACGGATTTCTCTTCGCCGAGGTCGAGGGTTATCGAAGCGTCGATGCCTTCCCATCCGATCCAGCTGTCTTTATATGTGGCACCTCCGAAGAGTCCGTCGGTCAGGGCCGTCCGGGCTATTTTGTCGTAGGGGGCAGGCACGGGTTCGGAGAAGGTCACTTTAGCGTCTGCGGCGAGGTTGCGGTTGGTTTTCGGGAGGTAGCGTTCGCGGTAGAGGGTGCAGTAGTCGATGGGGGAGTTGTTGCGTTCGTTGACGGTTGTGAGACCGAAGCGGCGGCTACGAGTCTCGAAAGTGTCGAGCATGGCTGATAGCCGAGCGACGTCTTTTTTGGGTTCGGTCCGTTCGATCTCGAGTTCGCTGTACTGGAGCGAGAGCCTGGACCGCTGAACGCGAGCGAGAAGCGCCGAGTCGGCACTGACGGCGTTTTCGGCTTCGTCGAAGAGCCGGTTGTAGGTCCGGCGCAGGATGGGGTTCAGCATGCCGTTTTTGTGGGTCACGGGCGAGTCGTAGATCCAGAGGGGAATTCGGCTTCCGAGGAGCGCGCCTTCCATCAGTTTGAGATACTGGCTGATGTATGGGCCGGCCGCGCCGTAGTAGCCGTTGACAAAGGTGTTGGTCAGAGAGTCGATGTCGGCGTCGGGATTCCACATCAGTTTCGACACGAGGAATGTGCGCAGTTCGGACATGTCACCGCCGCGGAATCCTGCGATCTGCGAGAAGTGCATTTTGACGTTGTTGTCGCGGAAAGTGCGGATGTTTGGCTGGATGATGTGGAAGTTGGGGAACGGCGTCGATGTTCCGTCGAAGTTGATGCCGTAGTCCCAGACAAAAATGTTGTCGGAAATGGCACTCCATCCTTCGAGCGCATTGAGGAAGTCACGTCCGGAGGCGTTGTCGGGGAGAGGCACTTCGCGGTAGCAGTCGATGTCGCAGAGCATGATGTTGACGTTGGGTCGCGGACGGACGTGTTTCGGGGGGTGCATCGTGTAGAGATATGCGAGAGTCGAGAACTGCTTGTCGGGGAATCGGTCGGCGAGCTTGTTGAGGAAGTGGATTACGCTTCCAGAGAGGGCGCCTTCATGGTCGTCGATCGCTTTGCAAGACGGGCAAGTGCAGTTTGTGTGGTTGCCGTCGTTCTGGCTGACGGAGATCATCGTTTTACCGGGGTTGGCTTTGAATATGGAGTCGATGCGTGCGGCGACGATTTCGAAAAGGTCGTCGTTGGTCAGACACCACTGGCTTGCTTTGCCGGGATGCCGCTGTCCGTTGAAGAAGGCGTAGTATTCGGGGTGTTCCTTTCCGTAGACTGCGGAAGGTAGAAGCCGGTCGAAGGTGTGGACCCAGTAGCTTCCGGCAAATTCGTCGCGAGGCTCTTCGAGGCGTCGCCAGAGCCGATAGACGGAGTCGGTGGCGAGAGCGTAGTTCTGGCTCTGCCGATAGCGGAAGGCGGGGTTGTCTGTCCGTTCAATGTCGGGGAATGAGATTTCGGAAAGGGTCGGTACGGAGAATTCGTGTTCGCCCCAGTAGTTGCATCCGAGATAGTCTTCGAGGAGGGTTATGGCACCGTAGACGTCGCCGTTGCCACGGTTGCTTTCGATCAGGAGGTAGCCGGGTCTTGTCGACAGGCGGAACCCGTCTTCACGGATTGCAGGATCGGAGGAGCGGCGGAATACGATGTCGTTTTTTCCGGGCTTGGTGTTGTCGGAGAGGATCGGGATGCGGACTCCGGAGATGCGTCCGATGAAATCCTGGAGCATCATTGCGCCGGAGCGGGTGGCAGTCGTGTCACAGATGATGCGTGCGTTTGGCTTGCCTTTTCTGACCGGATTGACCGATGCAAAGGCTCCGAAGGAGAAGGATAGGGCGATCAGTGCGATAAGAAGTTTTCTCATGGCCGGATTCAATGTGATGGGTTATGGATGGAGAATTATTGTGAAATGAAAGACTCCCGGCGCAAGAAGAGGGGAATATTTCTTACGCAAAGATAATAGATTTTCCGCGATTTCTGCGTAAATTTGCATCCGAAAATATAAAGACTCATGCAGAAAATAAGAAACGTAGCTATTATAGCCCACGTGGACCACGGGAAGACAACGCTGGTCGACAAAATGCTGTTGGCCGGCAACCTTTTCCGCGAAAACCAGAACGCCGGCGAACTGATCCTTGACAATAATGATCTTGAGAGAGAACGTGGGATCACGATTCTTTCGAAAAATGTATCAATCAATTATAAAGATTATAAAATCAATATTATAGACACTCCGGGGCACGCTGATTTCGGCGGCGAGGTGGAACGAGTGCTCAATATGGCCGACGGCTGTCTGCTGCTGGTCGACGCGTTCGAAGGCCCGATGCCGCAGACCCGATTCGTGCTGCAGAAGGCTATCGAGATGGGGCTTAAGCCGGTTGTTGTCATCAACAAGGTCGATAAGCCCAACTGCCGTCCGGATGAGGTCCAGGAGATGGTGTTCGACTTGATGTGTAACCTCGACGCGACGGAGGAACAGCTTGATTTCCCGACGATCTACGGTTCGGCCAAGCAGGGCTGGATGAGCACGGACTGGGCGAAGCCAGCCGATGACATCACAGCCGTTCTCGATGCGATCATCGAGTTTATTCCGGAACCGAAGCGAATCGAAGGTCCGGCGCAGATGCTGATCACCTCGCTCGATTTTTCGAACTATGTCGGCCGTATCGCCGTCGGGCGAGTGCACCGCGGCGATCTTCGCGAGGGTGCGGATGTGGCTCTCTGCAAGAAAGACGGAACGATCGTCAGACAGCGCATCAAGGAGCTTCATGTCTTTGAGGGAATGGGCCGCAAGAAGGTCCAGAGTGTCGGCAGCGGCGATATCTGCGCGCTTGTCGGCATCGATTCTTTCGAGATCGGAGACACAATCGCGGATTTCAATACGCCTGAGGCATTGCCGCGCATTGCGATCGATGAGCCGACGATGTCGATGACGTTTACGATCAACGACAGCCCGTTTTTCGGCAAGGACGGAAAGTATGTGACCTCACGTCATATCGCCGACCGTCTGACTCGCGAGCTTGACAGAAATCTGGCACTGAGAGTAGAGCGCGGGGCTGACGATGACAAGTGGATCGTCTATGGCCGCGGTGTGCTGCATCTGTCGGTTCTGATCGAGACGATGCGCCGCGAAGGCTATGAGCTACAGGTCGGTCAGCCGCAGGTTATCGTCAAGGAGATCGACGGGGTCAAGTGTGAGCCGGTTGAGCTGATGACCATCAATGTTCCGGAGGAATATTCGTCGAAGATGATCGATATGGTCACGCGGCGCAAGGGAGAACTGGTCTCGATGACAGTGCAGAACGACCGTGTCCATATGGAGTTCACAATACCGTCGCGAGGAATTATCGGATTGCGCAACAATGTGCTGACGGCGTCGGCCGGCGAGGCTATCATGGCTCACCGTTTCCTTGAGTTCCAGCCGTGGAAGGGCGATATCGAGCGCCGGACTAACGGGTCGCTGATCGCACTCGAGGCGGGGACCGCCTATGCGTATGCGATAGACAAGCTTCAGGACCGCGGCCGCTTCTTTATCTTCCCTCAGGAGGAGGTTTATGCCGGCCAGGTTGTCGGGGAGAATGCGAAGGACAACGATATAGTGGTCAATGTGACTAAATCGAAGAAACTTACCAATATGCGAGCGTCGGGAGCCGACGACAAGGCGCGCATAGTGCCGCCGGTCGTATTCAGTCTGGAAGAGGCTCTCGAATATATCAAGGAGGACGAATATGTCGAGGTCACTCCGCATCATATCCGTCTGCGCAAGATCATACTCGATGAAATCGAGCGCAAGCGCGCGAGCCGCTAAGAAAACGGGGGCAGGAAGATGTTGGGTGTGAAACGTCTATACTGGTTTGTGCTGAAGAGTTTTGTACCGCTTTTCTGCATGACGTTCTGCATCTGTCTGTTCATTGTCCTGATGCAGTTTCTCTGGCGCTATATCGACGATCTTGTCGGAAAGGGTCTGACGATCGATGTGATCGGCGAGCTGTTTTTCTATGCAGCTCTGACGATGATCCCGATGGCGCTGCCTCTTGCGATACTGCTGGCGTCGCTGATGACGTTCGGAAATCTCGGGGAGCATTTCGAGCTGACGGCCATGAAGGCGTCGGGCGTGTCGCTCATCAAGGTGATGCGTCCTCTGATCGTGCTTATGGTCGGGATCGGTGTCGGGGCATTTTTCTTTCAGAACAATGTGCTGCCGATCGCTCAGACGAAGATGTGGACGCTTCTTTTCTCGATGCGTCAGAAATCGCCTGAATTAGAGATCCCGGAGGGCGTTTTCTATGATCAGATTCCGGGCTACAACTTCTTTGTCGATCATAAGAACCGCGATACGGGAACTCTCTATGAGATAATGATCTACGATATGTCGCGCGGTTTTGACAACGCCGGTATAATCCTTGCGGACTCGGGCCGTCTTGCCATGACTGAGGATAAGTCGCATCTGTTTCTCCAGCTCTGGCAGGGAGAGAGTTTCGACAATCTTAAGGAGGCGGCGTCGTCGATGAAGAATGTGCCGTTCAGGCGCGAGACATTTCTCGAGAAGTCGATCCTGCTGCAGTTTGACGCCAACTTCAACCGAATGGATGAGGAGGGTATGAGAAACCAGTATGTCGGCAAGGATATCTCTCAGCTTCAGGCAACGATCGATTCGGTCGGCCACATCATAGACAGTCTCGGAAATGAGTATGGCCACGCTATCAAGACGGGGCCGCGAATGGGTGTGGCGCAGATGAGGGAGGAGTATACCGGAAAGGGCGACCACCGCATTGTGGCGGTGCCTGACGTCAGGCCGTCGCGTCTGCCGGATGCAGATTCGCTTCTGAAGGGATCGAACTCGGCCGCGAGGGTCAATTATCTCAGCCAGGCACTCAACAAGGCTAAGAACAGCCGTCAGGAATATGAGTTCCGCTCACTTATGATGAAGGATGAGCTTAAGACTGTGCGCCGCCACGATATAGAGCTGCAGAAGAAATTCACGCTTTCGTTTGCGTGTCTGATCTTCTTCTTTATCGGTGCGCCGCTCGGCGCGATTATCCGTAAGGGGGGCATCGGAACGCCTCTCGTCATTTCGGTTCTGCTTTTTATCTTCTATTATATTATAGACAATACGGGCTACAAAATGGCACGCGACGGCCATCTCGCGGTCTGGGAAGGAATGTGGCTCAGTTCGGCTGTGCTGCTTCCGCTCGGAATCTTCTTTACGTATAAGGCCGTTAAGGATTCGGCGGTTTTCAACAAGGATGCCTATATGAATTTCTTCCGCCGTCTGATCGGGTCGAATCTTGCGCGTCATCTGAAGGTGAAGGAGCTTGTCATGGAGGATGTCGATCCGGCGGTTGCGACCGCGATGCTCGAGTCTCTCAGGAAGTCGGCTTCGGCCTATCTGGAGTCGAATCAGCGTCGTCCGTCATATACGTCGTACTGGCTGCGCGGCTATTCCCGCAGCGGATTGCGCTCGCTGTCGGACGAGCTTGAGGCGGCTGTCGGCTATATAGCCAACAGCCGTTCGAAACTCGTGATCAACAAGCTGATGGACTATCCGATTCTGCGCAGTCTGTGGTTTTATCATCCGACCAATTACCGGTGGGCTGCCTGGACATCGATCGTCGTTGTGCCATTCGGCCTGACGGTCTATCTCTTCGGCCTGCGCCAGCTTTCGATTCTCCGTCATGAGATCGAGACTATTATCACTGTTTCGGACCAGCTTGCCGATCTGATCGGCCGTCCCGATCCGGAGGAGTAAAAGTAAACATATTCTAAACAAAAGAAATAAAATGGATAGTTCCAATATTAAACTCAACACGATTGAAGAGGCGCTCGAAGCTTTTCGCCAGGGACAGTTTGTCATTGTCGTCGACGACGAGGACCGTGAAAATGAGGGCGACCTCATCATGGCCGCCGAAAAGGTCACGCCGGAAGATGTCAATTTCATGATCACGAATGCGCGTGGTGAGCTCTGTGCACCTCTGACCATCTCGCGCTGCAGGGAACTTAAGATCGGCCATCAGGTCGATGACAATACTTCGATGCTCGGAACTCCGTTTACGGTGACGGTCGATCTGCTTCCGGGATGTACGACTGGGGTTTCGGCCCATGACCGAGCCGCAACGATCAGAGCTCTTGCCGATCCGGCTTCCCAGCCGTCGGACTTCGGACGTCCGGGCCATGTCCATCCTCTCTATGCTCAGGATGAGGGCGTTTTGCGTCGTCCGGGCCACACTGAGGCAGCTATTGATCTGGCGCGTCTGGCCGGACTGCAACCTGCTGCCACGCTTATCGAAATACTCAATCCCGACGGAACGATGGCGCGCCTGCCGCAACTGAAGCAGAGAGCCGACGAGTGGGGACTCAAGCTTATCTCGATCCGCGATCTGATCGCTTACCGTCTCAGACACGAGTCGCTCGTGGAGCAGGGTGAGGAGGTCGATATGCCGACGGCCTATGGCCACTTCCGGCTGATTCCTTTCCGCCAGAAGAGCAACGGGCTTGAACATATCGCGCTGATAAAGGGCGACGTTTCGGGCGAGGATCCGGTGTTGGTCAGAGTCCACTCGTCGTGTGCGACGGGCGACATTTTCGGCTCGCAGCGCTGTGACTGCGGCGAACAGCTTCATCGCGCCATGCAGATGATCGACAAGGAGGGCCGCGGTGTCATTCTCTATCTTAATCAGGAGGGCCGCGGGATCGGTCTGATGGACAAGATCCGGGCTTATAAGCTTCAGGAGGAGGGACTGGATACGGTTGATGCCAATCTTCATCTCGGACATAAGGCTGACGAGCGCGACTATGGCGTCGGAGCGCAGATTCTTAACCGTATCGGAGTCGGAAAAATGCGTCTGCTGACCAATAATCCTGTGAAGCGTATCGGTCTGGAAGGCTATGGGCTTTCTGTTGTTGAAAATGTTCCGATCGAGATCGAACCGAATGACTACAACCGCCGCTATATGCAGACCAAGAAGGAGCGTATGGGCCATAATCTGGATAAGGTGAATTAACCAGCTATTACGTTATACTTTAATACAATTATTTTATGAGGAAACACATTATTTTATTGATTGTCGCGCTGATTTTCGGTGTTGTATCGGCAGACGCGGCCCAAAAGAAAACACGCAAACGCACGGCTGCCGCTCCGGCTCTTACGGTCAAGGAGGGCGCAGTGAAGGAGTATGCCGACGGTCTTGTGACACAGGTTTTTTCGATCAAGAAAAAAGTCAGAGTGCAGAGTTACGGAGGAGCGCAGAGCATGGAATGTTCGATTTCGGTTGAATATCCTATATCGGGACCGACAAGTCTGGTTGCCAACGCGCGTCTCTGGATAAAGGATAAGATCAACAGTGGTTTCAAAGGCGCTATCGATAATCCCAAGGCAATGCTGCTCTCTGCGGCAAAGTCGTGGCGTAACGAGCAGGAGGTTAGTGATATCAAGGTCGTTTACTCGAGCGGCAAGGCTATTACATTCTGTGACGATACGTACGCTTACATGGGCGGAGCCCACGGAACTGGAGGCAAATATTATGTGACTTTCCTTCTGGACAACGGACGAGAGCTGACAAAGGATGATCTGCCTCGGTTTTCGAAGTGGAACATGGCCCAGCTGATGAGCCGGACGCTGGAGTGCAAGCCTTCGGAGGTGACGGATTATCTTTTCCAGGGGATTCCGACTGAGTATCCCGACTGTGTGTATCTCGGGACGGACGGTATGCATATCGTATGGGGGCCATATGAGATCGCGCCCTATGCTGTTGGGGTGATCGATGTGCTTCTCTCCGGCAATAAGGCCGATTTCTCCGGCACAGTTTCCGGCGAGTATTTCTAAGACGCTTGCGGTCGCAAAATAAAGATCCGGCCCGCTTCTCTGCAAAAGGGGAGGCGGGCCGGAAGTTTTTTAGGGATGTCAGATCAGAGGGCGATCAGTTTTTCGATGTTTTTCTCGATCTGTTCGCGGGTGGCGCCAGCAAGACGCAGGTCGCGGATCTGTTCGCCGTTTTTGAAGAAGAGGATTGTCGGGATCGACATGATTCTGTTTTCGGTTGCAAATTCGGTTTCGTCTTCAACGTTGTATTTGCCGATGACGACCTTGTCGGCGTATTTTTCGGAGAGTTCGTCGATGACGGGGCTGAGTTTCATGCAGGGTCCGCACCATGTCGCCCAGAAATCGATTACGAGAGCGTGGCCGGATTCAATCGCTTCTTTTACGTTTGTGTCAGTAAATTGATAAGCCATAGTGTTAAGTAGTTTTGGGGTTATGATTAGAAATGTTTTGTCACTATTGTGAAGTCAACGTCGAGGTTCTGCAGTTTTTCGACGAGATCTTTGTTGACCGGAATTCGGAGCGAGCTTCCGAGGGTTACGTGGCGGTTGCTTTGAGCGTCGCGCACTTTGAAGGCAAGTGAACCGAGGTCCTGATTGGTCGATCCGGCATGTTCAGCCAGAACGCCGTGGAGGGCTTCGGTCAGGGTGTTGGTGTCGACGTTGATTATTATGCCGTCGACAACGTTGCCTTTCAGATCTGAGAGAAGGCGTACGGAATTGATCTTGAATCTGAGATCCTGTCCCTGGAAGCGTCGGCCGAAAGCTCCGCGTATCATGACGGGAGTTCCCGGAACACCGTAGTTGTGGTAGTCGATATAGTCCTGTCCGAAGAGCATGAATTCGGAAGCCGAGGTGTAGTCCTGGATTTTGAGAATGCCGAAGTTGCCGCCTCGTTTCGAGGGGCGGGATGTGAAATCGACGACCATTCCTCCGAGCACGATTTCCTCACCTTCGGCCGGTTCTTTTTCCTGGAATGTTTTCAGGTCGGTCGTGCCGTAGTGGAGCTCCATGAAATATGGGTCGAGGGGGTTGGCTGAGTGGTATGTCCCGACAATCTCGCGTTCTTTTTCGAGGCGTACGGCGTCGACCCAGCGTATTCCGGGGATTATGGTCGGTCGTCCGGCGGTAGCCATCGAGTCCATGTCGTCGCCGAAGAGAGACATTTCGCGGTTCTGCTGGTCGTTCTGATAGAGCTGGCCGTATTTTACGAGAGCTTCCGAGAATGAGATTCCACGGCTGTCGGTCTCGAAAAAGTCTTCTCTCTGGATGTGGGAGCTGAAGCAGTCGAACGCACCGCCCATTGCCATTGTGTCGATAATGCGTCGGTTGATGGCTGACGAGGGGACACGTTCGATGAAGTCGAAGATCGATTCAAACGGGCCTCCTTTTTTGCGGGCCGCGAGGACTTCGGCTGCGACGTTTTCGCCGATCCCTTTCAGCGCCGCCAGTCCGAAACGGATGTCACCTTTTGAGTTCACACCGAATGTTGCGAAGCTTTCGTTGACGTCCGGTCCTTTGACGGGGATGTGCATTTTTTTGCACTCGTCGATGAAGCCGGACATTTTTTCAGAGTTGTTGCGGTTGCGGGAGAGGACTGCCGCCATGTATTCGGCGGGATAGTTTGCCTTGAGGTAGGCAGTCTGGAAAGCGACCCAGCTGTAGCATGTCGCGTGGCTTTTATTGAATGCATACGATGCGAACTTCTCCCAGTCGGCCCAGATCTTGTCGAGCACTTTCGGGTCGTGGCCGTTTTTCTGTCCGCCTTCGAGGAAGAGGGCTTTGAGCTCGTTCATTTTCTCGATCATCTTCTTACCCATTGCCTTTCGGAGCGTGTCGCTCTGGCCGCGGGTGAAGTTGGCGAGCAGACGCGACAGGAGCATGACCTGTTCCTGGTAGACGGTGACGCCGTAGGTGTCCTTCAGATATTTCTCCATGACGGGGATGTCATAGACGATCGGTTCGCGGCCGTGTTTGCGGGCGATGAAGTCCGGGATGTAGTCCATGGGGCCCGGTCGGTAGAGGGCGTTCATGGCTATGAGGTCTTCGAATGTCGAAGGCTGGAGTTCGCGGAGATATTTCTGCATGCCGGCGGACTCGAACTGGAATGTTCCGGTCGTGCCTCCCTCGCAGTAAAGCTGATATGTCTTCGGGTCGTCGATCGGAATTTTCTCCATGTCGATCTCGATTCCGCGTGTCAGTCTGATGTTTTCGACAGCTTCTTTTATGATCGAAAGGGTTTTCAGCCCGAGGAAGTCCATTTTGATCAGTCCGGTCTCTTCGATGACACGGCCTTCATATTGGGTCACGATGATCTTTTCCTTCGATTCGGACTCTTTGTCGACGGCTGTGCTGACGGGTACCCAGTCGGTTATGTCGTCGCGGCATATGATCACTCCGCAGGCGTGGACTCCCGTGTTGCGGACGGTTCCTTCGAGCTGGAGAGCAAACTTGAGTGTTTCGACAATCAGTTCGTTGTTGGAGTTGAGTTCACGCTTGAAATCGTCGACATAGTTGTAGCAGTTCGAGAGGTTGAGTTTGAGCTCTTTGCCGTCGACAGTCGGCATTCGCTTGGGTATCAGCTTTGTGAGACGGTCGCTTTCGCTCAGCGGGAGCTGTTCGATTCGAGCGACGTCCTTGATGGCCAGTTTTGCGGCCATTGTGCCGTAGGTTATGATGTGGGCTACTTTTTCTTCGCCATATTTGTCGGTGACATAGCGCAGGACGTCGGCTCTTCCGTCGTCGTCGAAGTCGATGTCGATATCCGGCAGTGAGATTCGGTCGGGGTTGAGGAATCGCTCGAACAGCAGGTCGTAGCGCACGGGGTCGATCTGAGTGATGCCAAGACAGTAGGCGACGCAGCTTCCGGCAGCCGATCCTCGGCCTGGGCCAACGCTGACTCCGAGACTTTCGCGGGCAACGTTGATGAAGTCCTGCACGATGAGGAAGTAGCCCGGGAAACCCATCGTCTTCATGATGTGGAGCTCGAAGTTGATTCGCTCCTTCAGTTCGTCGGTGAGTGGATCGCCGTAGCGTTTTTTTGCTCCCTCGTAGGCCAGTTTGGAAAGATAGTCTGCTTCAAACTTGATGCGGTAGAGTTTGTCGTAGCCTCCGAGCTTCTGGATTTTTGCTTCGGCTTCCTCCTGGCTTAACACGACATTGCCGTTTTCGTCGCGTGTGAATTCGTCGAAAAGATCTTTTTCTGTCAGGCGTGAGCGGTATTCCTCTTCAGTTCCGAAGCTTTCGGGTATTTCGAAGTTGGGCATGATCGGGCCGTGGTCGATCGAGTAGTGTTCGACTTTCGCTGCGATTTCGGCCGTTGTTTCGAGAGCTTCGGGATAGTCGGCGAAAAGCTGTGACATCTCATCTGTTGTCTTGAACCATTCCTGTTTGGAGTAGCGCATTCGTTTCGGATCGGTCAGGTTGCTGTTCGTACTGACGCAGATCAGACGGTCGTGGGCTTCGGCATCCGCTTCGTTGACGAAGTGGACGTCGTTTGTGCAGATGATTTTGACGCCATTTTTTCTTGCGAGATCGACCAGAATCGGATTGACACGGTTCTGAATTTCAATGACGTCGTGGTTTGCGTTGGCGACTTTGGCGGGGTGGCGCTGAAGTTCGATGTAATAGTCTTCGCCAAAAACGCTTTTCCACCATTTTATCTGTTCGTCGGCTTCGTCGATTCTTCCGGCCTGGATCAGTCGAGGAATCTCTCCGCCGAGACATGCTGATGCGATTATCAGGCCCTCTCTGTGGGCTTCGAGTTGCGTTTTGTCTGTTCGGGGATGGGAGTAGAATCCTTCCGTCCATGCCTGCGACACGAGTTTTATGAGATTCTGATAGCCTTTTTTGTTTTTGGCAAGAACGACGAGGTGGCGTCCGGTGTCGCGTTTGTCGACTGATTCGTGGAGCGACTTCTGCGCGACATACATCTCACACCCTATAATAAGGCGGAAGTCTTTAGATTTGATGCGGTCGATCCAGCCGCTGATCTGCTCGGCTTTTGCCGCGTCTCCGCTTTTTTCGGCGGCGGCGAGTTTTTTCTTGTAGCCCTTGAGGCATCCTCCGTTGACATAGTTGTAGATCTCTTTTATGCCAAACATGTTTCCGTGGTCGGTGATGGCTATTCCCGGCATGCCGTCGGCAAGCGCTTTGTCGACAAGAGCCGGCACGGATGAGAGTCCGTCGAGGAGGGAATATTGGGTGTGGACGTGGAGATGTACAAATTTGCTCATAAATGGGTTTTCGAGAGTAGAGACCGGGGTATTATATATAATAATGAGTTTCCTTCTGCTTGCAGGGTGGGGAATTCTCGTCTGGATAAATCACAGAAACTTTTTCCAAAATTACAAATAATCTTTTTCCCTGCCAACGGAATGATCAAACATGTTGAAAACTCCATGACCAGTCGTGCATGATTCGACCGGTAGGGCAGATGGCAGTTTGGGGTGTGATTGAAAAACCAAAACGATTAAAACGGAAAAGGGGCGAAAAATGTTCGGAAAAAAGAGGA
>CAJUHM010000052.1 GCA_910586475.1 uncultured Muribaculaceae bacterium | reverse complement strand
CAATGGCGAACACTTTTACGAATTCGACGAAATATAACACCACTGTTGCCCCGCCCGATTTCGTGGACAAGGCACTCCGCCCTCTCTTAGAGAGTGTTTGGATTTAAACCGTGTTAACAGTAATACGAATGAACGGCAGAAACTTCAAAATGATCCTGAGGCCTTTTCTGGCGGATTAAGCCAAGTCTCATCAGTCGCATAGCCCGCTATGCTCCCTGCGTCAACTCGCGGAATTCGTTCAAAAAATTTCCTCAGTCTTAATTTGATTTAATTCCAAACACTCTCTAATCCCGCAACTAAATTCAACCAGTCTTCAAGGTCGACGCCACCGTTTTGCCCTACCGATTAATTTCGCTAACTTTGCAGTTGATAAACAAATCCATTAAGTAACAACAATCCGAAAATCAGTTATTGAAATGATTACTCAAGAGCAACTTAAGACGATCTTAGAGCGCAAGCTGGCGCTGAGGAGGTATCTTTGACATCGACAGCAAGAAAATTCAAGTAGAAGAAGAAGAGCTGCGCACACATGTTCCAGATTTCTGGGAGCATCCGAAGGAAGCGCAGCGCCAGATGAAGAAAATCAAGGATCTTCAGGCATGGATCGACGGATATGAGGAGGTTGCGACAGCAGCCGACGAACTTGAGCTTGCCTGGGACTTCGTGAAGGAGGGTGCGATGGAAGAGGAGGAGATCGACGCGATGTATGCCGACGCCATCGACAAGATCGAGAAACTCGAGCTCCGCAATATGCTTCGCCGCGAGGAAGACAAGCTCGGAGTCGTTCTCAAGATAAATTCGGGTGCCGGCGGAACAGAAAGCCAGGACTGGGCCTCGATGCTGATGAGAATGTATCTGAGATGGTGCGAGACTCATGGCTACAAGACGTCGATAGCCAACCTTCTCGAAGGCGACGAGGCTGGCATCAAGTCATGCACGATAAATGTCGAAGGTGACTTTGCCTACGGGTATCTCAAGAGCGAAAACGGTGTGCACCGACTTGTCCGCGTTTCACCCTATAATGCCCAGGGAAAACGAATGACATCGTTTGCGTCGGTTTTCGTGACACCGCTTGTCGACGATACAATCGAGGTGAAGGTCGATCCGGCGCTTCTGTCGTGGGATACATTCCGAAGCGGCGGCGCGGGCGGACAGAATGTGAACAAGGTCGAATCGGGTGTACGCCTGCGCTATCAGTTCACTGACCCCTACACCGGCGAATTCGAGGAAATCCTCATCGAAAACACCGAAACCCGCGACCAGCCCAAAAACAAAGAAAACGCGATGCGTCAGCTCCGATCCATCCTCTATGACAAGGAACTCCAGCACCGTCTGCAGGAACAGGCCAAGATCGAAGCCGGAAAAATGAAAATCGAATGGGGTTCGCAGATCCGATCCTACGTTTTCGACGACCGGCGAGTGAAAGACCACCGCACAGGCCATCAGACATCCGACGTCGGAGGGGTGATGGACGGCGATCTCGACGGTTTCATAAAAGCTTATCTCATGGAGTTTGCCGGCAACGACGCCGAAGAATAAACAGCTCTATCTGAAAGCCAACGAGGCGCTGTGGCAGAATTCAGCATTCCGCACAGCGCCTCGCTATTTTCCGGCCGATCCGTCAGCGATCAGTAAACCCCGTCGTAGAGCGCCTCGGGTCATTTCCGTCATTGACAGCCCGCGACCGCATGCGATTCGCGATTGCAGAAAAGCATGTTTTTTTGTAACTTTGCAGAAATGCGCCTCATGCGCCTAAATATTCTGAAATGACTGAGATTTTGACTGAAGACACCATAGCGGATAATCCTGTTGCCCCCACGGCAAACTACACCGAAGACGACATCGTCACCCTCGAATGGAACGAACACATCCGGCGGCGCCCCGGCATGTACATCGGAAAGCTGGGCGACGGAAGTTCGGCCGACGATGGCATCTACGTGCTGCTCAAAGAGGTGCTCGACAACTCGATCGACGAATTCATGATGGGATTCGGAAAAAATATCGAAGTCAGCGTGATTGAAAGCGCCGTCGCCGTGCGCGACTACGGCCGAGGTATCCCTCTCGGCAAAATGATCGACGCAGTCTCAAAAATAAACACCGGCGGAAAATACGACACTAACGCCTTCAAGAAATCAATCGGGCTCAACGGTGTCGGCGTCAAAGCCGTCAATGCACTTTCATGTCAATTCACCGTCGGCAGCATTCGTGACGGAAAGAAAAAAGAAGCCGAATTCGCCGGCGGACGGCTTGTCAAGGAATCAGACCTCTCTGAAACAGACGAACCGAACGGAACCTACATCCGTTTCACCCCGGATCCGACCATATTCATCGACTTCCGCTACCGCGAGGAACACATCATTCCGCTGCTCAAGAACTACACATTCCTCAACACGGGGCTGACCATCAACTTCAACGGACAGAAATATCTCTCGCGCCACGGACTCCTAGATCTGCTCAACGATGACATGACAAACGATCCCCGCTATCCGATCATCCACCTCAAGGACGGCGACATAGAGATCGCGATAACCCACGCGTCGCAATACGGCGAGGAATACTACACATTCGTCAACGGACAGAACACCACCCAGGGCGGAACCCACCTGACAGCATTCAAGGAAGCAGTCTCACGCACCGTAAAGGAGTTCATCGGAAAACAGCAGTATGAATATTCCGACATCCGAAACGGAATCGTTGCCGCTGTCTCAATCAAAGTCGAAGAACCCGTCTTCGAATCTCAGACAAAAACCAAACTCGGCTCCCAGTCGATGGGCCCCGAAGGTCCGACCGTAGCAAAAGCGATCGGCGACTTCGTCAAGACCCACCTCGACAATTACCTGCACCGAAATCCCGAAACGGCCGACACGCTGAAAAAAATCGTCGACGAGAACGAGCGCGAGCGCAGAGCCATGTCCGGCATCACAAAAAAAGCACGTGAACAGGCCAAGAAAGTCAACATCCACAATAAAAAACTGCTCGACTGCAGAGTCCATCTGACGGACGCCCGCGGATCAGAAGAAAAGAAAAACCAGTCATCGATCTTCATAACCGAGGGCGATTCGGCCGCCGGCTCGATCACCAAGATCCGCAATGTCGAAACCCAGGCCGTTTTCTCCCTACGCGGCAAACCGAAAAACACTTTCGGCAAGACCAAGAAAATGGTCTATGAAAACGACGAGTTCTATCAGCTCCAGGCGGCCCTCAACATCGAGGAATCGATCGACAATCTCCGCTACAACAAAGTCATCATCGCGACCGACGCCGATGTCGACGGAATGCATATCCGCATGCTCCTGCTGACATTCTTCCTGCAGTTCTTCCCAGATCTGGTCAAGCGCGGCCACGTCTACATCCTCGAGACCCCGCTCTTCCGCGTCAGAAACAAAAAAACCTCAAAACGAGTCTCCGGAACCCGTCAGAAAAAAGTTGCCGAAGACACCTACTACTGCTATTCCGACGAAGAACGGATCGCTGCCATCGAACGCCTCGGCAACAACGCCGAGATCACACGATTCAAAGGTCTCGGAGAAATCTCGCCCGAAGAATTCCGCTATTTTATCGGCGAAGACATGCGCGCAGATCAGGTCAGAATGCACAAACAGGACGGTGTCGCCGAACTGCTCAGATTCTACATGGGCAAAAATTCAATTGAACGCCAACAATTTATCATCAATAATCTCGTTGTAGAAGATGACTCACAGATCTCCTGAGGAGCACCCCTCGTCCCGGATTGCCGTCATGGCAGGTTCGTTCAACCCCTTTACGGTCGGTCACCTGTCCGTTCTCACACGCGGACTGAAAATCTTCAGCCGCATCATAATTCTCATCGGACGCAACGCCTCTAAACCGGCCGAAGCCGAAGCCGCCGCCACGCGGGCCGACGAACTCCGACGCCTTCTCGCTCCCCTTGCGCCGCAAGTCGAAGTCCGGCTCTGCACCGGGCTCGTAGCCAAAGAAGCCGCCGACGCCGGAGCAACCGCACTGCTTCGCGGCGTCCGATCAGTCGCCGACTACGAATATGAACGCAACATGGCCGACATCAACCGGCTCATCTCCGGTCTCGAGACTGTGCTGCTCTTTGCCGAGCCGGCCCACGCGGCGATAAGCTCCTCGATCGTGCGTGAACTCAGCTCCTACGGTGTCGACGTCAGCGCGATGCTCCCGTCGGCCAGAGACATTAAACAAACGAAAAAACACATATCTGAATGAAAAGAACCGCAATAACTCTGATTCTGACCCTCTGCACCCTCTGTGTCAGTCTGGCCGTCAGCTTCCCCCCGATGAAGAAACTCAACTATGCCGGACAGATCATCGAGGGATACTATGTCGACTCTGTCGACGGGGAGGCCATCGCCGAAAGCGCCATTATCGCAATGCTCAAAAAACTCGATCCCCACTCGACCTATACCAACGCTGAGGAAACACGCGAGCTGACCGAACCGCTACAAGGTAATTTCTCCGGAATCGGCATCCAGTTCAACATGCTGACCGACACGCTCTACGTCATCCAGACCGTAGCCGGAGGCCCCTCAGAAAAAGTAGGGATACTTCCCGGCGACAGAATCATCTACGCCCAGGACTCACTCATCGCAGGCGTCAAGAAAAAAAACAGCGAAATCATGAAACTCCTGCGCGGCCCGAAAGGATCGACTGCCAGAGTCAGAGTGATGCGCAAAGGCGTAACCGACCTGATCGACTTCAATATCGTTCGCGACGACATACCGATCTATAGCGTCGACGCTGCCTACATGGCCACTCCCGAAGTTGGCTATATCCGCATCTCGAGATTTGCCGAAAGTACCGCCAAAGAGGTCAGTCAGGCCCTCAAGCGCCTGAAGAAAGAAGGGATGAAAAACCTCATCATAGACCTTGAGGACAACGGCGGAGGATACCTGAACGCCGCCACCGACATTGCCGACATGTTCCTGCGCCGTGGCGACCTCGTGGTCTTCACCAAAGGCGACAAGAGCCGACTCTCGCAATATACGACAACATCCAACGGGAAATATACCGACGGACGCCTCGTCGTCATGGTCAACCAGTATTCCGCCTCCGCAAGCGAGATTCTGGCCGGAGCCGTACAGGACCAGGACCGCGGAGTCATCGTCGGCCGCCGCTCTTTCGGAAAAGGACTCGTACAGCGCCCGTTCCCGTTCCCCGACGGTTCGATGATCCGACTGACAGTAGCACGCTATTACACCCCATCAGGACGATGCATCCAGAAACCCTACTCCGCCGATGACGACGACTACTATTCCGACATTATCGAGCGCTACCGACACGGCGAATTCTCAAGCGCCGATTCGGTCCATCTTCCCGACTCGCTCCGCTACTACACTGTCCGCAACATGCGTCCGGTCTACGGCGGTGGCGGAATCATGCCCGACCGCTTCGTTCCGATCGACACCACTTTCTACAGCGACTACTACCGCGACCTCGTAGCCAAAGGAACGGTCTACAAATTCGCCACGTCCTACATCGACCAGAACCGCAACGCGCTGAAAAAACAGTTTCCAACCGAAACCAGCTTCGTCCGTGACTTCTCCGTCAGCGACGAAATGATCGAACAGCTTAAGAAAGCCGGACAGGCCGACGGCGTCGAACTCAATGAAGAGCAGTTTGCCGTTTCCGAACCGACAATCCGCAGGGTCATCAAGGCTCTGATCGGCCGCGATCTCTTCGAACAGTCGACCTATTTCCGGATCTCCAACGACGGAAACCCCGTCTATCGCGAAGCTCTTCAGATCATCTCCGACCCCGAAGCCTACAACCGTCTGCTCAACCCATGACAACCCGCTCCGAAAAAACCGCAGTCATCATCGTTGCCGCCGGCAGCGGCTCGCGCTTTGGTTCCGAACTCCCCAAGCAGTTCTGCCTGCTTGATGGCGAGCCGGTACTGATCCATGCCATCCGCCGTTTCCACAGAGCGCTTCCCCACGCCCGCATCATCGTTGTCGTAGCCAGCGACCGCAAAGACTACTGGACGCAGATGAGTCTGGCCGAAAACGTCGGCTACACCATGACAGCCATCGGAGGCGCCACCCGCTGGGAAAGCGTCCGCAACGCACTGGAAACAATTGATCCCGACACGGAAACAATCCTTGTCCACGACGGTGCCCGACCGCTCGTCGAGGCCGATGTCATCTTCCGCCTCCTCGACACAATCGGGCGCGGAGCCGACGGTGCGCTGCCTGTCATGCCGATGATCGACTCCCTGCGGATGCAGACCGAGAGCGGCTCGACGGCCGTAGACCGCTCCCGTTTCCAGGCCGTCCAGACCCCTCAGGCCTTCTGCGCCGCCCATCTCCGATCAGCCTATCGCCTACCCTGGTCTCCGCTGATGACCGACGACGCCTCGGTGATGGAAAACGCCGGATTCTCGGACATCGCCCTCGTTGAAGGATCGGAAAAAACCCTCAAGATCACGCGTCCGCTGGACATCCGGATCGCCGAACTATACCTGCACGAAAACGAATAAGAGCAGCGAGAGAGATCAACCGCTACGATGGATCGACTGAGAGCTACCGACATAACGTATCTCAAAGGCGTCGGACCGGCCCGCGCCAGGATTCTGGGTGAGGAACTTGGAATCAAGACACTCTATGACCTTCTCTATCACTTCCCGTCGCACTATATCGACCGCTCGCAGTTCCACGCGATCACATCGTTGCGATCCGATATGACGATGGTCCAGATCAAAGGCCGCTTCGTCAGCCTGAACATTCTCGGTGAAGGTGCGCGCACAAGGCTGGTCGGACTCTTCACCGACGGCCTCTCGACAATGGAAGTCGTCTGGTTCAAGAGAATAAAGGCGATACGCGAACAGCTCAGAATCGGAAACCTATATGTCATTTTCGGAAAACCGGCCGAATACAACGGACGCTGGAGCATGGTCCACCCCGAAATAGACTCGCCCGAAGATGTCGAATCGACAATCGGACTGCGCGGAGTCTATCCGCTCACCGAAAAGCTCCGCAACCGCGGAATCACATCTCGCACTCTCTTCTCCCTTGTACGCAACATCATCGCCCTGCACCTGAAGACCGTCGACGACCCTATTCCCGCAGATCTGCGCGGCAGGCTCAGACTGATGGACAAGCGCGACGCCCTTGTGGCCATCCATAACCCTCGCGACAACGACCAGCTGATAAAAGCACGCGAACGACTGAAATTCGAAGAGCTATTCTATCTCCAACTCAACATCCTCAGCTACTCCCGCCGACGTTCTGTCAGATTCGGAGGCCACTGCTTCACCAAGATCGGCCACTACTTCAACTCGTTCTACTCCCAGTGTCTCCCATTCGAGCTGACCGGAGCACAGAAAAGAGTGATCCGCGAAATCCGGCGGGACATGAACTCCGGACGCCAGATGAACCGCCTCCTTCAGGGCGACGTCGGATCAGGAAAGACGCTCGTAGCCCTCATGTGCATGCTGATCGCCCTCGACAACGGATGCCAGGCATGCCTGATGGCTCCGACCGAAATTCTCGCCACACAGCACTTCGAGACAATCTCGCAGCTCGCCGCTCAGATCGGAGTCAATGTCAAACTGCTGACCGGCTCAACCCCGAAAAAATCACGCGACCTCATCCACTCTCAGCTGACCGACGGATCACTCCATATATTAATAGGAACCCATGCCGTGATCGAAGACAACGTCAGATTCGCCCGACTCGGATTTGTCGTCATCGACGAGCAGCACCGATTCGGTGTGGCTCAGCGGGCACGCCTGTGGAAGAAAAACAATGTGCCGCCACACATCCTCGTGATGACTGCCACTCCGATTCCCCGAACCCTCGCCATGACTCTCTACGGAGATCTCGACGTGTCCGTAATCGACGAGCTTCCTCCAGGCCGAAAACCTGTGACCACACTTCTGCGCATGGAAGAAAACCGCCTTGATGTCTACCGGTCGATCGCCCGGCAGCTCAAACAGGGACGGCAGGTCTATATCGTCTACCCTCTCATCAAAGAAAACGAAAAAGTCGACCTCAAAAGCCTCGAAGACGGCTACGAACAGATCTGCGAGACATTCCGCGATTTCCGCGTCGCGTATGTCCACGGCAAAATGAAACCAGCCGAAAAAGATGTCCAGATGACCAGATTTGCCACTCATCAGGCCGACATTCTCGTCGCAACCACCGTTATCGAAGTCGGGGTAAATGTCCCGAACGCCACCATCATGGTCATCGAAAATGCCGAACGGTTCGGACTCTCCCAGCTCCACCAGCTGCGCGGGCGCGTCGGCCGCGGCGACGGACAGAGCTACTGCATTCTGATGTCACGCCCCAACATCTCAGGACTGACCCGCAAACGACTCTCGATAATGACCTCGACGACCGACGGATTCGTTGTCGCCGAAGCCGACCTCAAACTGCGCGGCCCCGGCGACATCGAAGGCACGATGCAAAGCGGAATGAGCCTCAGTCTCAACATCGCCAACATTGCAACCGACGGACGCCTCATCCAGCTCGCTCGCAACGAGGCCGAAAACGTCCTCGAAAACGACCCGACTCTGTCAGCACCCCACCACAGACTCCTCTGCCGCGAAATGCACACCCTCTTCGACAAAGCCATCGACTGGAGTATGATCAGCTGACCCCCTCCCCTATCGGGCGAAGACCGGAGTAAAGTTAATAAACCAATTGTCACAGAATTTAACATTCGAATATTCAGCATTTTAGTCGCGATACAGAAAAATACAACATTTAACCAAATTTTACACGTGAGCGCACATCGCTGAATTTCAGCAGATTACTCCCACCCCAAAGCAAACCTTTGGTCCAAAAAGCATAGAGGAAAGAGCTAATCATTTGGCAGGTCGGGCTATTGTGCGTACCTTTGACTACCAGCAAAACACAAATGCAAATTAAAATTAAAAACCATCATGGAAAGAACACTTATTCTTTTTAAGCCATCCTCAATCGAACGAGGTCTCGTCGGACAGATACTTACCCGCTTCCAACAGAAAGGCTTAATCATCGAAGGCATCAAGATGATGCAGCTCGACGAAAGAATTCTTCGCGAACACTACGCTCACCTCGTTGACCGTCCATTCTTCCCCTGGATTCTCGCTTCCATGATGGCATCGCCGGTAATCGCACTTTGCCTCAAAGGCAACGACGCAATCAGAGTTGTCCGACTGATGACAGGCGCCACAAACGGACGCGAAGCTCTACCCGGAACAATCCGCGGAGACTTCTCACTCTCCGGACAGGAAAACATCATCCACGCATCTTCAAGCCCCGAAGACGCAAAAGTTGAAATCAACCGCTTCTTCCGCCCCGAAGAACTCTTCGACTGGACTCCGCAGAACCTCCGTTTCCTCTACGCACCGGACGAAGCCTGATCATTAGCCGACCTTAAATCATCTGACTCAACAGTTAAAGCAAACAAAAACGGATAAAACCTCTCCCCTCATAAATAAAACCAATATTAACTTCATGACTTTTATTAAGAAAATAGCCTTGGCAGCTTCACTGACCGCTGCAATCTTCGCATCAGAACAAGCTTCCGCACAGTATCGTCTGCCGGCTTCACACAATCAACAGCACAACGCCTTGATTGCCGACCAGCGTCCGGCCGGAATCGATATCCAGTCAGCTAAAATCAACAGCAACATTGCTAATGACGTTCGCCAGCGCGAAATGCTTCAGGACAATGAATTATTCAACTATAACTTCAACTCCCAGTCAGTCAATGCCTACGCCGGACTTGATGTCCCCGCCACACACAACATCGACGTAACAGGTTTTGTCGCACCCGTTCGCGGGAAACTCACATCACCCTACGGATGGCGCGCACGCTTCGGCAGAATGCACCGCGGAGTCGATCTCAACCTGCGTGTCGGAGACTCTGTTGTCTCAGCGTTCGACGGCAAAGTGCGACTCGTCAAATATGAAGCAGCAGGCTACGGCAACTATATCGTTGTTCGCCACGACAACGGCCTTGAAACAGTCTACGGACACCTCTCGCGCACTCTCGTCAAACCCGGTCAGCGCGTACGCGCCGGTCAGCTGATCGCCAAAGGCGGCAACACAGGTCGCTCTACCGGTCCCCACCTCCACTTCGAAACACGATTCATGGGGCTTCCCGTCAATCCCGAAGCAATAATCGACTTTGAAAACCACGTCACCCACAAAGACGTTTTCACATTCGATAAAAAATCCTATGAACGCGCTCAGGTCTACGGTCCGAAACGCAAAGCCGCCTCAGCAACGGCCAAAACAACCACTTCAAAAAAGAAAAAAGCAGCTCTGACGGCTTCTGCCAAAACAAAAAAGTCGGCACGTAAAACATCTGCATCGAAAAAATCGAACAGAAAAAGAAAATAATCAACCCTACACTCGGATACACAGCTTTAACAGAGTGTAAATTCATAAGCATAAATGTTGGAATGGAAATGCGTTGCCCTTGTGGGTAGCGCATTTTGTTTTAATCACAACGTCCTCTATCTCCGTCCATAGTACGCAATGAACTGCGCGATAGCACGGTGCTTCAGATTATAGATATTCTCCACCCGCATGTCAAACATCTCCGCCAGATCCTGTGCACTGTAACCCTCAACGAGCAGCTGACGGATTATATTCGCATAACGCCGGTTAGGCATACGCGCAAGCACAGCGTTGACGTCTATGGCAATCTGAATATGCAGATCGTCCTGAAAGGCATCAACATCCGAAACCGCCTTATGGGCGTCTCCGTTGTTACACACAAGCCGTTCGCGCGCGCTGATAAAGAAGCGCCACGCAACAGGGATCATCCACGTTCGCAGTCTGCAGCCGTTTCGCCCGTCAAACCCGTTGAGCTTCGACCAGTCGCTTCGCGAAAGGAAAAGATAAAGCTCGCTGACCATCTCGTCGAATTCAATCAATCCACTGAAAATCTCTATTCTGATCTTATGGAGTATCCCTCCGATTTCATGGTAGAAAAACTGATGGCAGATTTTGCTGTCCCCTGTCTTGAGAGCCTCTATATAAACAACGTCTTGTCGGTTCGGTGTCCCTAAATTCGGTTTAGTTTCCATAAAATGTGAATTTTTAGATTTATTTACATTCTTATGGAACTATTCAAAGGTTTGTAACCCATGTGAAGTAATCCTTTTCAGCCAGTTAGCTATTGAAATTCTTCACTCATATCCACTCGTTCAACAGCCGTTTTCAGTCTAAAACAGACTTGCGGATTGTCTGCAGCATAATTTCGGTATATATTCAGGAATTTCAGTGTCATGTTGTGTATACGGTATAGTTAGAAGTCTTTTTTATAGAGAGACACCTCCTCCGTAATCTATCACCTGAGAAAAAAACATTCTCGCTGAGACCGCAATCTATTCCCGACGAGACTTGAATCCGGACCTCTGCGGCAACATAGCAGCAGATGATCCTAAACCATAGAAAACAAGTCAGAAATCGAACAATCTACCGGGATCGCTTTGCAGAAAACGATTCGAAGACCCCGTTCCCCCCACAATATTTTTTCTACTATAGAAAAATGAAATATCTGGCGCCGATCAAAATTCGAAATTTTGACCGACGCCAGATATTTTTCTGCCCATGACCTTAACCGCGGGTATTCCCCTTGGTGCAGGATGCTCAGGCCGTCAGTGACACCACTGCCACTATCATTGATTAAATCCGGAAAATCATTTCATGTATTCTTTGAAGAACAGTTCTATCTCATCAAAGGGGATGACATCCATTCTGTCATAGAGATCGGTGTGGCTCGCTCCCGAAACGACATGCAGGATCTTGTTATTGGGAGTTCCGGGCTTCCACCTTTCTGTCAGCTTTTTGTATGCGTCGTTGCTGAAATAGAGCGAATGAGCCTTTTCTCCGTGGACAAGCATTACCGCACTTTCGATTTCATCGGCATATGTCATAAGCGGAAGATTCAGGAACGGCCAGGGGGATGTCTTGTTGAAGCCGCCGTTGGAGTTGAGAGAGCGTTTGTGATAGCCTCTCGGAGTCTTGTAATAATCGTAGTAGTCTTTCACAAACTGCGGGGCGTCATCCGGGAGCGGGTCAACGACGCCGCCTCCGAGTGCATAATATCCGTTTCTGGCATCTTCTGTGCGTTGACGGGAAAGTTGCCTGCGGAGTTCGATCCTTTGGCCAGCGTCAGCCGAATCAAAATATCCGTTGGCATTGACACGGCTCATGTCATACATCGTGGATGCGACGGTCGCCTTAATCCGTGGGTCACCGGCGGCGGCATTGACTGCAAAGCCACCCCAGCCGCAGATGCCGATCACACCTATCTTATCCGCATCCACATCATTGCGTGTGGTCAGATAATCAACAGCCGCACTGAAATCTTCGGTATTGATGTCCGGCGAGGCGACGAATCTGGGAGTGCCACCGCTCTCTCCGGTATAGGAGGGATCGAAGGCGATCGTAAGAAATCCCCTTTCGGCCAGTTCCTGTGCGTATCGTCCGGACACCTGTTCCTTTACAGCTCCGAACGGGCCGCTGACAGCAATCGCAGGCAGCTTTCCGCTTGCGTTGTGCGGAACATAGAGGTCTGCGGCAAGGGTTATTCCATACCGGTTGACGAAAGTGACCTTGTCATGCGCAACCTTATTGCTTTTGGGAAAAGTCTTGTCCCATTCCGTTGTCAGAGTCAACGTTTCAGTCTTGATAATGTTATCTTTGTCGTTCATCTCTGTTGGTTCATTTGCTGATAGATTCGCCGTCATGAATGAGGCAAATATCATGGTTAGAGTTATTTTATTCATTTGTTTATCCTGTTGATTTCCTTAGCCGGTATTCCTGCTGCTGTTGTTTCCGGGCCGATGTCTTTTGTCACCACTGCGCCAGCTCCGATTATCGCGCCATCGCCGATTGTCACTCCCGGGAGAATAGTCACATTCGCACCAATCCATACACGGTTGCCTATCGTGACCGGTCGGCAGGTCATATTTCCGCGGGATGCTGGATTCTTATCGTGATTCACTGTGCAGATAGTACAGTTATGCCCTATCAGACATTCGTCACCGATTGTTATGCCTCCCCAGTCCTGAAAAGTGCACCCCATATTTATAAACGTGTTTTTTCCGATGGTGATATTTCTGCCGCAGTCGGTATAGAACGGGGGGAACATACCGAAACCGCTGTCAAGCGCCTTTCCCGTCAAGTCAGACATTATATCAATGATCTCTTCCGGGGTATGATAGGAGCCGTTCAACTTTGATGTAAGTCGCAATGCGTTCCGGCTCATGCGGTGCATGACCTCATGAGTCTTTGAACCGGACACTATTGTTTCGCCGGATGCGGCGCTTTTTAAAAATTCAGATTCGGTCATAACTGAGCTTGTTTTATCGATGCAAAATTACCACGTGATTCCGTAAATAAAACAACCAATCTTACGCACGGAGATACCCCGATTACGGAAGCTTCAAATCGCACCATTTATCTGACAGACAGACCATACCAGGATTACAGAATTCAGTACCCAAATTGCATATTCAGCCTTTCGGGCGATTGCGTTTCCAATGTTTATTGGTAATTTTGCAAAAAAGGAAATTAACATGGAAATATACGAGGCAGACTCCATAGAAAAGTATAACCGGTATTTTGGTTTTGAAACACGCCATCCGCTGGTGGGCATAGTGCATTTTGATGACACAGTGCATCAGTCCACACATTGCATGCATTTCGGCTTCTATGCACTGTTTCTGAAAAACACCACAGGTTGCAAGATCAAATATGGCAAGACCACTTACGATTTCGATGATGAGACTGTCGTGAGTTTTGCTCCCGGACAGACTGTCGGCATCCAGCGTCTGGAGGACGGTCCGGCTCCGATAGCCACAGGATTGCTGTTTCATCCGGATTTTCTGCATCGGACTCAGCTCGGACAGAAAATAAAGCAGTATTCATTCTTCTCCTATGCTTCTAATGAGGCCTTGCATCTTTCTTCAGAGGAGAGAACCATACTACAGGATTATATGGACAAAATCGAGCGGGAATTACAGCATCCGATCGACAGGTTCTCAAAATCACTGATTGTGTCCAATATCGAGGTGATGCTCAACTACTGCATGAGATTCTACGAACGGCAGTTTATCACACGCGAGGAACTGAACAACAGTGCCATGAGCCGCTTTGAGCTTCTGCTCGACGACTACCTTGATTCCGGCAAAGGAGTGACAGAGGGAATCCCGACCGTCAAGTATTTCGCTGACAAAATATGCCTGTCGCCCAATTATTTCGGCGATTTGGTCAAAAACGAAACCGGCAAGACTGCACAGGAGTATATCCAGCTGAAAATGATCAACTATGCCAAAAATTCGCTCCTCGACCCCAGATTAAGCACAAAACAGATTGCAGAACTATTGGGATTCCAGCATCCACAGCATTTCACACGCTTCTTCAAGAAGCAAACCGGAAACACCCCCAGAGAATACAGACTGCAACTCAGTTGACCTAAAGGAAACAGAACCGGAATGTTTCCTATTCACTCCACGATGCGACAAGTGTCCCCGGTTTCCCCAAAAAACTAAGTTGAATATATCCAATATGACAAAGCCACCGGCCGAGAGCTGTCTCCGTCGGTGGCTTTGTCATTTATCCCGGTTTATTGTTTATTTACCGTTATCCTTGAACTTATCGACAACGGGACGCAAGGGATTTGAATATTCCGGGCCGAGATCTGTTTCAATGATATTGAGCAAAGCTGAAAGCTGGTCGGGTGTAATTCCCTGATGGAGGGATATCCCCATGTGTGCCGCAGCCATTGGCTCAACTCCGCCGACTCCGGCGATTATAGATACCGTGGCGAGTTCCCTGTCCTGCCACGAAAGAAGGTCGCGTGCGAAGATGTCGGCAAACAGATGTTCCTTGAGGAATTTTTCGATCACAGGGGCAAACACCGCATAGCCGGCTTTTGGTGCATCGGCAGGAACACCCGACAGTTCCGCGAGATTCATTCTGCCAAGCTCATATTTTTCGGCATCGGTCATGTCGGGGACAGGAGTTGATTCTTTGCCGATGGAGTCGTTTATCCCTGCTTCCTTGCGACGGTCGAGAACCGACATAAATGTCTGGATCGCGCGCAACGAACGGGGGAACCCGGCATAGGCGTATGCCTGAACAAGGATCTCCTTGATTTCATTGACAGTCATTCCGGCTTGAAGCCCCTGAACAAGTGCCGTTTCAAGATGCTGAAGATCGCCACGTCCTGTATAGGCTCCTATCGCCACTATAGCCTGCTGACGTGGAGACAGCACCCGGTTTGCCTCGGCGTATTTATTTGCCGCATCGGTTGTTGCGGTCATATATTCTGTGTCAGAAACCGGAGAAAGCCATGTGACCTCATTGTTTTCCGGATTACATTCGACAGCAATATGCGCGAACCAACTGTCGGGATCCGCACCGTGCCAGTGCTCGACACCGGGAGCAATCTCAACGATATCGCCCGGATACAGACGGCGAGCCGGTTTTCCTTTCTCCTGATAGTAACCGATGCCAGCAGTAGCAATCAGAATCTGACCGCCTGCATGACGGTGCCAGTTGTTGCGGCAGCGCGGTTCGAATGTCACATTGAACATCGGCACATTCAGCTCCTTGACCTCCGACAGAGGA
>CAJUHM010000051.1 GCA_910586475.1 uncultured Muribaculaceae bacterium | reverse complement strand
GACTATTTATATTGGTAAACTGCCGTTAAGTTTATTTAAGATGCGTCTGCCCTGTGTCAAAAGGGTCAAACAGCGTCTGCGTCGGATAATATTCAGGAAGGTTAGTGGGGCGGGATTAAATTTTTCGTAGGTTTTTTTACGTATTTTTTAGAGAAAGTCGCGGAAAGTCCACAAAAAATCAATATTTTTGCGAAAAGTTCAGTGCATTAGGCCGGGAGGCCCGAAAACTCGACGCAGTCTCATACGGGTCCGACTATTGTACGCGAATACGCAATTCCGAGGGAACATCAGTGTTCCCCACGGAGGATCCACATCAGAGACAAACTATTTTAAATCATTCATAACTAACCAACTACTATCGTATGAGATTCAAACTGTTCATGCTATTGTTGCTGACAGCAGTGCTTCCCCTGCTTGCCCAGACGGGCACGGTCAAAGGGGTGGTGGTTGACGCAACGACCGGAAAACCGGTCGAGGGCGCCATTGTCATGATCAACAATCAAGGTGCAACTGTCGTCACCGGCCCCGCCGGCGAGTTTGTGTTCACAACGGCCAAACCGGGGAGCGACATTGTTTCAGTGGCAGCCTTCGGCTACACCGATTTCAACCAACCTGTCACACTCGGGCCGAGTACAGACCTGGGCACCCTCCAGCTCACCACTGCCGACAACGGCAAGAGCGAATTCGATGAAATCAAGCAGGAGCTACTGTTTGACGAATCGATTCTTGAAGATGAAGAGGGCGTCGCGCAGTCGGTAGCTGTTCTGAACGGTGCGTCGGACAACATCTACAATGCCGCCACCAACTACAACTTCTCGATCATGCGTTTCCGCAACCGCGGTTACGACAACTATTTTAACACGACGTATATCAATGGAGTTCCGATGAACGACCTTGCCCGCGGCAGATTCAATTATTCGTCTCTGGGCGGCATGAACCGAATGTTCCGCAACCGCACAAACACGCTTGACATGGCAGCGTCGCACTACGGATTCGGCAATATCGGAGGATCGTCGAACATCAACACGATGAGCAGTGATTTCGCACCGGGCTTCTACGGCTCTGTCGGCTACACCAACGCGAATTATATGCTTCGCGCCATGGCCCTCTATTCGACCGGCATCAGCCCGACAGGCTGGGGCCTTACGGTCGGAGGAATCGTCCGCTGGGCCAACGAGGGTGTTGTTCCGGGATCGTTCTACAAGTCGGGGGGCTATTTCCTGTCGCTCGAGAAGCAGTTCGGCCAGAAGCATTCTCTGTCACTTACGGCATTCGGCGCTCCGACGCAACGGACCGGAACGACGCCAACTTATCTGGAAGCATATCAGCTTGCGGACAATAATCTCTACAACCCGAACTGGGGATGGCAGAACGGCAAGAAGCGCAATTCGAAAATCGTCGAGACGTTTGACCCGACATTCGTTCTGAACTGGGTCTGGAAACCGAAGGAAGGGACTAAGCTGACGACAGGCGCATCGTTCCGCGTCGTGCAGTATTCAACTTCGGCTCTTAACTGGTACAACGCCCGCGATCCGCGTCCGGACTACTACCGCTATCTGCCGTCGTATTTCATCGACAATCCGGAGGCATACGATCTTTACACCGATCTGTGGCGCAACGACGAGAGCTTCCGTCAGATCAACTGGGACGCCCTCTATCAGGCGAACTACCTCAACAATGTCAACAATGCGGCCCATCCGAACGATCCTCAGAAGGGTTCGACCTATATTCTCGAGAACCGCCATTCGGACCAGCTCAACTATATCTTCAGCTCGGTGCTGAACCATCGCCTCAATCAGTCGATGAACCTTCAGGCCGGTGTGAGCCTCAACTATACTCGCGCCCACTATTACAAGACGATCCGCGATCTGCTTGGGGGCGAATTCTGGCTCGACATCGACCAGTTCTCGGAACGCGATTTCCCTGACAATCCCTCGATACTGCAGAACAACCTTGATGATCCGAACCGTAAGGTTGGTGAAGGAGGTCTGTTCGGCTATAACTACTTTATCGCAGCGATCCAGGCCAAGGCTTGGCTTCAGAACACGATCACCCTCCCCCACTGGGATTTCAACTACGGTCTTGAGATGAGCTACACCCAGTTCCAGCGCGACGGCAAGATGCGCAACGGCCGCGCTCCTCTGAACTCGCTCGGCAAGGGCGAAATGCACCGATTCGACAACGGCTCAGTCAAAGCGGGTGCGGTCTACAAGATCAACGGCCGCAATGCGGTCACACTCCGCGCCACCTATGAGACACAGGCTCCGTTCTTCGACAACGCCTATATCTCGCCGCGCATCAAGGACACAGCTGTCGACGGTCTGAGCTCGACCCGCATCTTCTCGGCCGATCTCTCGTATGGCTGGAACTACCGCCGCTTCCGCGGAACCATTTCGGCATTCTGGACCACGATGAACGACATGACAGAGCGCTTCGCCTACTATGACGACCAGTATTCGACGTTCATGAACTATGTCCTGAAGGGTGTCAAACAGCACTACAAGGGTATCGAGCTCGGAGCAGCGTTCAAGATCACCCCATCGGTTACGGCTACGTTTGCCGGAACTATCGCAAGCTACCGCTACAAGAACAATCCGACCGGCGTGCGCTCTTATGAGAACGGCATGTCGCCCGACACCACATCGGTTGTCTATCTGAAGAACTATCACATCGGCGGCACACCGCAGACGGCGTTCAATATCGGCATTGACTGGCAGGCACCGAAGATGTGGTTTTTCAACATCAACTTCTCGTGGATGGGCAATGCGTATGTCAACATGTCGCCGGTGCGCCACGAAGCACTCGACAATCTGTGGACAGCGTATCCAGACGCAGAAAGTCTGGCACAGGCGGTTGCCGAGATCACCGGCGAGGAGAAACTCAACAATGCCTACACGCTCAACGCATCGGTCGGCAAGCTGATCTATCTGACCCGCAAGATCTCGCTCAACCTCAACCTGAGCGTCGACAATATCCTCAACAAGAAGGACATCATGACCTACGGCTATCAGCAGGGACGTTTCGACTACACTGACTTCAACCGTCTGAAATATCCGAACCGCTATTCGTATGCCCAGGGCATCAAGATGTTCCTGAATATCGGTCTGCGTTTCTAATTCATTATATTCCAAGAACAACCAAAGCAAAATGTTGAAAATGAAATATATCAAATCATTGTTGGCGGCTGTTGTGCTCGGCTTTACGGGAGCGACGCTGACAGGTTGCAACGAGGATCTCGAGATGCCTCCTCTGTCCATTCCCTCATCGGACTGGAAAGCCAACACTACAATCGCCGACTTCAAGGCACAGTATTGGTCGGATCAGGAGAACTACTGCACACAGGTGGGCCTAACCGACGGGGGCGTGCATGTCATACTCGGTGGCCGGGTTATCGGCAACGACCAGACCGGCAATATCTATCAGTCGATCCAGATCCAGGACGAGACCGGCGCGATCACAATCTCGACGGCTACGAAAGATCTTTATGAACGATATAAGATCGGCGAGGAAGTCTTTATCGACGTGACGGATCTCTATGCCGGCAAATATGCAGGTCTTTTCCAGATCGGAACGGCCGGGACTTACAACAACGCGCCGACAACCTCGAAAATGACCGAAGAGGAATTTCTTGCCCATACGCAGCTCAACGGACTGCCGGCACCTTCGCTGGTCAAGGACCACGAGCTGACGATTGCGGAAATCAACGCGATGCAGACAAACACTCAGGATGTCATGCTCTATCAGAGCCAGCGCGTCAGAATCAACGATGTCTCTTTTATCGGCGGCGGCAAGGATCGCTGGGCCGATGCCGGCACATCGGGCTCGGACCGCTATCTGATTGACAAGGACGGCAACCGTCTGCTTGTCCGCAACAGCGGCTATTCTGATTTCTGCGACCAGACGCTTCCCGGTGGCCACGGTGATGTCGTCGCGATACTTCAGTGGTACCGGACTTCCTGGCAGCTCGTCTTCGTGACTCCGGACGATTGTCTGGATTTCGGAGGAGAAAGCTATGCACCGGGCGGCGGCGAGGCTGTTGTCAGCTCACTTGACGAAACCTTCGAGAGCTGCACCTCGATCTCAGAACTGGGCAACTGGAAGACTGTTGACGCATCGGGCAACGCGACATGGTTTACACAGACCTACAGCGGCAACACATTCGCAGCCTGCACGGGATATAACAAGACCGCGGGCGCAGACGGAATCATTTCGTGGCTGATCACTCCGGGTCTGGACGTAGACAAGATGGCTGAGAAAGTGTTCTCGTTCGAGACAATGGTCGGCTACACCGGCGAAGGAACTCTGGAAGTGTTTGTTCTATCATCTGACGATCCGGCGACGGCCACACTGACGGCAGTCAATGCCAATATACCTCAGCCAACCGGCTCGTGGACTGACTGGATCAAGTCGGGCAACATCTCGCTTGAAGGCTTCTCAGGAGTCGTTTATGTCGGCTTCCGCTACAAGGGAGCTGCCGCAGCAAACTTCACTACCTACCGTATTGACAATGTCATCGCCGGCAAAAACGCTGCCGAGACCCCGGAGACTCCTACGGACAACGGGACGTTCACGCTGACGAACTCGATTGTGTCGGGCGACCAGTATGTTTTCGTTGTGGACTCTCAGGTCGGCACAGCGATAGCCGAAAATCTCAGCTACGGACGCCTGGGCATGAGCGCGGTCACGATCAGCAACAATTCGTTTACTACCGCACTGACCAACGGGGTTACGATCACAGCTGTCGACGGAGGCTATACGTTTGTCGACGCATATGGCCGCTATCTGGCGATGGATGAAAGCCATCTGTCGACGTTTCAGCTGTTCACGACCAATCCGGGTCAGGGTGCGGTCTGGACAATCGATTTCGCGGCCGACGGAACGGCAACGATTGTCAACGCCCTGACAAACTGCCATCTGGTGCGTTCGGGAACGTACACTAACATCGCTCCGAGCGATATAGCTTCGTATCCCGAATATACGGCTCCGACCATCTATCGCAAAGCGAATTAATGAACTGATTCCCATTAAGTAAATCATTTTCCCAAAACATAAAAATGAAAAGATTAAAAGCAAGAGCAGCCGTGTTGCTGACGTTGTTGTCTGCCGCACTGGGATTTCAGGCCTGTAACGACGATTTCGACGAGCCGGGGCTGAATGTGCCGGAAGCCACGATCCGTGCCAACACCACCATCGCAGAGGTGAAGTCGAAGTATTGGAACAGCGCCGACAACTATATCGACACGATCCGTCTGACCGAAAACGGCGAGCATGTCGTGATCGCAGGGCGCGTTATCAGCTCCGACGCATCGGGCAATATCTACAAAAGCCTCGTGATCCAGGACGAGACCGGCGCGCTGGCGATGTCGATCAACGCCAACTCACTCTATGTCAACTATCGTATCGGCCAGGAGATTGTCATTGACCTGACTGAGATGTATATCGGCAAATATTCCACTCTGCAGCAGCTTGGATTTCCGGACTATTCGGCAAGCTACGGCTGGCAGGCTACGTTCATGCCTTATGAGTTTTTCCGCGAGCATGCCCAGCTCAACGGGCTTCCTCAGCCGGAGAAGATTGACACCCTGACCGTCGGTCTGGGCGATCTGGGCAACGGGATCGAGAATCTCCAGCATTATCAGAGCCAGCTCGTCAGATTCAACAATGTCTATTTTGAAGAGGGCGGAGAGGCCTCGTTCTGCACGGCCCACAAGGAGAACACGAACAGAACGCTCAAGGATGACAACGGCAATACGATCATTGTCCGCACAAGCGGTTATGCCAACTTCTGGAGCACGAAGCTTCCTGAAGGACACGGCGACGTGGTCGGCATTCTGTCGACCTACAAGTCGGGATCGAACACAGTGTGGCAGCTTCTTCTGCGTTCGACCGACGACCTTCTCAACTTCGGCAATCCGACACTTCCGAAGGGTACTGAGACAAATCCCTATGATGTCGCAGAAGCTATTGACATGATCGCAGCAGACAAGGCCGTCAGCGGATGGTATACGGGCTTTATCGTCGGTTCGCTCCGCGCAGGAGTCACTACGGTCGAATCGGCCGATGACATCATCTGGGGCGCAGACGCAGAGCTCAACAACACGCTTATCATCGGCCAGACGGCGGAAAGCCATTCGCTCGAGGATGCGATGCTGATCCGTCTGCCTCAGAATTCGGCTCTGCGCGAATACGGCAATCTGCGCGATGTGCCTGAAAACTATCTGCGTCAGATCTGGATTCTGGCTACACCGGGCTCAGACCTCGGCATGAATGCGTTTACGGGCAACGATGGCGCGGCCAACACGTTCCGCATCGAGGGTGTTGAAGTTCCGGGCGGCGACACTCCGCTTCCCGGCGGTACGCTGCCAACGGGCGACGGTTCGGAAGCGAGCCCCTACAATCCGACACAGGTTATCGGCATGGGCACAGACGCCAATGTTCCGAACGTCTGGGTGACAGGCTACATTGTCGGCTGGGTTGATAACTCGAGCCAGACATTTGCCGATGAAAACAACTGCCGCTTCACCACACCGGCCACAGTGGCCACCAATGTGCTTATCGCGCCGTCGGCCGACGTGAAGGATTATTCGAAGTGCGTTGTCGTGAATCTGCCGAACACCGATGGCATCCGTACGGCCGTCAATCTGGTCGACAATCCGTCGAATCTCGGCAAGGTTGTCTCGGTCTACGGAACAATCCGCAAGTATTTCGCAATTCCTGGTGTTCGCGACCTGACGAAATACAAACTCGAGGGCGGCGGCGAGAATCCCGGAGAGCCGAATCCTCCGACGCCTTCGACAGGCATCGGCGAAGGATCCGGCACACAGGCATCGCCCTACAATCCGTCGCAGGTCATTGCAATGGGAACAAGCGTCAATGTCTCTGACCAGTGGGTCAAGGGCTATATTGTCGGCTGGGTCAACAGCTCAATACAGAGCTATGCCGATGCGAAAAACAGTGTGTTCTCGACTCCGGCCACCACTGCAACCAACATTCTTATCGCTACATCGGCCGATGTCAAGGACTATACGCAGTGTGTGGTCGTGAACCTGCCGACAGCCAACAATGTCCGCGCCGGCCTCAATCTGGTCGACAATCCGGGCAATCTCGGCAAGATCGTGCTTCTACATGGACGCCTCAACAAGTATTTCGCAATTCCGGGCATACGCGACACCGACAGCTATGAGCTCGAGGGCTCTTCGAGCGGCGGCGACACAGAGAACCCGACTCCTCCGTCGGGTTCGGGAATCGATGTGACGTCGGCTGACCTGAACACGCTGGCAACGCGTACGTCATATACCGGCAGCGTGACCACTACCGATGGCTGGACACTGACAAACGGTGCAGTCCAGTGCGGCACTACGGGCTCGGACTCCAATCCGGCATTCGGCTTCATCGGCAGCCCCGATACGCGCGCAGCGTGTCTCAACGGCAAGGTGGGTGCGTGCGGATCGCTCGTTTCACCGGTTATCTCCGGCGGCATCAAGACGCTGACATTCAAATATGGATTCGCTTTTGCCGAGACAAAATGCCAGTTCACTATCAATATCAAGCAGAACGGTTCGGTCGTGGCGAGCAAGACAGTCACACTCGATTCGATCACTAAACTGACAGCGATGGATTTCAGCTGGGATGCAAATGTGAGCGGAGATTTCGTGATGGAAATCGTCAACGACGCTTATTCCCAGACTTCGACAGGCAACAAAGACCGAGTTTCGATCTGGAACATCTCCTGGACGCGATAGCTGCGGACAGACAGATCAATATCTAACGAGGAGCGATGCGCATAAATGCGTGTCGCTCTTCTTTTTTGCATCAGGCGTCCGGCAACAGGCTCTCATTCTGGATTAACATTTTATAATAAATATAATGTGTCTTATTACGTAGGGATGTCGAAAAGATTTAAAAGTTTTTTCTTATTTTTGCAAAATTAAGAGCGGCCGATTCCGGCTGCCCCCAGTTTTCATATTTCCACGACTGAAAAAAATGAGTGCAAAGTATCCATATCTCGATATAGCCATCAGTGTGATGACCGACGGAACGCAACCCGTCAACTACAGCTTCAACTCCGCTCCAACCATCGCACTTCCATCGCTCAGCGACCTGGCCCGTCACTTCGTCAATCTATCGGACGGTTATGTGATGTGGCAGATCAGCGGCCGGCGGGCATTTACCTATTTCAGGCTCAATAACGAGGGGACATCGACCCTCATGGCGATCACAGTCAGACTGGATCCCGACGTGCTTCTTCCGGGACGTCCGATCGTAAATCTTCTTGGGACTATCCGCCGCACACTGAGCGATGGCAACCGTCTGACCCACGAGTCGCTGATGCACGCCCTGTCTGATTCGGGCTTCCCCGAAGAGCCTCTCAGATCGGATGCGGAGGTCGACTTTCCGGCAGCGGCAACCGGTCTCTGCTGGCGCACATATATCTCTCCGACTGAGCTGGCCAACATCTTCGCATTTCCCCGTCAGAAAGATTATGCACAGTATCAGGGTGTGATCGTTGTCCCGGCAACAGTCTCGATGCAGCCGGAGTCAAGCATTCCCCTGCTTACGTCGCCCCTCAACAAGGCTCTGATGGTTGTCTGCCCGCAGGATGTCACAGCGTCGGCCAACCGAGTAGAGCTTTCCGACCATCTGACAGTAACCTATTCGATGGGCGGGTTTGACTCGCAATCGGTCGAGTTCGAGGTCGGCACGACAAACCGTTATGTGCGTATCAACGGCCCGGCACTCGTTGTCAATTCGGCACTCCATGCCGGCATCATCTTCAGCCGCACGGTGCCTTACTCCGTCATGTCGGCAACCGGCGCGCGGATCGACACATTTACGATCCTGATCAACGGACGTACGGCTACGCGTGGCGAAAACTCGTTTGAGGTCTCAAGCACGGATTTCCACGACGGAAAAGTGACGATCGCAGTCTCGTCGACCAACTTCGGCTCTTATTCACGCGAATTCACACCGGAGGAGCTGAGCGAGGCATGTCCGCTTGATGTCGTGCTCGAGCCGGAGGCAAAGGAGATCTGCCTTCGCATAGATTTCGGTTCGGGACGCATAATCGAAAATTCAATCACTCTCGAAAAGAGCACACCGGAATATAACCGCCTTCGCGCAGGCTCATTCCACGGGTTCCGCGCCCACCGGATGATGGGGAGCACCCCCGAGACCTACAACATCGATGTGCGCCAGATGTCGCATCCTGTCAGCGACGCCACTCCGACCCAGCCATCACTCAAATTTGAGGATAAGCCGGCAGAGACCGTAGGGACAGTCACACTCAACGACACAGCCGCCGTAAATCCACCGACGACGGTCAACGACCGTGCGGCATCCAACACCCGACGCAGTCAGAACGGCCCCGTAGCCCCGGCTATCGGGAAGGCTCCATCGGCAATCTGGGAAGAGAAGCAGCACAAACGTGTCGCTCCGAAATTCGAGAATGTCGCCGACGGAAATGCTCCCGCCCACAAGGATACACCTGTCGCATTTCCCGAAAAGGAGATCGCGGCGAACGACCAGGAAGAAAAGACAAAGCGCGAATCGAAGATGGACATCCGCATCATCATGATCGGTCTGGGTGTCATTGTCGCCGGTCTGGTTCTGTGGTTCCTTATGGTCTTCTTCTTCGGACAGTCGCAACCGAATACCACGCCGAACGTACAGCGTGAGGGAGAATCGATCGAAGAGGTGAACTATTCTGAAGCCGCCGGCCAGCCAACTGCCGACGCCACCAATGAAGCCACAACAGCGCAAACCGCACAGGCTACCGTTCCGGCCGCATCGAACGACGATGAAAAAGCTGACATCGAATATCTCAACTCGAACAATGTCTGGAAACTTTCGGATCTCAAGAGCGAGAAATATCGCGCCCTGATCACAGCAATGCAGAAAGGCGACATTGATGCCGTGGCGTCCAACCCCTATTTCGCAACGTCGGGAACGGCCAAAAACGCAAAGGCAGAGAAGGTGATCGGCTACCTCTGGTTCGCAAAGGGTTCGCTTCAGGAAAAACGTAATCTCAACAAGCTCCGCTCCCTCACAGAAAGCGGCACGGCTGACCTGGGCAAACTCATCGACGATCTGTCGCGCTCCCAGCCGAAAGACGGAAACGAAGCTCCTCGCCCCGGCACAAGATAAACCAGGCAATCAGTCTATCAGAACAAACATTCGGGTGTCTTCCGCTCATCAAGGAGCATCAGGACAACACCTTAGAAAACCAACAGGAACGATATGAATCCGATCCGACTTATCAGCAATGCGGCGACCGCAATATTCATAGCATTTGCCGGGTTCAGCGCCAAGGCTGTCGAACCGACTCAGGAAAACCTCAGGTTTGCCAACTATTATTTCGCCTATCCGTATCCGGAGCAGCCAGTGCCGTCTCTTACGTCCAGCCCGAAAGGCTACGAGGCGTTCCACATGGAGCATTACGGTCGTCACGGAAGCCGCTGGCATATCGGCGAGTGGGTCTACCGTCAGCCGATTGATCTGCTCCGTCCGGCGGAACGCAACAACAAACTGACCGAACGGGGTCGGCGTCTGCTCGAACAGCTTCGCAAAACGGAAAAACAGTCGCGCAAGCGCAGCGGCGAGCTGACACGCCTCGGCGCCGAACAGCATCGCGGAATCGCACGCCGGATGACAAAGAATTTTCCGGAAATCTTCAAGGGCAACGCCCGTGTCGACGCTCGCTCGACCGAAGTGATCCGCTGCATACTGTCGATGGACAACGAGCTTCGCGAACTTGCCGCCTACAATCCGAAACTTGACATCAGTTCGGATGCATCGGCCTCAACAATGTATTATCTCAACTACAGCGATACGGTCGCAGACCGTATCAACAACAGTCCGGCCGCAAAAGAGGCTGTCAAAAAGGCAAAAAAACGCTTCCCGAAGGATCTCAGATTCATCAGTGAGATCATTTCAGACGAAAAGTTTGCCTCGGACAGCATCAAATGCGGGGATCTGGCCGGCTCACTTCTGCGCGTTTCGACAAACTCGCAGAGTCTCGACGAACCGACTCCGATCTGGGATCTCATTTCCGAGCAGAATCTGGTGAACTATGCCGCCCGCGGCGACATCGACTGGTTTCTCCGCTACGGCAACTCCGATCTGACGGAAGGATCCGGTCCGATGCGTGCCCGCTACCTTCTGCGTAATATCATCGAGAGTGCCGACACGTCGATAATGCGTCGCTCGCCGTCGGCCAATATGAGATTCGGCCATGATGTCGTTGTCGTTCCGCTGACAACCCTGATGGATCTTAACGGCTACGGACGGAAGATCAATGACTTCTCAGAGGTCGAATCGTTCTGGAATCTCTATGACATCACACCGATGGGCGCGAACGTTCAGATGATCTTCTACCGTCCGAAAGGGGGCAAGAACTACACGGCCGATGATGTGCTTGTCAAAGTGCTTCTGAACGAGAAGGAAGTCACTCTTCCGGCTACTCCGGTCGACGGCCCATATTACCGCTGGAGCGAACTTCGCAAAGTCTATCTCGACCGCCTCGGCAATGACCGTTACCCGGCCGATGACTCCGATTATTAATTCAACCCAATCAACCTAAAAACCAGACCGCCATGACATTCTCAGAAAAGAGTTTCGCCATTTTCAATCAGGCGACGAATGACTATCATATCAAGGACAACGTTGATGCAGAATATCCGAATCCCTATGAAAAGGGATCGATCGAGGCAGTCCTCTATGACAAAAACATGGTGGATGCCACCCAGTGGCATCTCGAAGATATAATCCGCGATCCGGAGATTGATCCCGTTGCGGCTCTGGCTCTGAAACGTCGCATAGACCGTTCGAATCAGGTCCGCACAGATATGGTCGAACAGCTCGATTCATATTTCCTTGACCTTTACAGGAATGTCAAGCCTACCGAAGACGCGTCGATAAACACCGAGAGTCCGGCATGGGCTCTTGACCGTCTGTCGATCCTCGCGCTCAAGATCTATCATATGGAACGCGAGGTCGAACGCACCGATGCCTCAGCCGAACATATCGGCAGATGTCAGGCTAAGCTCAATGTTCTCCTCGAGCAGCGCGCGGACCTCTGCACAGCAATCGCCGAACTGCTTTCCGACATCGAAGGTGGCCGGAAATTCATGAAGGTCTACCGCCAGATGAAAATGTATAACGACGCGGACACCAATCCGGTGCTCTACGCAAAGAAACAGGACTGATCGCGAGTGATGACCGAAGACAGTTTCGACATCCGCTCAGCCCGCGAGAGTTCATCGCTTGGCCACGGCGAAAAGGATATCGAGAAGGCGCTGCGCCCTTCCCGCTTCGACTCCTTTTCGGGTCAGGAGAAGATTGTCGAAAACCTCAAGGTGTTCGTCGAGGCGGCAAAGCTCCGCGGCGAGGCTCTCGACCATCTTCTGCTCCACGGCCCTCCCGGCCTTGGAAAGACAACGCTTTCGGCCATTATCGCCAATGAACTCGGCGTAGGCTTCAAGGTCACCTCCGGACCGGTTCTCGACAAGCCGGGCGATCTGGCGGGCATCCTTACGTCGCTGGAAGAAAACGATGTTCTGTTCATTGACGAGATCCACCGTCTGAGTCCGGTTGTCGAGGAATATCTCTATTCGGCAATGGAGGATTTCCGGATCGACATCATGATCGACAAGGGCCCCGGGGCCCGTTCGGTCCAGTTGTCGCTGTCGCCGTTCACTCTCGTCGGCGCGACGACACGTAGCGGGCTCCTGACGTCGCCGCTCCGCGCGCGTTTCGGAATCAACTGTCATCTGGAATATTACGATCATGAGGTTCTCGAACGCATCATCCAGCGGTCGGCACGTCTGCTGCGGGTCGAATGCACTCCTACGGCCGCGCGTGAGATCGCTCTGCGCAGCCGCGGAACGCCCCGAATAGCCAATTCGCTGCTTCGCCGCGTGCGCGATTTCGCCCAGGTCAGAGGGACGGGTGTCATCGAACCGGAAATCGCACGCTACAGTCTCGAGGCCCTGAACATCGACCGTTTCGGACTGGACGAGATCGACAACAAGATACTGACCACAATCATTACTAAATTCAAGGGGGGACCGGTCGGTCTCGGCACGATCGCCACCGCTCTTGGCGAGGATGCAGGCACGATCGAAGAGGTCTACGAGCCTTATCTTATCAAGGAAGGATTCATCAAGCGAACGCCCCGCGGCCGCGAGGTGACCGAACTGGCGTGGCAGCACTTAGGCTTCACGCATCAGTCATCGGCAGGATCGCTGTTTGACGGCCAGCTCTGATTCCATCCCCCCAGTCAAGACAGATATTTCAAATGGGAACAGTCAAATCACTGGCCAAGGATACAGCCGTCTACGGAATCAGCTCGATTGTCGGGAGATTCCTGAACTGGATGCTTGTTCCGCTCTATACGAATGTTTTTTCCACGTCGGAATACGGTGTGGTCACCTATGTCTATTCGGTCGTGGCGCTCGCAATGGTTCTCCTTACCTACGGGATGGAGACCGGTTTCTTCCGCTTTGCCAACGATGAGCGTTTTTCGGGTTCGAATATCGTCTATTCGACGGCTCTTACATCGCTGTCGGTCAGTTCGGCAGCGTTTATCGCCCTGATAATCGCATTTCTTTCGCCGATCACGGGCTGGATGGAATGTGAGGGGCATCCTTCGTATGTCGTTCTGATGGGTATCTGCGTGAGCGTCGACGCCTTTTCCACGATCCCGTTCTCGTATCTCCGTTACTGCCACCGCCCGATCCGCTTCGCGATCGTCAAACTGGTCGGAATCGCGGTCAATATCGGACTGAATCTCTTCTTTATCCTAATGTGCCCGTGGCTGATGGATGTAGCACCGTCGACAGTCGAGTGGTTTTACGATCCGGAATTCAGTGTCGGCTATATCTTCCTTGCGAATCTGATGAGTTCGGTTGCCATGACGCTGTTGCTTCTACCAGACATATGGGGGTTCAGATGGCGGTTTTCCGGCAACCTCTGGAGAGAGATGATGCGCTATTCGTGGCCGCTTCTGGTCTTAGGATTCGCCGGGATCATGAACCAGAATCTCGACAAAATCCTTCTTCCCCATCTCATTTCCGATCCGGGCCAGCGGATGGCTCTGACTGGAATCTACGGGGCCTGCTTCAAGCTTGCGGTGGTAATGGTTCTGTTCCTTCAGGCTTTCCGGTTTGCCTACGAGCCGTTTATCTTCGACCGCGAACGATCGAAGGGAGAGGACAAGAAGGAGATCTATTCGACGGTCATGAAATGGTTCGTCGCGTTCGCAATGTTTGTCTTCCTGGCTGTAATCGTCTATATGCCAATCATTCAGCTTTTTATCGGCGCACGCTATCGCGAGGGAGTCGGGGTTGTTCCGATCATAATGCTCGGAGAACTGTTTTTCGGGATCTGTTTCAACCTGTCGCTGTGGTATAAGCTCACGGACCGCACGCAGTGGGGGATGTGGCTGACGCTTATCGGTCTGGCAGTCGTCATCGGACTGAACATCCTGCTCGTTCCGCGCATCGGATTCTACGGCTGCGCATGGGCTTCGTTCTGCTGCTACGGAACCATGATGGTCCTTTCCTATTTCCTGGGACAAAAATATTTTCCGGTCAACTACCGCGTTCGACGTCTTTCGCTTTATTTCTTCACAGCTCTGGCGATCTACGGAGTTCTCGAGATTTCGAAAACGGCGAACATTTGGATCAACATGGGTGTTGGAACGCTGTGGTTAGTGTTCTATCTTGCACTTGTCATGAGGATTGAACATGTCAGCTCCGGGTCGCTGATACCGATCCGGCGTCGCAAAAAGCCACACAGCTGAGGCCAGCGTACTGCCCCGGCACGCTGCAGCGCCCATCCCGTCCAACCATAAACCAGATCCACACACATGAAACCGAATCCGGCAGGCCGTTTTTTCAATTATTTCTCAGACTATTTCAATCTGAGTGCCCAGCTACTCCCTCAGTCCGAGGGCGAACAGGCGATCCGCGAGGGAGTGTCGTTTCGCGGCACCAACATAGTCATCCTTGTTCTGGCGATTCTGATCGCGTCGCTGGGGCTAAACACCAATTCCACAGCTGTCATTATCGGAGCGATGCTCATCTCTCCGCTGATGGGTCCGATCATCGGGGTCGGTCTTGGTGTGGGAGTCTGCGATTTCTCTCTGATCAAACAGGCCCTGAGAAACCTTGTCATGGCGGCGGGATTTTCGATTGTGGCCTCGACGGTCTACTTTCTCATCTCACCCGTCAGCGAAGGCCACAGCGAGCTACTTGCGCGCACGTCGCCGACGATCTACGATGTTCTGATCGGTTTCGTCGGAGGAATGGCCGGCATTCTCGCTATCGGAAGCACTTCGAAAGGCAATGTGATTCCCGGCGTAGCAATCGCGACGGCGCTCATGCCTCCGCTCTGTACGGCCGGCTACGGACTCGCAACGTGGCAGCTCAACTATTTTTTCGGAGCGGCCTATCTTTTCCTGATCAATTCGATTTATATCGCTTTCGCCACTTTTATCGGGGTGAAGCTTCTGAAATACAAGACGAACGAGTCCGTTGACACGCTGCGCGCCCGCAGTGTCAGACGAGTTGTCTACACGCTTGCCATCCTGACGATGCTTCCGAGCATATGGCTCACATGGAGAATGCTCAGCCAGACAAAGTTTGCAATGCAGGCGTCGAAATTCGTCGCGTCCGAGTGTGTCTTCCCCTCGACTCAGGTTCTTTCCGAAAAGACCTCGACCTCAGGCGGCGAGCGAACGATCACGATAACCCTTATCGGGACCCCTCTGCCGACCGATTCCCTGCGACTCGCACTCTCGGCCAAACTGCCGGACTACGGCCTGAACGGGGCCCGGCTGATCATTCTCCAGGGATCGAACATCATCCACAACAACACTGTCGCTTCCGAAGGGATGCGCGACGTCTACCAGATGGCACAGTCGACAATCGTCGGGCAGCAGCAACAGCTCGATTCGCTCCGCCAGGCGCTGCGGAGCCGCAGCGAACTGAGCGAAAGCGGCAGCGTGATCGCTCCGGAACTCAAGGTGCTTTTCCCGAAGATCGCCGATATAGCGGTGAACCGTTCGGTTTTCGCTCCTGTCGTGCGCTCGGGCGAACCAGACACTATAAACGTGGCGCTTGTCTCTTTTTCTTCCCCTATGGTTGCTGCTGAGAAGCATAAGCTTGCAGAATTTCTCTGCGCGCGCCTGAATCTGAAATCCATTGAGATTGTCGACGCCGGCGCGGTAATCGACCGTTAGTCTCTCATTTATTCCAGATCGGAAGAGCACACGTCTG
>CAJUHM010000050.1 GCA_910586475.1 uncultured Muribaculaceae bacterium | reverse complement strand
CCCCTCTTCGCGCCACCCCGACGCGCCATTCCCTCCTGAGCGCCGCCGTATGCGCCCCGAAAGCCCAGTCCGTTAACGGGCATGGCTGAAAATACGGCAAGGAGTTCTTTGAAATTATTGAAACTTTATTGTAACTTTGCCGACATATAATAAGATTGTTTCGGTAATCTGACAACACACCTGATAAAAACATAAACACCCAGCTTAATTTTATGAAATTCCTGCGATTCCTCCCCGTGGTAGCCCTCTTCGCAATGGTTGCCTGCAACTCCGGCTCTACTACAACCGGAGAAGCCACTGCCGCTGACTCTGTTGCACCTGCCGGAAATGAAGTTCCGGTAACAGAAACCGCCGCTCCTGCCGGCGATGTCGTGCGTGTGACAACTCCTTCCGACAATCCCGAACCGACCGACGCAAAAGCCGTTGTCATTGACTTCTCCGCCGTCTGGTGTGGCCCTTGTCAGCAGTTCAAGCCCGTTTATCATGCAGTCGCAGGCGAATATGCCGCTAAAGCCGACTTCTTTGCTGCCGACGTCGACGAATGTCCCGACCTCGCGAAGAAATATGACATTTCGAGCATCCCCTGCGTTGTCATTCTGAAAAAAGGCGCTGAGCCTGTCAAGCATGTCGGTAGCATGTCCGACGCTGAATTCAAGGATCTTCTGGACAAGAGTCTCTGATGATATTCTTCTATCGGATCTATCAGTTGTTCATAATGGCCCCGGTGCTGCTCGTGGCCACTGTAATCGCTTCCATCGCGACTGCAGTCGGTTGTGCGCTTGGCGGAGGCCGCTGGTGGGGCTACTATCCCGCCCGCTGGTGGGCACGTATCTTCTGCATCTTCTCCCTCGTAAGAGTCAGGGTGAAAGGTGCCGAAAACATCGATCCGGCCACAAGCTATGTTTTCGTTGCAAACCATCAGGGGGCCTATGACATTTTCAGCATCTATGGCTATCTCCCTCATAAATTCCGGTGGATGATGAAAGCATCCCTCAGGAAAATTCCTCTCGTCGGATATGCATGTGAGAAAGCCCATCAGATCTATGTCGACAAATCATCCCCGGCCGCTTTGCGTCGCACGATGCAGCGTGCGGAGGATGTCCTCAGAGGCGGAACCTCTCTCGTCGTCTTTCCCGAAGGTGCGCGGACATGGAACGGTAAGATGCGTCCCTTCAAGCGCGGGGCTTTCATCCTCGCCAACGAGTTCGCTCTACCTCTCGTCCCGGTGACGATCGACGGTGCATTCGACATTATGCCGAGAACCAGTAAGATTCCGCGACCCGGCACGATCACTCTGACAATTCATCCCCCGATCCCATCGCCCGCAACGGCCGAAGAGCTGGCCGGGGCGATCCGCCGCTGCTTCGACTACGTCCACTCGGCATTGCCGCAGCGACATCAGTGACTCCCTCCGACTGAAGATTCCCCAATGGAATATAAAAAAACGGACGGCGCTGTGTCAGAATCCTGGATTCGACACAGCGCTTGATCTTTTTCTGTCGGATGGCGAGGGTGCTGTCTGATTGGTTCGGATGGTGGAAGCATGATGGATTATGCCACACCCTCGTCTGGTTTATATTAGTCCGTTACGCCTCTCCGATTCATAAAAATCGACATAAGCCTTCAGAAGAAGACGTAGTCCGCCGGGGGTCGGATAATTACCTGAAAAATACCAGTCGCCCGGACAGTCCGCCACCGCTTCATGCAGACCCTCGAGGCTCTGGAAAATAAGTTCGACATCTGCCTCTACTCCTGCCGGGGTGAGCATCTCGGCCATTTTAGATGCGACCGTCTCGTCGCTAAACGATGCGTAGACAGCCTTGACCGGATTATAGAGCTGACTCTCATCGGCCGTCAGAAGACTCTTGCACTCTTCATAGACCTGGTCGAGAACACTTACCATACCCCTTTCCTTAAGCAGAGCTACTGCGGCACGAAACGCTGCGAACTCGCTCAGACGGCTCATATCGATCCCGTAATAGTCTGGATAGCGCACCTGCGGGGCCGAGCTGACAACGACGATCTTCTTCGGGCGCAGACGTCCGAGCATCTTCAGAATGCTCTGACGGAGCGTAGTCCCCCTGACAATGCTGTCATCAAGAACGACGAGATTGTCGCGGTCATCGTCAATGATGCCGTAGGTGACGTCATAGACATGTGCCGCCAGATCATTGCGGACTTCTCCCTCCGATATAAATGTCCTGAGCTTGATATCCTTGATGGCAACCTTCTCGACTCTCAGCCGTCGGTCGTGGATCTCCGCAAGACGTGCGCGCGTTAGCTCGCCACGCTCCGAAAGCGAAAGAATCTCCGAAAAGCGTTCGTCGTCGAGACGTTCGTGGATCTTTTCGACAAGGCCGAGAAATGCAACCTCTGCAGTGTTCGGAATGAAGGAAAAGACCGTGTGTGCGACATCATTGTCGACGCTGCGCATGACCGCTTCCGTTAGGTTGGCCCCCAGACGCTTGCGCTCGCGGTAGATATCAGCGTCGCTTCCGCGGGAAAAATAGATCCGCTCGAACGAACAACGCTCGTTCTTCCCCGGCTCCATGATACGGCTGACTTCGATGCCGCCGCGTTTGCCGACAATGATCGCGCTGCCGGGGGCAAGCTCTTTGACCTCTTCAAGCGTTGTCCCGAAAACCGTCTGGATGACCGGACGTTCCGACGCGACGACGACAACCTCGTCATCGATATAATAGAACGCCGGACGGATTCCGTGGGGATCCCTGATGACAAACATGTCCCCCGAACCCGTTGCACCGCACATCGCGTACCCGCCGTCCCACATCGGCGCCGTCGCACCGAGAACTCGTTTCAGATCGAGATTGTCCTCGATTGCAGTGGTGAGTTCCGGATCGTTAAGCTGATCCCGGAACTGACGGTAGAGACGGTGGTTCTCCTTGTCAAGCGTATAGCCTAACTGTTCGAGAATGACAATCGTGTCCGAATAGAGGCGCGGATGCTGTCCCGAAGCCACGATAGACTCGAAGATACGGTCTACGTTGGTCATGTTGAAATTGCCGCACATCAGAAGATTCCGCGAACGCCAGTTGTTCCTCCGGAGAAACGGATGGACATAGCTGATGCCGCTCTTACCCGTCGTGCTGTAGCGAAGATGGCCCATGTAGATCTCGCCCGTAAACGGAGCGTGGAGCTCTGCCTCCCGGGGCGACATACGTTCCACGCCCGCGGCTTCGATAGCCGGAAAGATATTGCCGAAAATTTCTGAGATGGCTTGAGTGCCCAAGGCTCTTTCTCGCCAGACATACTCCTCGCCGGGATTCGAATGGAGCTTGACGACTCCGACTCCCGCTCCTTCCTGGCCGCGGTTATGTTGTTTCTCCATCATTAGATAGAGTTTCTCGAGTCCATAAAGATAGGTCCCGTATTTCTTGTGGTAATACTCGAGCGGGTGGCGCAATCTGATCATTGCTATGCCACATTCATGTTTGAGAGGTTCCATCAATAGTCATTTTTTTCCTTGCGACGACATGTCGCCGGTCATAGCGTCTGCCGATCCTTGCAGGCTGCGCAAACGCCGGTGCAAATTTACTCAATCGAATGCGTTCTGCAACAATTCCTATGACTGTTTTTTTATAGGAAATCATGATCTTGTCGGGATTCTTATCTTTCCCGCTGGTCGGTCTGATTTGCCGTTTGACGAAAATTTGACTACCTTTGCACCGTGATTCACAAAGAGTCACCCCATATGATCAAATCACATTTCGTTATTTCATACACTTCGGAATCTGTTCTGAACTACGCTTTTAAGGAAAACTGGAAAAGCACTCAGTGATGTGTGCCGGTTGCCGCGGGCTTCTATCCTGTTATCGGGATTGACTTTCTATAGGCCCGAACGGTTCGATAGGGATATCTCCATAAAATCAGAAACAACATAATCATTTTAAACTTATGAACAATCACCGATTGCTCACAAGGCTGCTATTCGCAGTCTTGTCGAGCGGTGGCGCATGTTGCATGGCTCAGTCTCCGGTTGTGATGACTCTCGACGAGATCTTCCGGTGTGCCGAGCAGAACAGTGTGCAGCTACGCCCATCATTTTCTGCTGAAGAGGAAGCCCGTCAGGAAATCGAACTGGCGCGGACAAAACGGCTTCCCGACGTTAACGCCTCTTTGTCGCTCAGCTACATTGGCGACGGCTTCACAACTAAACGCAATTTTTCCGACTATCAGAAAGCCCCAATCCCTCATTTCGGCAATGGCATCGGTATAACCGTGAATCAGCCGCTCTATGCCGGCGGGGCGATTACAGCCTCGATCGAAATGGCCGAACTCAGATCAACTGCCGCCAGATATGCAACCGAACTGAACCGCGACAACATTCGTTTCCGGCTCACCGGTTTCTATCTCGATCTCTACAAATTCACCAATCTGCGTTCGGTTGTCGAAAACAACATAATCCAGGCCCGGAAAGTGCTTGCCGAAATGGATGCCCGATACCAGCAGGGGACGGCCTTGAGAAACGACATAACACGCTATGAACTGCTTCTGTCTAATCTCGAACTGCAGCTCGTTAAAATCAACAACACCATCGACATCCTGAGCCGCAACCTGACGGTGACGGCTGGACTGCCCGAATCCACCTCCCTGCGCCCAGACACAACCATACTCGATCGCTCCCTTCCCAAAGATGGAGAGGCTTGGTGGCAGCAAAATGCTCTCGAAAATTCTCCCTCGATCAAACTTGCACAGACCGGACTCGCAATAAGTCGTAAGGCACAGTCTGTCGTGAAATCCGACAGGTTGCCGAAAATCGGGCTCCAGGCCGGATGGACCTTCGACGGCCCGATCCTCGTCGAGGTCCCCCCGATCAACCGCAATCTGAGCTACTGGTGGGTTGGCGTAGGTGTCTCCTACAACCTGTCTTCGCTCTGGAAAAACAACAAGGCGGAAGCGCGTAGTCAGGTTGCCACGCGAAACTCTGCCGAAAAGCTCGATGCCGCTGTCGAGAGCGTCGGTCTGGAGGTAAGAAGTGAATACATCCGCTATTTGCAGGCCTATGAAGAGCTGAAGACTCAGGAAAAAAGTGTCGAGCTCGCCGACAGAAACTATCAGACCACCGCAACGCGCTACAGTGCCGACATGGCTCTGATTACCGACATGCTCGATGCCGCAAATGCAAAACTCGATGCCGAACAGCAGCTTGTAAACGCACGCATTGACATAATCTACTATTACTATAAACTACTTTTCATCACTGGCACAATATGAAACACCGAAGCAAAAAAATCCTGTCATACATTCTTTCATTCTTAGTTATTGGAGCGGCTGCACTGTGGGTCGCCGGAAAGTTCCTCCATCGCGGCAACGTCGAATTCACCGACAATGCCCGCGTCGAACAGCAGATAGTCCCTGTCAACAGCCGAGTCCAGGGCTACATCAGCCAGATCCGCTTCAACGAATTCCAGCCTGTCCGCAAGGGCGACACTCTTGTCGTAATCGACGACGCCGACATGAAGTTGAGGCTCGCGCAGGCAGACGCCGGCTATCGCAACGCTCTCGCCGGAAAAGGAGTGGCCGACCGTTCGGTCAATGTAGCCTCATCTAACGTCGCTGTCAGCGATGCCTCGATCGCCGAGGCCAAGGTGCTGATGGACCATGCCGCTTCCGAACTCGAGCGCTATAGCATTCTGTTGGAAAAAGATGCTGTCACACGCCAGCAGTTCGATGGCATCCGGACCGACTATCAGGCGAAAAAAGCCCGCTATGAAATGCTGCAGCGCCAGCGCTCGGCATCGTCGACCGTTGTGGCTGAAACAAAAGAACGCATCGGACGCAACGACGCCGAGATTGATCTGGCAAAAGCCACTCTCGAAACTGCCGAACTAAATCTCTCCTACACCGTCATTACCGCCCCCTGCGACGGTTATGTCTCTCGCAAAGAGATCCAGGTCGGACAGCTCGTCCAGCCCGGACAGACCCTGCTTGAGATTGTGGACTCGTCTGAAATATGGGTCACGGCCAACTACAAGGAGACTCAGCTCCACCACATTGCTGTCGGATCCGATGTCGACATCCGTGTCGATGCCATTCCGGATGTTGTTTTCCACGGTAAAGTCGTTTCTCTCTCGAAAGCTACCGGCGCACGCCTCTCTCTGATCCCCCAGGACAATTCGGCAGGCAATTTCGTCAAGGTGCGTCAGCGGGTGCCAGTCAGAATCGAGTTCACAAACGACAACGATGCCGCGGCAATGGAACTTCTGAGGGCCGGACTGAATGTCGAATGCGAAGTGAAATATTGATCTCATGGGCGATTTTCATGCTCCACAGGGACCGTTCGACATTCCCGATGTCCCCGATTTCATACCGCGGCGTCTTAAACCGTGGCTGTTCATCCTGTTCGTCCTGATAATCCAGTTTTCTGGCGGCATTTATCTGGCAGCGGCCTCCGACATGGTCGGAACTACTGGCCTGATGCAGGAAGACATACTCATGGCCGGATATGCAATGCTTGTCGGCATGTCCATCAACTTCGCGGTCATGTTCCGTCTTAAATTCCGCTTTTCTAACCGGATCGGCCTTCTGATATGTTGCAGTGCGCTGATCGTCGCCAACTTTGTCTGCGCGGTCACCGATTCAGTCCCCGTGCTTGTCTGCGCCTGCTTCCTGGCGGGATGGTTCCGTATGTGGGCCACGCTCGTCTGCAACTCGACCATCCAGCTCTGGCTGACCCCTGTACGCGACATGTCGATATTCTTCTGCTATGTCTATCTTGTTGTCGACAGTGTCATCCAGCTGTCCGGTATTTTCACCGTCTACACCGCCTTCTATTCACAGTGGGAATACATGCAGTGGATCATGATCGCGCTGCTTGCATTCATGATGCTGCTGGTCTTAGCTCTTGTGCGTCCAGTGAAAGGACCCATGCAGATCCCGCTGCTCGGAATCGACTGGATAGGCTCCGGACTCTGGAGCGTCTTCATGCTATGCTTCACGTTTGTTTGTGTCTACGGAAACTTCTATGACTGGTGGGAAGCCGAAGAGATTGTCGGAGCGACCGTTCTGGGGATGGCCTGTCTCGCCGTCAATCTCTGGAGAGCGACATTTCTTCATCATCCATATATATCATTCACCGCGCTCACAAACCACAATGTGCTGCGCGCAAGCCTGATCTATCTGGTGTTCTTCACCCTCCTCGGGACCGAACATGTCTTCGAACACAGCTATGCCGCTGCGGTTCTCGGCTTCGACGAGACAAACATGATCGATCTCAACTGGTATGTTCTCGTCGGAATCATAGCCGGATGTCTGTTCACATATCTGACTTTCGCGCTTCGCCGCTGGCGCTACCGCACGATGACTGCCATCGGATTTTTCCTCGCCGCCCTATATCTGGCATGGTTCTATTTCATGATCGATTATGGCGTGGAGAAGGAAATGCTTTTCATTCCGCTTGCGGCTCGTGGTGCAGCTTCGGTAATCATATCCATTGTTTTCCTTACTTCGATTCTCCAGGGCGGCATGCATTTCTTCGTGTTTCCGCAGGCTCTTACAATCAATGGGTTTACTGGCGCTGTCATGGGAGCTGCACTCGGTCCGGCTTTGATCGGCGAGTTCCTCTGCCACTGCCTGGAAAAAAACACAGCCTTTTTCGGTACGGAGATAACGGAGGCAACACCGGGCGTCAGTTCCGTTCCCTTCGGCGAACTCTATGGCGCTGTAAGGCTTCAGGCTCTTGTCGTGTCAATGAAAGAGATCTATGGATGGCTGCTTATTGCGGCGCTTGTCTCGTTGCTTGTCATCATTGTCGGCTACGGCCCGGTGCGGCCGAGTGCTGTCTTTCCCAAGTGGCGCACCATCCGCAAGCTGTTGCGTCGCAGTGTCGGTTCAACCTCACGCCCGCGTCAGACCGTCTGAATCCTCATTAGGTTCCCGGTGTCGGCAGATATTGTGGAGCGGGGTGGTCTTAAGCAAAAGCGAAGCGTTCCGGACGGAGACGCTTCGCTTTCTTCTTCGTAGAAAATAATTATTGATTCTTAGAATTCGGCGTTGTTGGGAGTGCGGGGGAAGGGGATGACGTCGCGGATGTTTGTCATTCCGGTCACGAACAGAACAAGACGTTCGAAGCCGAGTCCGAATCCGGAGTGTGGCACTGATCCGAAACGGCGGGTGTCGAGATACCACCACATGTCTTTCATCGGAATGCCAAGTTCCTCGATTCGCTGCGAGAGTTTGTCGTAGTTTGCCTCTCGTTCAGAGCCGCCGATGATTTCGCCGATTTTCGGGAAGAGTACGTCCATGGCGCGTACTGTCTTGCCGTCCTCGTTCTGTTTCATGTAGAAGGCCTTGATCTCTTTCGGGTAGTCGGTCAGAATAACCGGGCGTTTGAAATGTTGTTCAACGAGATAACGTTCGTGCTCGCTCTGGAGGTCGGCGCCCCAGTAGACGGGGAATTCGAATTTGTGGCCTGATTCCTCGAGAATGCGAACGCCTTCCGTATAGGTCAGACGAACGAATTTCTCCTCGACAACGTGGCGTAGACGGTCAATCAGATCGTTGTCGTACATCTTGGCGAGGAATTCAAGGTCGTCCATGCAGTTCGACAGCGTGTAGTTGATGCAGTATTTGATGAAATCCTCAGCGAGATCCATGTTGTCGGCGATGTCGTAGAAGGCCATCTCCGGCTCGATCATCCAGAATTCCGACAGGTGGCGGGGGGTGTTGGAGTTTTCGGCGCGGAATGTCGGACCGAAGGTGTAGATGGCTCCGAGAGCTGTAGCTCCGAGTTCGCCTTCAAGCTGTCCGCTGACGGTGAGCGCTGTGGGTTTGCCGAAGAAGTCGGCCGAGAAGTCGACTTTGCCTTCTTCGGTCTTGGGAAGGTTGTTGAGGTCGAGGGTCGTCACCTGGAACATTGCTCCCGCGCCCTCGCAGTCGCTTGCTGTGATCAGAGGAGTGTGGAGATAGAAGAAACCGCGTTCGTTGAAGAATTTGTGGATGGCGAAGGCAAGTGCCGAACGCACGCGGAGAATCGCTCCGAAGGTGTTTGTGCGCGGACGCAGATGGGCGATCTCGCGAAGGAATTCGAGAGTATGGCCTTTTTTCTGAAGTGGATATTTTTCAGGATCGGCAAGTCCGAAGACTTCGACGGTTTCGGCCTGGATTTCGACTGACTGGCCTTTGCCCATCGATTCGACGAGAAGTCCGGTCACGTGGAGGCTCGAGCCTGTCGTTATGTTGCGTAGCTCTTCTTCGGAAAAGCGTTCGAGATTGAAAACAATCTGAATGTTTTTGATTGTAGATCCGTCATTGAGTGCCACGAACTGGACGTGTTTGTTGCCGCGGCGGGTGCGGACCCAGCCCATGACGCTTACCTCTTTGCCGACGAGCTCGGGCGAGAATATGTCGACGATTTTCGTTCGTTTCATTGAAAAGAGAAATTTGATCAGATGGTTTAAATTAACGGTTTATTCGAATGAACCCATTTTCAGGAAGTTGACTTCATCCTGTGTCAGGTAGCGCCAGCGGCCGCGGGGAAGATTCTTTTTGGTCAGCCCTGCGAAGTAGACGCGGTCGAGTTTGGTCACGTGATAGCCGAGGCTTTCGAAGATACGGCGGACAATGCGGTTGCGGCCTGAATGGATCTCGATGCCGGCCTGGTTGCGGTCGGTGTCGGTCGCATAGCTGATCGCGTCGGCGTGGATAGGTCCGTCGTCGAGTTCGATACCGTCGGCGATGCGCTGCATGTCATCTTCGGAGATGTCTTTGTCGGTCCATACGTGATAGATCTTCTTCTTGACATATTTCGGATGGGTCAGTTTTGAAGCGAGGTCGCCGTCGTTGGTCAGCAGAAGCACTCCGGTAGTGTTGCGGTCCAGACGTCCGACCGGGTAGACGCGTTCTTCGCAGGCGCCTTTGATCAGGTCCATGACGGTCATGCGTCCGTTGGGATCGTCGGATGTCGTCACGCAGTCTTTCGGTTTGTTGAGAAGAATGTAGCATTTCTTTTCAAGCACGACTGCCTGATCGTTGTATTCGACGGTGTCGGAGTGGGTGATCTTGGTTCCGAGTTCAGTTACGACTTCGCCGTTGACCTTGACGAGTCCCTGCTGGATGAATTCATCGGCTTCACGACGGGAGCAGATTCCGGCATTGGCAAGGAATTTGTTGAGACGGATCTGTTCGTCGGGAGAGGGGATCGACTGTTCGTATTCGATACGTTTCGGACGGGGAACAAAGCTCTTGCCTCCCTGCGGCATGCCGTACTGGTTCTGACGCATGTTGCGGTTCTGGCTGTTGTAGCCACCCTGACGGTTGTTGTTGCGGTTCTGGCTGTTGTAGCCGCCCTGACGGTTGTTGTATCCGCCCTGGCGGTTCTGGTTGTTGTAGCCACCCTGGCGGTTATTGTATCCGCCCTGGCGGTTCTGGCTGTTGTAGCCACCCTGACGGTTGTTGTATCCGCCCTGACGGTTCTGGTTGTTGTATCCGCCCTGGCGGTTCTGGTTGTTGTATCCGCCCTGGCGGTTATTATTATATCCTCCCTGACGGTTGTTGTAGCCCTGGTTGTTGTAGCCACCCTGGCGGTTGTTGCTGTAGCCTTCCTGACGGTTGTAGTTGTTGTAGCCTTGATTGTTGCGGCGGTATCCCTGATTGTATGAGTTCTGGTGGCGATAGGTGTCGCTTCCTTCAGTGGTGGCTGCGGTGTGGTTTTCGCCTTCGACTGTCGCTGCTGTGTCGGGCTCGGGGGAGTTGTAGCGCGGCCGGCTCTGATAGGAGTCGCGGTTATAGTTGGGATTGTAAGAGCGCTGGCCGTAGGGGCGCTGTGATGAGCCGTTGTAGCTGTTTCTGCTCTGATATCCGCTGTTCTGATAGTCCTGACGGTATTGACGGTGCGGACGTTCTTCGGAGTTTTCTGCCGAATGAGACTGGGTGGGTTCGGTTTCGGGGGTTGCGGTGCGGATCTGACCGATTCGCGGGCGCTTGTTTTTCTTTTCGTTTGAGTCCATAATCAGTGAATGAAAGGAATGGGTGTTTTTGGTACGAAAAATTTATTTTAAAATTTAGGCCTCTCGGCCATTTTGTTCCGGATTCTGCCTTCCCGGAGTTTTAGTAGCGGTGTGAAATGCGGCTACCTGAATAATTGTATAACTTGAAAAATAGGTGAAACGTTCTGTTGATAACTTTCGAAGAATAAATCGGATTGATTCATGCCATAGGGCTTCAATTGCCGTTTTTTATTGTCCGGAGTAGTTTGAGTAATTGTAAATCGTAAAATAAATGGTTAAGTAATAAGTGGTTATTGGAAATCTTTTTGCAAAGATAGCAGTTAATTCTGAAATTATAACAATTTTTTTTGATAAAGTTTTGCAAAACTGGCTCAAAATCAATTTTTATGATGCCCGCAGGTGTTGAGCCCGTTCGGTACACACGCAAAGAATGGAGCGCTCGCCTCAGGGGGGAGGGCTCCATTCCTGCCGTTTCAACTATTTATTTATGAGGACTCCGACCTCTAATAATCACTATCCGACAATCGGAGCGAGAGAGAGGTAACCGTTTGGCGGAGTCTCGCTACGCCGGGTCGCTACCATTTTCGGTTCATCGTTACAAACAAACCTGCAGATGAAATGACGCCGGACCGATGGCTAAAAGTGATTAAAATTTGTGAATCTCCGGAGGTCGGGATCATGCCTGTGTCTTGAGCATGAGTCCTACCCGTTCCTGAAGTCCGAACAGGAGGTTCATGTCGTGGACCGCCATTGCCGACGATCCTTTGACGAGGTCGTCGATGACTGCCGTGATCACAAGGCGTTTTTCAACTTTCTGGATGTTGATGATGCATTTGTTTGTTCCGACAACTTCGGAGAGGCTGGGCAGGGATTCTGACAGGAACACGAAGTTGTGGTCATTGTAGTAGTCCGAGAATGCGCGGATTGCTTCTTCTTCGGTACGGTCGGTGATGAAGTGTATCGCCACGGAGATTCCCTGAGGCCAGCCTCCGTTGACAACGACAAACATCATGCTGTCGGCTGAGAAGCCGGGCTGAAGAGAGCGGACGGCGCGGGCAATGTCGTCGGCCTGCTCGAGGTCGATCAGAGCAAGCGTTTCGCCTGGTTCGGCATTCTCTTCGGCTATGACTGCGGTCACATTTATGTCGGAGGTGAGCCACTGTTCTTTGGCCAGAGGGGTGAGCGCGAGCAGAACGGCTGAAGTCAGCGGCAGTGGAAGCGAAGTCTTGGTCGCGCCTCTGACCAGAGGCTTGCGGCAGAGCTCGGGGAGGCCGAAGATCCATTCGTCGCCGTCGGCAAAGGTTGTGTCGGGGAGGTAGTCGCCGGAGAGGTCGATGAGTCTGACTTCGGGGCCGATGTTGTTGGCCGCGACAAATTCTCTGGCCTGGCCAGGTTCGTCGAAGCAGAGGAAGATGACGTCGGTCCTGTCGGTCGGACGGGCCGAGAATGAGAGATAGGTTTCGCCGCGAAGCCCTTTGTGGATTTCGGACAGGCGTGCGCCTTCAACGTCCGGGTCGATGACCCACATCAGTTCAACATCGGGGTGGTTGATGAGCAGTTTAATTATTTCACCGGCAACAGGTGTTGTTCCTCCGGTGATTCCGGCACGTATCATATTCGGATTCTGTTTAGGTTAGTTCTGAGGAAAGAAAAAATGTCGTCCGTCATCCATGACGGATGCGGGCAGAATGTCGGATAGCAGACGGTGGACTTCGTCGAGGGGGGCGTCGCTGCTGAGGGCCACGAAGACTGTGTCGGCGCCTGCGATTGTTCCGAGAAGGTAGGGCGACTGGATTTCGTCGATGTCATAGGCCACGCCGCCGGCATAGCCGTTGCGGGTCTTGATGATCACGAGTGATCCCGAGACTGTCACTGAGAGGATTGCGGCCTGACGCACGGTGTTCATTGCGTGTGTCGCCACTTCGTCGGCTGCGGTTCCGTTGGCGGCTATGACGTAGCGGTAGCCTCCGAGGTCAGTGGATACTTTCGAGGTGCGAAGTGATTTCAGGTCGCGGGAGAGGGTTGCCTGGGTTACGATGCATCCGTTTCGTTCGAGAATTTCCATCAGTTCTTCCTGACTTCCGATGGAGTTGTTGAGCAGAATTTTAACAATCAGTGCAAGTCGAGCCTGTCGCTTGTTCATATGGGTATGGTTTGTTTTCCGGCAGGGAAAATTTATGATCTGTGTTGATTTAAACTACTGCAAAAGTAGCTCAGAATTTATAAATATGCAAATTTTGGAGGCGGTTAATCTTTCGCGAAACTCTGGAAAAACAGTTCCGCCACACCTTTCGCTGTCGATCGGGTGTGGCGGGATATGTGTTGAGTTCAGAAGTCTGCGGAAGGTTATTTACTGGTCTTCATAACGGCGGGCTCCATCGCTGACGATGACGGGGTAGATCATCGGTTCGTGACCGTATTTTTCGTTGAATCGGGTCTTGGCTGTCTCGATGAAGCTGTCATAGAGTTCATCCTTGACGAGGTTGACCGTGCAGCCGCCGAAGCCTCCGCCCATGATGCGCGATCCGGTCACGCCGCATTCTTTTGCCACGTCGTTGAGGAAGTCGAGCTCTTCGCATGAAACTTCATAGAGGCGCGACATTCCGTCGTGGGTGCCGTACATGCATTTTCCGACAGTGTCATAATCGCCGCGGTTGAGGGCGTCGCAGACGTCGAGGACGCGCTGTTTTTCTTCAATCACATATTTTGCGCGTTTGTAGTCTTCTTCCGAGATCTTGTCTTTTGCAGCGTCGAGCATCGCCATGTCTGCGTCGCGGAGGGTTTCGACTCCGAGGGTTGCGGCAACGCGTTCGCATGATTCGCGGCGTTTGTTGTAGGGAGAGTCGACGAGTTCGTGTTTTACGCGTGAGTCAACGAGTACGAGGCGGTAGCCGTCGAGCTTGAAGGGGAAGTATTCGAATTCACCTGAGCGGCAGTCGAGGCGCATGAGGTTGTCTTTCTTGCCGTGGACAGAGGCGAACTGGTCCATGATGCCGCAGTTGACACCGCAGTAGTTGTGTTCGGTCGACTGGCCGATGCGGGCAAGTTCCATTCTGGCGAATCTGTTGTCATTGAACAGGTCGTTGAGGGCATTTGCGAAGCAGCTTTCAAGTGCGGCCGACGACGAGAGTCCGGCACCGAGGGGTACATTGCCGGCAAAAACGGCGTCAAAGCCTTTCACCTGGCCACCTCGTTTGATGATCTCGCGGCACACACCGAAGATGTAGCGGGCCCATTGCTGGGTCGGGGCGTCTTCTTCGCGGAGACCGAAGGCGACTTCTTCATCGATGTCGATCGAATAGACGCGGACAACTTCGAGTCCGTTGGGGCGGATCTCCGCCATGATGAATTTATCGATGGCGCCGGGGAAAACAAATCCACCGTTGTAGTCAGTGTGTTCGCCGATGAGGTTGAAGCGGCCCGGAGCCACATAGAGTGTTCCTTTTTCGCCGAATCGCTCGGCAAATACCTGCTGAATTTTTTCTTTCATGGAAATGATATGTTTTAAGAGTTCATTAATGATTGATTGCGGTTTGACTATGTCCGCCAGACAGCGGATTCTATTCTTCATGGCCGGTGGTCGTGGCCAGAACCAAGGACCGGATTGTTTTGGACTTTACAAACTTACAAAAAAAATGGCGGTAAAGCACTATTTTCCTGAAAAAAAATGAAAACGACCCGGGGCTGTGGTCAAAGCACAATCCCGGGTCGGGTCAATGGTTTTTTCGGCAGATGAGGTTATTTCGAAAGGACAACCTCGTCGAGTCTGATTATTATTCCGCAGGTGGCGGATGAAGTGCCGTAGACTTCGCCGGAAGCGATGAAGCTGTTGTCGGTCAAGGTGAATTGCAGATCCTGCAGGATGTTGATTCCGGAGAAGCTGTCGCCGTTTCCAACGGTTACGTCTTTTAGCGTCAGGAGGTTTTCGGCGAATTCATAGTCGACGGTGCTGTTTATGATGTCGGAGTTCATGGCTACTATCCGGATTGTGGCTTTGTCTTCGTCGACGGTGAGGGTTACGTCGCTTTGGAGATCCATCATTCCCATGTAGGATCCGGACGCCTGGCCACTATATGTGCCTGTGATTGCATCGGCCGGATTGTTGCCCTCTCCGTCACCATCAATGCCTTCGGCATAGAGGATGCATTGTTCGCCGGCTACTATATAGCTGCCGTCTTGCTTCAGTCCCCAGAGTTTGTCGCCGATGGATTCTGTTCCGAGCCATACGGTTTTTGAGTCGTCGGAGATGTGGAATGTCAGATTGAAGCGTCCGTATTCCCACTCAGATCCGTTCCAGGTGAAGAGCGCGATTTTTGTGACGGTTATTGTGCGTTCCGCGGCGTTGTAGTCATATGTTCCTACTGAGCCTACGATTTCCAGCGGCATGTAGTGGTCAGAGCGGGCTACTGTTACTTTTACTGTTGCCGAACCTGCTTTTTCGGCTCCGTTGTAGTCCTGATCGAGACAAAGGGTGATTCCGGAGGTCGCAGATTCGGGTTCGCCCTGATATGAGCCGATGGCTTTTGTTGTGGAGAAGATTTTTGCGCCATGCCATTTTTCGTCGGTTTTTTCCACATAGGTCATGTCCGACATGTTGATGATAAGTTCAATGTTGCCTTCCGGCATGATCAGAGTGAGCATTCCGTCGGCGTAGGTGTAATCACAGGTTTTGTCTCCGAATGTGGCAGTGCCGAATCCGTCGAGTGAGAGTTGAGGGTATGATGAGGTCCCGGAGTAAGTGAAGTTGCCGGCTTCGATACCTTTCAGTATCATTTTCGGGTCAGATCCTTCTCCGTTGATGAATTTGATCTGTCTTGAACCGTCGTAGGATAGGTAGGCTTCCGATGTTTCCGCTACGGAGTTGCCGGTTATAAACTCGACATCCACTTTTTTGTAAGAGTATCCATAGGATTCGATGAGATAAAAAAGAGGGTCGCTGTTTTCGGGATTGATCTGTAATATCGATCGCATTCCGAATTCGTCGCCGTCGGCGATAGCAAATGTCGAGGGTGTTGGTGATGCGAAGTAATACCTGGCCTTTTCAGGAGTGTTGTCCGGTAGGTAGCTCGCACGCAGGAACAGAACTCCTTCCGGCGTGAACCGGCCTGTTATTCCCCATTTCACTTTCATATAATCCGGGCTGACGTTCTGGTCGTCGGGGTCCGGGACGTTTTCAACCGAGGCTTTTTCTTCATCATATGTGAAGCAGTCGATCAGTGATATGGGTTCGGGCTCGTTAGATTGAAACTCAAAGGTGGTGTTTGCCTTTAATGAGTAGGTGAGTTCGTCAGATGATCCGGAGCGTGAGTGGCCGGTGCCGGACGAAATTCTTCCGCCGTGGTATGTTCCGAGAACGCTTATGCCTTCATAGTCGGTGCGTTCGATCGCATTCATAGTCATGACGGTTGGCTCGAATGGCATTGAGTACATCAGGCAGTCGAGACCGATTCCGAACTGGGCCGTGAAGTTGGCGTTGACGAATGAGACAAAGCCGAGTACGTCAAGATAGTTTTTTCCTGAGTATGCTCCGGTTATGGTGTAGTCGCAAGTGTAGCCTTTCGCGGGAGTGGGAATAAAAAACACTGGGTCCCCTGCTTTTCCGCCTCTCCAGCCGTAGGGTTTTGTCGGATCGATGGGATTGATGTCGTCCGGTTTGTTGTGGTTGTAGAGCATTCGGAATGATGCGTGCTCATGGTCTATGACTTTGATCTCATAGGGGGTCGCGTCCACATGACGGTAGATGAGCTGGCTGAGGCTACTGATCGGCAGATCGAGTGTGGACCCGTCGGCCATTGTGACGCAGATGTTGGTGTAGCCGGTGAGCGGGTTGCCTTTATAAGAGATCGAGCGTATGTCGTCGACGAGAATTGACGAGAAGGTGTCGTCGGATGTGTAGGCGTCTATCCGATCGCCTGCTGAAGTCGTGACAGCGGCGTTTGCAAGGGTTGCCGATGCGGCAAGCATGGCTGTCAGTATGATGTTCTTTTTCATTGTTGTCTGATTGGCTTTTGGTGGTCTGGGAAACTAACGGATGGCGATTTTGAATGATGAGGAGTTGTTGACGGTGATGATGAATGAGCCGGATCCCAGTTCTGAAACCGGCAGGGAGAAGTCGCCAGATGCGGATGTTTCGCGCAATAGCCGCCCAGAGGGATCGAAGATCCGGATCGTGGTGCCTTCCGGAAGTGATGAGAATCTGATTGCGCCATCAGTCAGGACGGGGGCGGTTGTGTCGGAGCTTATGTCGGAGATGGCCGCTGTCGTAGAGTGTTCAAAGCCTGCAATGTTTTCTTTTCTTATGACAACGGTTTTGTCGAGGTCAGGACTCTGGATCGTCATCTCAAGGTCGTTGAAGCGGACGGTCAGATCGTCGTTGAGGTCGAACGCAAGGGTTGTGTTGTCGTTGAGCCGGACGGTAACACTGCGATAGTCGGCATAGGCCGGCATGGCGGTCAGCAGGGCTGCGAATGCTGTCAGAAGTAGAGTTTTTTTCATTGCTGAATATGGATTGATTAGTTGTTCTCCCGGGGCTGCCTTCAGAGGGTCGGGTTGAGGACATGCGGCATCGCTTTGAGCCCGTGGAGTTGAATGTTGCGGGGACAAAGTTAAATAAAAATATGGAATAATGACAGCCTTTAGGGGGAAATCATCAGGGCTGACGCATCTTAATTTTTTACAACATCAAAACTTTTTAAGGCATAAA
>CAJUHM010000049.1:12630-18121 GCA_910586475.1 uncultured Muribaculaceae bacterium | reverse complement strand
CTCGTTTTAATCTATTTTGACGGAAAGATGCCAAATACGTTTTAGAGGAAAGTTATGCAAAAATAACTAAAGCCACAATTTTATCATAGATGTATTTTTTTTATTTTTGCATATTTAAATTTGTATCATGAAAATACTTGGACTTGATCTCGGACCGACCTCAATCGGCTGGGCTTTAATTAATACAGACTGCAACCATAACCCTGTTTCAATTCTTGGAATGGGCAGCCGGGTCATACCTTACAGCGACACAAATATCGCAGCCGACTTTTCCAAAGGTAAAAGCAACAGCCCATGCATGGAGCGCACCAGTTGTCGACAAATGAGACGTAATTTAGACCGGTTTCAATTACATCGTGACCAACTGAAAAAATTGCTGTGCGATATAGGTCTGATAGACGACAGCTTTAAGACTCCTTCAGCCAATCCTCTTGAAAAATGGAAAACGAGAGCCGACGCCGCAGTTTCAGGTACGAAACTCTCGCCCGACGAACTTGCAGGAGTATTGTTTCATATCAACCACCGGCGGGGATATAAGCATGCAAAATCCGACCTTGGAGATTCGAAACAGACAGATTATGTGGAAAAAATCAACAACCGATATTCCGAAATCCTGAAAAGCGGAAAAACGGTCGGACAGTATTTCTACGATAAACTCAAGGAATCCGAGATCGCAGATGCCAATGGCAAGAGGCATTATACATATCGTATAAAAGAAAAAGTCTGTCCACGCAAAGCTTATGAGGATGAAGTGGATAGAATCCTTAAGACACAAAGCGAACACTATCCCCTGATACTGACCGAAGAAAACCGTAGAGCGATAAAACAAGTGATTTTTTATCAGCGTCCTCTGAAATCATGCAAAAATCTTGTTTCTTTTTGTGAATTTGAGCGACATGAGTTTCTTAACAAATCAGGAAAGAAAGTTGAAAGCGGTCCGAAAGTCTCACCCCGCACATCACCGTTGGCTCAGGTCTGCAGAATTTATGAAACCATCAATAACATCCGTCTTGTAAACATCGACAGACGCAATCAGAAACCAGACCCCACTCCTTCACTTTTTGATGATATAGACCTCGCTCCTAAAGATTTCAGGAAACTGATGCCGGAATACAGGTTTTCAGAAGAGGAACGCAAACGGATTTTTGATTTTCTGAACACCCATGAGAAAATGTCTGAAAAAGACCTCTTGAAAATACTGGGCCTGACTCCCGACGACGGATTCAAATCAGACAAATCCCTCGCAAAAGGCATTCAGGGCAACACGTCCCGCTGCCAGATTGCAGACGCGCTGAGGGACTGTCCTTCAAAAGAAAGCCTTCTGAAGTTTGATCTGACTGAGGAAATTCCGGCCTCCGGAGCAGACGTGGATATCGCAACCGGAGAATTGCTTCCGCGAGTGTCGGATACATGTATCCGGCAACCGCTCTATCAGCTCTGGCACACCCTCTATTCGATAAAAGACAAAGAAGAATTGTTCAGAGTCCTTTCCGACAAATTTGGAATCGCCGACCAGACCACCCTTAACCGACTCTATGTCATTGATTTTGTAAAAGCCGGCTATACTAATAAATCAGCAAAGTTTATGCGCAAACTGATCCCATTGCTCAGAAATGGAAAGAAATATAGCGAAGCGTGTGAAACTCTTGGAAAAAACCACAGTGACAGCCTGACCAGAGAGAAAAACGCCAACCGCCCTCTGCAATGGCATCTCAGACCTATTTATAAAGGAGAACTCCGGCAACCGGTCGTGGAAAAAATACTCAATCAGATGATCAATATTGTCAACGCGATTAAAGACGAGTATGGAGAGATTGACGAAGTGCGCGTTGAACTCGCCCGCGAACTGAAACGGGACAAAGAGGGACGTGAGAAAATGGCCCGCAATATCTCAAAACTCGAACGCGAAAACAAAGAACTGTCAGCAGAAATCGCAGATTTAAACATCCTGCCGACACGCCGGCGCATACAGAAAATGAGAATGCTCAAGGAGACCGGCTCAATCTGCATCTATTGTGGAAAAACCGTTACCCCCTACCGGTTTATCGAGGGTCACGGATATGAGATCGAACATATCATTCCACGTTCGAGATTGTTTGACGACAGTCTCGCCAACAAAGTTTGCGCTTGCCGCGAATGCAATGCAGCCAAAGGCGCACAAACGGCGTTCGACTTCATGAAATCGAAAGGAGGTCAGGAATTCAACTCATATATCAGGCGCATCGAAGATTTATATAAAGACAACCGAATCTCGCGCAGCAAACACGACCGTCTTCTGATGTCAGCCTCCGAAATTCCGGATGACTTCATTGAACGGGATCTGCGCCTGACCCAATATGTTACCAAAAAATCCCTGGAAATACTTTCCGGTGCGATCCGCAACGTCTATGCTTCATCGGGAATAGTGACAGACTTCTTCAGACACGCATGGGGATATGACACAATTCTACATGACCTCAACCTGCCGCGATACGAAGCGGGCGACCTGACTGAAAAGGTAGAATATGAAACACATGGACAGATCCACTCCGCGACAAGAATCAGAGACTGGTCAAAACGCAAAGACCACAGACATCATGCTCTCGACGCTCTGGTTATCGCACTTACCCGCCAGGGATATATCCAGCGCCTCAACACACTGAATGCCGTCAGCGGCAACCCCGACAGATCTTCCAAATGGCGCAGCCTTGACAAATGGGCCTCCGAAAGGCCTCACTTCGAGCGTAGAAATGTGATTCAGGCAATGGAAGAGATTTCCATCTCGTTTAAGCCAGGAAAAAAACTGGCAACCCCCGGAAAACGTTATATCCGCCGAAACGGCAAACGCATATGTGTGCAAACCGGCGTGTCCGTACCCCGGGCTCCGCTACACAAAGAAACCATCTACGGTCGCATCAGAACCGACCATGGCGAAAAGAGCCTGAAACTCGCCCTCGAGAATCCCGGACTCGTAACAGACAGTCATCTCCGGCAGCAACTTGAGCTGCTTATTGAACAAAATGACGGAGACATCAGAAAAACTATGAAATTTCTGAAAAAGAACCCACTCGAAATCAACGGCAAACCCGTTGAAAAAATAAGATGCTATCGCGAAGAAATCGTTGTCAGATATCCTGTCGAATCAATCAGATTCAAGGATCTGTGCTATGTCGTCGACTCCCATATCCGCACAATCATTGAAAAACAGTTTAAGGAAGTTGACAATGCGGACAAGGAGTTTGTCAAGAGCCTTGCCGAACGCCCCCTTTATTCCGACAATGACTGCAGACATAGAATCAGAACTGTAAGACTGTTTTCGGGACTCCAAAAATCAACCCTCGCCGGAGTCCGCAGAGACGAAAACGGCAGAATAATCGGATATGCACAGAAACGCAACAACGATCATGTGGCATTCTATCGAACACCGGACCGCAAAATTGTGGAATCAGTCGTCAGCTTCTGGGACTGCATAAAACGTAAAAAGATAAAACTCTCACCGATCATCAAAAACCCGGCAGATGCATGGGATCAGATTATTGCTTCGAAAGAATGTGACATAGCAGAAGAAATTGCCGAGACACTCCCCCCCGCCGACTCCTCATTTATCATGTCACAGCAGCGCAATGAGATGGTTGTTCTCGGCATGTCCGACGACCAATGGAACGATGCTGTCGCCACCAAAGACATCCGCACCATCAACCGTCATCTCTACCGCGTCTGGAAATTAAGCTCGAAAAGCTATTGTTTCAAATATCACACTAACACAACCGCAGCTATCGAAGATGGCGACAAAGAGATCAAACAACACTACATAATTGCATCCCCGGACTCTTTTTTCAACTTGAACCCGCGAAAAGTAATCGTATCTCTGTTAGGTAAGATAAACACAATCTCCGATGATAAAGAAAACCCTATGCTTTAGCAACCGTGCATATCTGAGTTGCAGAAATCGTCAGCTCATCATAAAAGTCAACGACCCGGACACAGGAACGCCTCGTGAACATTCGCGCCCGATTGAAGACATCGGCGTGATGGTAATCGAAAGTGACCAGGTCACCATGTCATCGTCTCTCATCTCAACTCTGTTGGAAAACAAAGTCGCACTAATAGTCTGTGACAAAAAGCATATGCCCGCCGGGCTGATGATCCCTCTTGTCGGACATAGCGAACAGACCGAACGATTCAACTCACAGATAGCAGCCTCCGTTCCTCTCAAAAAACAGCTGTGGCAACAGACAGTCGCCATGAAAATCAGAAATCAGGGAGCTGTTCTTAAGAAAGTCAATGACATGGAGATTGGCAATATGCTCGCATGGGCATCGCAGGTAAAAAGCGGTGATCCTGATAATCTTGAAGGAAGAGCAGCCGCCTATTATTGGAAAAATCTTTTTGGAGAGGGCTCTGGTTTTACTCGTCGCAAAGAAGGCGACGACCCAAACAGCCTTTTGAACTACGGCTATGCCATAATAAGAGCAGTCATCGCAAGAAGCCTTGTCGGAAGCGGCATGATCCCGACTCTTGGGATCCACCACTCAAACAAATACAATGCCTACTGTCTTGCCGATGACATTATGGAACCCTACAGACCATATGTCGATCTGATGATAATAAACCTCATAACGAATCTGAATCTTCCGCCAGAGATATCAAACGAAACAAAAAAACACCTGCTGACCCTTCCTGCCATAGATGTCAGGATAGGAAACCTCACTCGGCCGTTAATGATTGCAGCCTCTATGACGAGTGCATCCCTTGCAAAATGCTATCTTGGAGAATCAAGAAAACTTGTATATCCTGAAATCGAGATTTAGAGAATGTTGAGTTTTTTAGTTTAGACTTCTCATGCCGATAGATTATATAACCTATAACCGTGTCAGCTCATATCAGCTTATGTGGATACTGGTCATGTTCGATTTGCCTACTGAGACGAAACGACAGAGAAAACTTTATAACGAATTCCGTAAGTCACTGTTAAAGGATGGATTCACAATGTTTCAGTTTTCGATATACGTACGCAACTGCGCTTCGCGCGAGAATACGAAAGTTCATATCGACAGAATAAAGAACATTCTTCCCGAAGAAGGTAAAATATGCATAATCACAATTACCGAAAGGCAATTTAATGATATTCTACTCTTCGAAGGAGTCAAGAAAACACGCCCCATACCGGAAGGCATCCAACTCGAATTGTTTTAAGCAACAAAAAACAATAATAATGAAAAGTCAACGGATTGATTCCGCTGACTTTTTTTAATCCTATTCATTCATATAGCAAGCTATATATCAGAATATTACCACAATTGAACTGTGAATTATAGTGCAAAAATAACAAAATTGAAGCAAATCACAACGGTTGCCGGCGCCTTTCTGGCCTACCTGTTACTGTGAATTATAGTGCAAAAATAACAAAATTGAAGCAAATCACAACTGGTCCGACTGGAAGCCATGGCGCCTCCGACTGTGAATTATAGTGCAAAAATAACAAAATTGAAGCAAATCACAACGCAGGGGA
>CAJUHM010000049.1:0-12530 GCA_910586475.1 uncultured Muribaculaceae bacterium | reverse complement strand
CCCCCGATACTGTGAATTATAGTGCAAAAATAACAAAATTGAAGCAAATCACAACGCAGGGGAGTTGTAAGCATTCGTCCTGTTGACTGTGAATTATAGTGCAAAAATAACAAAATTGAAGCAAATCACAACTGATGAATGATTATTTAATGCTGCCCCCGATACTGTGAATTATAGTGCAAAAATAACAAAATTGAAGCAAATCACAACAAATAACGATCATTAAACTCATCATCAGCAACTGTGAATTATAGTGCAAAAATAACAAAATTGAAGCAAATCACAACATATTACTGGTTGATCATATATTTAGAGTAACTGTGAATTATAGTGCAAAAATAACAAAATTGAAGCAAATCACAACCGAGATTGCTTTTCCACGGCCTACTTGATTGCTGTGAATTATAGTGCAAAAATAACAAAATTGAAGCAAATCACAACCCTCATGACTACCAAGCTATTTCAGTCGAAGCTGTGAATTATAGTGCAAAAATAACAAAATTGAAGCAAATCACAACATGGAAAGTGTACATCAATATACTCAACATGTCTTTCAATGAGGGTATCTAAAGAAAACATAAACGACACGCTCCCACGTGATGATGTATCTCCACGGGGTTATGTCGGGAGCCAACAGAACAAAGTAGCGACAGTTTCAACGTCAGTTTAAGGGTCGCTACCGGGTGATTGCCCCTGAGCTGGACGGTGAGCCCGACAGCTCTCTGGAGGTAATTTTTCCCCGAAGTCACAGTTAGCCCAATGGGGCGACGAGGAGCACACATACTTCTTCAAGCGTATCGACGGCGTGCAGAACTGCTTAAACTCGTCATAGACCACCGTCATACTCGACCACACCGACAAGTTCGGCCTGCCACGCGATGTCAGGTTTGAGGTTCAACAAACCGAAGGCCGTAGACCTTTCTCCGCCGGAAACCTTTGCAAGATTGTTCTGACACGTTTTTATATTGACGCAGTTTCCGGATCTACCCATGTTGTATGTTCCGTTTATTTTAAGCGAATTTACAACATTTTACGCCAGTATATAATGCTGTGAAATGCAAGAAAAAAGAGTTGGGCTGTCGCGTGGTGCGAAGCTCAACTCTTTGGTATTCTTTGGATTAATCCTTCCGTGTAGGCTTAGTATTCCTCCTCGTCAAAGAAGAAGTCTTCTTTTGAGGGGTAGTCGGGCCAGATGTCTTCGATGCATTCGTAGGTTTCGCCCTCGTCCTCCATTTCCTGGAGGTTTTCAATCACTTCCATCGGGGCCCCGGAGCGCATGGCATAGTCAATGAGTTCTTCTCGTGTTGCAGGCCAGGGAGCGTCTTCAAGCTTCGACGCGAGTTCAAGTGTCCAATACATAGTAAGTTATGTTTTATATTTTTTATTTTTCGTGGCTTGTTATGGAATTAGTGCCGCAAAAGTACACATTTATTTCTTTCTAACAATTCTTTTGGTGGTTTTATTATAAAAAAGTCTTAGAAAGTGTTTCAAGAAATTTGTTACTGTTGCCGGCCGTGCCAGGCGGTCTTAACATTCGGACAACCAGCGGTAGCCAATAGCCTATTTTTTGCTCCAGAAGATTTCGGGGTTGCCTTGTGAGATGTTGGAGTGGCGGGCGAGTGTGAAGAGATAGTCCGACAGCCGGTTTATGTAGGCGAGAATGTCGTTGCCGACGGGTTCGGTTTCGTTCAGAGCTGTTATGCGTCGTTCGGCGCGTCGGCAGATGGTGCGTGCCATGTGACAACGGGCTGCCAGTTCGCTTCCTGCCGGGAGAACGAAGCTGTCGAGACGTGGCAGCTTTGAGTCGAGACGGTCTATTTCAGTCTCGATAGCCGCGAGTGTTTCATCAGTCAGGCCGGTCGGCAGCTGGAATTCTCCGTCGGGCGGACATGCCAGATGGGATCCGATGTCGAAAAGGCGCGACTGGACGTCTGTCAGGAATTCCCGGTCTGCTGCCTGCAGATCAGTTGATGCGGTTATGAGTCCTATGGCTGAATTGAGTTCGTCGAGTGTTCCGTAGGCTTCGATGCGGTCGGAGTGTTTGAGGGCGCGTTTTCCGCCGACGAGCGATGTCGTTCCGGAGTCGCCGGTGCGGGTGTAGATGACTGCTTTTTTCATAGTCGTCAGTGAGTTTTAAGTTGAGGAGGTTGGACTGTGTCGAGTTTCAGGCGGTTCAGTCGGCAAGGAGGTCGTAGTAAACTTCAAAGAAGTTACGGTTGAGGATGCGTGAGATTCGTAGCAGCAGATCGGTGTCAATGCTTCGCCGGTTGAAGATTTTATAGGCGTTCGTCCGGTTACATCCAAGTTTTTTAGCAAACCAGACTGTGGTTCTTTCCTGACGTTGAAGTTCGGCTCTGATCAGCGAGCCAATGAAAATTTCACTCATTTATAAATTGAAAAAGGTCGGAACTTGCCATGCTTACCTTGCTGCCTGAGGCACCGCCAAGCGCCTTTGTCCTCAAAATAAGCATCGTTCGCTCCGACCAGTTAGCGTGTCATATAAACCTGGAGTGAATGATAACGCAGCTTATTTCCCTGGACAATTATGATTGGCGGATTCCAGACATAGGGAAAAGAAAGTCAACGCAGCACGCTGATGTGTCCGTGACTTTGAATTATGGCAAAATTAATAGCAAAGTTTTGCTTTGACAATTAGTGGGTGTTCTTTTTAATTATTTTTAATTTTTAAGAGGCTGCCGCTGTTGCAGGTTAACAAATTTTTGTAGTTAATAGGCCGACACATATGTAGCCTATAGCGCAACACAAATGCGCTTGAAACCTGACGGAAAGATTAGTTTTCCTCTAATGGGAATGAGCAATACGGAAATTTTTCCTTAATTTATCTTTTTTTGTTGTCTTATTTCAAAAAAGTAAGTATCTTTGCACTTGATATGCAAGCATCCTACGGAGTCGCCAACTTTTGATTCCGCTGCTTGTTAATAGAATTGCAACTTATTAACCATTTATATTTCAAGTCTTCAATTCAAATGAGCACTATTGATCTTTCTCAGTATGGCATCACCGGCGCAAAGGTGGTCCACAATCCCAGCTGGGATCAGCTTTTCATTGACGAAACCAACCCCGAACTGACCGGCTACGAAAAAGGCCAGAACACCGAGCTTGGTGCTGTCAACGTGATGACCGGTATCTACACCGGCCGTTCGCCCAAAGACAAATTCTTTGTGATGGACGATACTTCAAAAGACACTATCTGGTGGACTTCTGAAGAATACAAAAACGACAACAAGCCTATCACTCCCGCTGCATGGAATGCGCTCAAGGCAATTGCCGACAAGGAACTTTCAGACAAGACTCTCTATGTAGTCGACGCTTTCTGCGGAACCAACCCCGACACCCGTCTGGCCGTTCGTTTCGTTATGGAAGTAGCATGGCAGGCTCACTTCGTGACCAACATGTTCATCCGTCCGACTGAAGAAGAACTCAAGAATTTCACTCCCGACTTCGTTGTTCTCAACGCTTCGAAAGCTAAGGTTGAAAACTGGAAAGAACTCGGAATCAACTCTGAAACCTGTGTTGCCTTCAACCTGACTCAGCGCATGCAGCTCATCATCAACACATGGTACGGCGGCGAAATGAAGAAAGGTATGTTCTCAATCATGAACTACTATCTTCCCCTCCGCGGCATGGCTTCGATGCACTGCTCTGCCAACACTGACAAGGAAGGCGAAAACACTGCTATCTTCTTCGGTCTCTCCGGAACCGGCAAGACTACTCTTTCGACCGACCCCAAACGTCTGCTCATCGGCGATGACGAACACGGCTGGGACGACAACGGAGTGTTCAACTTCGAAGGCGGCTGCTACGCTAAGGTCATCAACCTCGACAAAGAGTCTGAACCCGATATCTACAACGCCATCACCCGCGACGCTCTTCTCGAAAACGTTACTGTTGACGAAAACGGCAAGATCGACTTCACTGACAAATCCGTCACTGAAAACACCCGCGTTTCTTACCCGATCGACCACATCAAGAACATCGTGAAGCCTTCTCGCGGTCCTGCCGCAAAGAATGTGATCTTCCTTTCGGCCGACGCATTCGGTGTGCTTCCTCCCGTTTCGATCCTCAACCCCGAACAGACCAAGTACTACTTCCTCTCGGGCTTCACTTCGAAACTCGCAGGTACAGAACGCGGCATCACTGAACCGACTCCGACTTTCTCGGCTTGCTTCGGTGCTGCATTCCTTTCGCTCCACCCCACCAAATATGCCGAAGAACTCGTCAAGAAGATGGAAAAGAGCGGTGCAAAGGCTTATCTCGTGAACACAGGCTGGAACGGAACTGGCAAACGTATCTCTATCAAAGATACCCGCGGCATCATCGACGCTATCCTCGACGGCGCTATCCTGTCTGCTCCCACCAAGCAGCTCCCGATCTTCGACTTCACCGTACCGACCGAACTTCCGGGTGTTGATCCGAAGATCCTCGATCCGCGCGACACTTACGCAAACCCCGAAGAATGGACTGCAAAAGCAACCAAACTTGCTGAAATGTTCATCAACAACTTCAAGAAGTTTGAAAACAATCCTGCCGGTCAGGCTCTCGTAGCTGCCGGTCCCCAGCTCTAATCAGTTTAGAACTGACAGACTATAATTCACGGATTCCCCGCGGTATTTTCCTACCGCGGGGAATCTGCTTTTTATTCCCCTTCACCATCCGGACTGGGGGGATGAGCATTTCCTATAAGCAATCGCAAGGATTCAACAAGACGAACAAATTCTTTATCTGACAGAAAATCCGAAGCGCTCGATGCCGTCGACGTGAAATCAGACCGACGCTGAGTGTTTTCCATGACGCTCTTGCCTTCGATCAGAGCAAGCCCAACAGCCCCTATGGTGGTGAACAGCGGAAAAACCGGAACACTCCATCCCATCGTGGAGCGGAACAACAGGGCGGCTCCGACGATCATTGCATCGATAATCGTCAGTGCGATAAGTGTTGTCAGATAACGCGAGGTCTTTTCGACAGTCCGGCGATAGCCGCTCGATGTACGCGGACGGTTTTCGCGCCTGGCTTTCATGATCGCGCTGCGCAGATCGATGAGCACGGCCGTAATCACCGAGACATAGTCGATAAACAGCATTGCAAGAAGCCACAGAAGGCTTTTTACTGTGTCAGGAGAGAGTGTGAGATACATTCCAATAGTTTTATTTATCTGAATGCAAAAATAGACATCCAGAGAAGGAAAAAAGGGCCATTTTCAATAAAAGATCAGGCGCTGTTCAAAATGTTGAATTTTGAACAGCGCCCTATAAACTTTCGCCAAATGTTTGATCGTTTTTCAGATCTTCAGGCCGCTCAGACCGAATATTTCTGAGCGCGGAGCGGATCTACAACGAAATCAATGTTGCCTTCCTTGATATTGTCAATAAAGAAGGGGAGATTGTCCTGCAACAGAGCGTGGCCGTCGATCTGACTGTTGGATGTTTTCAGACGGGCAGCGGGTATCAGTTTGTTTTCGACGATATATTCGCGGAATTCTTCCGACGCAAGAGTCTTGTCGAACACCATTATCAGCTCCTTGGCTCCTTTTGAAGAATATAATTCATTTCCGGGAATCGAGATGCAGTCGCCCAGATCGGGAAGAATCTCTACATGGAGACCGGAATTGATGAAATAGAGAATGTTTTTGCAATTCTGGAGCTCCGATTTCATTTTCTTCTGAGCGTCGGTCAGCTGATCATCGCCGATACCGAAGATCTTCTGATATTCGTCGATCGAAGAGCAGACTCCGATCCGGCTGCCATTGTTTTTCTTAAGCTGTTCCTCGAACTGTTTTCCGGCATCCTCAGTGATTCCTTTCCATTCCTTGCGGGCATTTTCAAACACTTCGCGCTCCAGAGTGTTGACTGCGACACCATTGATTATCCATGATTTCTCGAAATAGATGATCGAAGCATACGAAACAGTGTCCACCTTCATATATGAAGGGAAAACACCCTCCGGCATGGTCAGAGGCGAAAGTGTAAGTTCTTTTCCATCGAAATTTTCCACGACTGCCTTTTCGGGAGAGATCTCCTTGATCAGGTAGAAGGAATAGGGGATCGAACGGAGTTCCTTGACCGCATCAGCGAATTTCGCATCATCCTCACAACCGCGACACTCCATCATTGCCGCAAGCCATTCCTGAGGCAACAGACCGAGAGGCCCGATCTTGACATTGAAAGGAATATATGAGTCTACGGCATATCTGATTTTATTGAAGTCGGGAGCAGCCCCTCCTTTCGAAGCCATTGCCGTCGAAAAGAAATGGCCGGCCATATCCATGATTCTTAACGGATCGTGGAGTCCTGTCAGGTAAGATCCCGAGAGCAGCCAGTAGCAAAGATTGCGGACTTGATAGACCACAGGCATCGGCTGGTCGGGATGGATCTTTGCCATCATCTCCGTTTCGTGAGCATTCTCATAGGCCGAGATCAGAATGGGGTAAAGCTCGCCTGCAAGGTCTATGATGCGCTGCGTCAGAGGAACAAGGACAGTCTGCGGATTCAGAAGATTCAGATCGCTCCACAGCAGGAACGAAATTCCGGCCTCGGTCGGCTCGCAGGCCAGACATTCTTCCGACTCCTCCTTATAGAAAGGAAGAGCATAGCCGTATTTTTGCTTGCAGAGACGGACAAACGCTGCCCATACACCCGTCCCGGCCACGAGATCCTCGAGATAACAGGTCAGTCTCAGAGCAACCTGCTTAGCGACAGTGTCGGTCACACGGGCATCCTCCCTGAGTGATTTTTTAATTACCGGTATCAGTCTGTTGGCCACCGAGACATAAAACATGTCGGTCGGCAACTGAAGTGCCATGTAGTGAGTATTTGAAAATTCCAGCCTGGTCACAAAACCGGCGTGACGAATCTGTTTTGCCATGATATTTCAATAATTTATTAAAAGAGTAGTCTACAAATTTAACTCATTATTGCCGAACTGCGTCAGTCGATGATGTTAAAAAAACTGATTCCTATGAAAACAAAATGAAGAAATGCTGACTAAGAATTGTCGATAACAATTGTTTTTATCATCAAATATTCTTGATATATTTGTACCACTTATTTGTTATTCCTAAAAAACATCAGTCCTACAGATATGGAAATCATCAATTTTGCCGACCAGTCCTCACTCGTCAGCCAGTACATGACGGAACTGCGCGACATCAATGTGCAAAACGACATGCTCCGATTTCGCCGCAATCTCCAGCGCATCGGCGAAATCATGGCCTACGAAATCAGCAAGCGAGTGGCCTACGAAACCGTCACTATCGACACTCCTCTTGCCCCATGCAAAAGCCAGATCCTGAGCGAAGACATCGTGCTCGCAACTATTTTCCGCGCCGGCATTCCATTCCACCAGGGTTTTCTCGACTATTTCGACCACGCGCAGAACGCGTTTGTCTCGGCATACAGAAAATATAAGGAGAAGGAAAATTTCGACGTTTTCATCGAATACATAGCCTCGCCGAATCTCGATGGAAAGACTCTGATCCTTGTCGACCCGATGCTTGCCACCGGCGCATCGATGGAACTGAGCTACCGTGCGCTTCTCACCAAAGGCACTCCCGCAAAGATCCATGTCGCATCGGTCATCGCTTCGCAGAAGGCAGTCGACTATCTTCAGGAAACCCTGCCTGCCGACAAGACGACAGTCTGGATCGGCGCGATCGATGCGGAAATCAATTCCCACTCCTACATTGTTCCCGGTCTCGGAGATGCAGGCGACCTCGCCTACGGAATCAAGGAATAGATATCAGTTTCCTACATTTTCCAACCACAGTCAGCCTACAGCCGCCGCGATTTGATTCCGGCGGCTGCTTTTTATTTCGAAAAGGTTATAAAACGTATGTTGACAATGTTTTCAACACAGTGTCAATAAAGTCGACAACTCACTGTCGTACAACAATGAACCGTGTTGAAAAAGGGTAGAAAACCGGTTTAACAACCCTATGTGCAGAGCAAACATTGTCTACAGAAATTTTCATAATCCATTACCGTTTTCAGGCAGTTACGCACGACAAGAAAACGGCAGAACAAATCCGATCAAAAACGTGTTGAAAACTATGTTGATAACGTTCAATAACAATTCAGAAGAATTTCATAACAATTCTTGCATATATGGACCTACATCCCGTATATACAGATCCCGCGATAAACAATGAAATGAAGCCCACTAATTTGATGCGAGTTCTTAGGTCAATTTTATAGGGTTATTAACGCTCTATGTGGATTAAAGTTATTAACTTTGCACATTATTGACACTATGTTGATAACGGTCATAAACGACTGATGCTTAAAAAACTAATGTGTCAGTAACCGTTCAATAACCAGATAACCTCGGTTTAATAACTTAAAAATCAAGTAAACTGCAGAAAAGTTATCACAGCTATTGACACTACTTATTATTCTTATTAAAGTAAAAATTTAAAAACTAAAACTTAAATAATATAGAAATGAATGTCGATAAAGGGTACGTTGACGCTCCTGTCCCCGACGATGTGACAGATCTCAAGGAAGCCATTCTGAAACTGAAAAAGGAGAAAGACGCCATCATCATGGCCCACTACTATCAGAAGGGCGAGATCCAGGACATCGCCGATTTCATCGGCGACTCTCTTGCGCTTGCTCAGATCGCAGCCCGGACAGAAGCGAAGATCATTGTGATGTGTGGGGTTCATTTCATGGGAGAGACGGCCAAAATTCTATGCCCCGACAAAAAGGTGATCATTCCGGATCTCAATGCCGGTTGTTCGCTTGCCGATTCTTGCCCGGCCGACGAATATGAAAAATTCATCAGAGAGCGTCCCGGACACACGGTCATCAGCTACGTCAACACGACTGCCCGTGTGAAATCTCTCACCGACATTCTGGTCACTTCAGGCAATGCTCTTAAGATTGTTGAATCCCTTTCTGAAGATGAAAAAATCATTTTCGGTCCCGACCGTAATCTTGGCGAATACATAAGCTCAATGACCGGACGCACGATGGCGATCTGGGACGGTGCCTGTCACGTTCATGAACGTTTCTCGCTTGAGAAGATCATGGAGCTTAAGAAAGCTAATCCGGAGGCAAAACTGCTTGTCCATCCCGAATGCAAGAAGCCGCTTCAGCTGATCGCCGACAAGGTCGGATCGACAGCCGTGTTGCTGAAGTATGCCGTTGAGTCGGAAGCCGGCAGTTTCATTGTGGCAACAGAGAGCGGAATCATTCATGAACTGCAGAAACAGTGTCCTGAAAAAACGTTTATACCGGCTCCTCCTGCCGATTCGACCTGCGGTTGCAACGATTGCTCATTCATGAAACTCAACACGCTTCAGAAGCTTTATAATTGCCTTTTCTACGAACTTCCCGAGATCGTCGTTGACGAGCAGCTTATGGAGAGCGCACGCCGCCCGATCGAGCGCATGCTTGAGCTAAGCAAAAACATCGGCAGGTAGGTTCATTCCCCTGCCCTCCCCTGCTCTTCTCAGAACATTTTACAATAAAAAAAACGATGGCGCTGTGTCAAGATTCAAAATTTTGACACAGCGCCATCGTTTTGCGCCGGAAGGAGAGGATGCTGTCAGAATGCTTCTGCCCGTATGGGCCATTATGACGCCGCCTCTTCTTTTTGAGCATTATGCCGATCGTCAGACACTGACGTCTGCGGAAAGCGAAAAAAGCCTGCCGGAAGGGGCAGGCTTTTTTATTTGAATTCAGTTAGTAAGGGAGATGGCTGTGAAACTATCAGTCGATTTCCTCATCAGCTTCGTAACCGCCCATTTCGCGGATAGCGTTCTTCAGCATGACATACTGCTGGAAGAGGTGGTTGACGGGAACTTCATTTTTGGTATAGTCGTGCATCGGGCTCTTGAGGAAGAAGCTCAGGAAGCGCTGGATACCGTGACGTCCTGCGCGTGCAGCGAGGTCGCTCAGAAGAACGAGGTCGAGACAGAGGGGAGCTGCAAGGATAGAGTCGCGGCAGAGGAAGTTGATTTTGATCTGCATCGGATAGCCCATCCAGCCGAAGATGTCGATGTTGTCCCATCCTTCTTTGTTGTCGTTGCGGGGAGGATAGTAGTTGATGCGGACTTTGTGGTAGTAGTCAGTGTAGAGATCGGGCTGTTCTTCCGGAACGAGGATCGATTCGAGTGTGGAAAGTTTCGAAACTTCTTTGGTGCGGAAGTTGGCGGGTTCGTCAAGCACGAGACCGTCGCGGTTACCGAGGATGTTGGTAGAGAACCATCCTGACAGACCGAGGCAGCGGGTGCCGATGATGGGGGCGAAACCGGATTTGACAAGAGTCTGTCCGGTCTTGAAGTCTTTACCGGCGATAGGCATCTTGGTCTGTTCAGAGAGTTCCCACATTGCGGGAATGTCGACAGTTGTGTTGGGAGCACCCATGATGAAGGGAGCACCTTCTTTAAGAGCTGCATAGGCATAGCACATCGAAGGAGCGATGTGTTCCTTGTCGTCAGCTTTCATTGCGGCTTCGAGCGATTCAACTGTAGCGTGGATCTTGTCGTCAACCGGTACATATACTTCTGTAGAAGCGGCCCAGAGCACGACGATGCGGTCGCAGCCGTTCTTTTCCTTGAAGTCGCGGATATCTTTGCGGAGGTTTTCAACCATTTCCCAGCGGGTAGCGCCCTTCATGATGTTTTCTCCGTCGAGACGCTTAGCATAGTTGTGGTCGAAAGCGGCCTTCATCGGTTTGATGGCTTCGAGCTCATCTTTGACCGGGTTGATGTCTTTTTCTTTGAGAACTTCAGCGTTGATGGCGCTTTCGTAGGCGTTGGCAGGATAAACGTCCCATGCTCCGAAGACGATGTCATCGAGTTTTGCGATAGGCGCGATTTCGTCGTATTTCAGATATTTTTTGTCAGCACCTTTGCCAACACGGATTTTGTCATATTGGGTCATCGAGCCCACGGGCTTGGAAAGACCTTTGCGGGCCATAAGCACGCCGGTCATGAATGTTGAAGTAACGGCTCCGAGTCCAACTACGAGGACGCCGAGTTTACCTTCAGCAGGTTTTACGTCAGTTGCCTTCATAAATTTAAATTGATAGTATATATTTTTGTTCTATATTAAGGTTAAAAGCCGACTGGCTTTAGTTGTGCCCGAGAAAAGAGCGTGTAAAAGTACGCTATATAATCCAATTGCAAAAATTTTATACTTTAATATTTTCTTATTTTTGTTACTGTTGTTTAAAAAACGGGCAAATAGGTGCTATTTTAGTTTATGAGTGTTAAAAATGAGCGCGTTTTTGTTAATGGTTTATAATGCCACGTCGAGAACCTCATTAAGTTTTTTTATCATTGCGGGATCCTCTGCGGCATCTTCTTCGGCTGTCCAGCCTTTACCTTTGAGCCATGCGGTCTGACAGCCGATCGACCGGGCGGGCAGGATGTCTTTTTTGAGGCTGTCGCCGATGACAAGCACTTCTTCTGGCTCATAGCCGAGTGCCACGACTCCGAGGCGGAAGATGGTCGGATCCGGCTTGCGGATTCCGACAACTGCGCTTTCGATGATCCCCTTGAAATAGCGTCGCAGATCGAAGTCCCGCAGAACAGAATCGACGTTGCCGTAGAAATTGGAGACGAGCATCATCGGGTAGCGTGATGCGAGAATCTCGAGCGTGGGCCGCGCCTCTTCGATCGATTCGCGGGCGGCGTTGTAGCAGTATCCGGCTATGGGCGCTGTGAACTTCCCGACTGCTTCGGCGGGAATATGGCTGTTGTCGGCGAGCCATTTAAGTTCGATTTCGATTTTTTTTATCAGAAGATCGTGAAAATTATCATTCGGAAGAATGTGGCGCACACGTGCCAGCTCGCGTTCGGCAAAGACGTAGGCCTCGCGGAATGTCGATTTGTCAATGCCGACGTTGCTGCTTTTGTAGCCGTCCCAGATTATTTCGCTCCAGTGAACGCCGCGGCTGTCGATAGTGCCGCCGTAGTCGAAGATGATTCCTTTCAGTTTCATAATACTTCTGAATAGTTTAGAACTTGCCTTCTTTCAGTTCGCGTGTGAAGAATCGGCAGATACGTTCGTGACGTATGATCATATAGATGAGGAGGATGTTGAGGACCGTCAGTTCGAAGGCAAAATAGAGCCAGGGCATCTGGAGGAACAGCGAAGTGAAAAGTGCGATAGTTCGCCAGTTGAATGAAAGTATATTAGTATATTTCATCAGCGGGAGCGATTTCCGGCGGAATGCTTCGCGGAAGCTCTTCGGTATTTGTCCGTCAGGGAATCTGTCACTGAGTTCGCGGCGGAGAGTCTGCATTGCGGGGGCAGTGGCTTCCTGCTGAAGGGTGTAGTTCGTATAGGTCGACAGTGTCAGTTTTTTCCAGAAGTTTCCTTTCCAGCTCAGTTCACTCAGCTGTTTTTTCAGCTGCGAGCCGCTTTCAAGCTCGCTTCCTTCCTCTCCTTTGAGAAAATAGAGATGAAACTGGCGGTAGTAGTCGGCCATGGCCGCCTGTTTTGCATGGCAGAGTCCGGTAATGACTGCCATAACCCAGATCACCCAGTGGTGGGCCATGAAGA